>NZ_ATXB01000001.1:1340000-1675000 GCF_000421465.1 Methylohalobius crimeensis 10Ki
TCGAAATGACGGCCGATCTCGGCGAGATAATCCCTGCCTAACCGGGGCGGGGAAAAATAATGGTTGCCGGCAAGCCGGTTGACTTCCAGATCGATGAAGCCGTGGGCGTTGGTGCCATCGAACAGGATATCGGTCACGTCGTAAACGCGAACGATGAGTGGCGGACGGGGAGGCGGTATCTCTTCGCGCCCGCCGGCGGTTTGAATCAGCGCCTCGTCCACATGCCAGTGCACCTGACCGAGATGAGGGCTGACCATGGAGAGGGCGATGTAATCGGTCGACAGAGGGATCGGATAATGCTTGCCGACCTTCCAGGCGATTTCCCTGAGCCGCTTTTGCGAAGCCTTCATGCGTTTCTCTCGAGCGTTTTCGCTTAGTGTATCGTTTATGAGGGGGGAATTGAATGCCCTCCCTGGCATCGTCAGGTGCACCGACGATTTGAACGGTTTGTGCCGTACCCATGGAGTCGCAGGTCGTGTTCCCCTGATGGGGTAACCCGAGTCCCGAACCGTTTTCCTTCGCGGTTCAAAGTCGCCTTGAGCCAAGCCACCCCTGCCTCCGGCGCGTAATTGGCCCGGAAGCGTCGGGTTTGGGTGGGGGTCAAAAGGAAGCGGCTCAATCGGTTGTTTTCCAGGGTGGGAAAGTACATCAGAGCCAGATCGCCCCTGAATGCTTCGTACCCCCCAATTCCTTCGTAGTCGTTCAAGAAGTCGCCGCAGCCGTACAGGATGGGTTTGCCCCGGTAGACTTCGATCCCTTTTACGTGGTGGGAGGAGTGGCCGTGCACCAGATCCACGCCGGCCGCATCGATCAGGCGGTGGGCGAATTCGCGCTGGTCCGGAGAGACCGAGAACCCCCAGTTGCCGCCCCAGTGGATGGAAGCTATCACCAAGTCGCCGGTTCGTTTCGCGGGGCGCACTTGCCGGGTGACGGTTTCCGCGCTGTCCTCGCCGAGATCGGGCAGAAAGTTCACGCCGGGGAGGGTCTCCTCCGCGACCCATTGGTACGGAACGCCACTGTCCGCCATTCCCCAGGCGAAAACCAATACCCGCCCTTTGCCGGGTACCTCCAGAACGGCGGGCTTTGCGGCTTCGGCGGCATCGCGCCCGGCGCCCGCGGTCCGAATGCCGGCCCGATGCAGGGTGCTCAAAGTCTCCATCAGGCCTGAGCGGCCCCAGTCCAGCACATGATTGTTGGCCAGGACGCAGCAGTCGATGCCGGCGGCGGTGAGGCAGGGGAGATTGGCGGGGTGCATGCGGTAGTGGATGCCCTTGCCCGGCCAAGCGTCTTCGCTGGCGGTCACCGCGGTTTCCAGATTGACGATGCGAAGATCCGGTCCCACCCGGCGGAAGGCGTCCAGGGCATCGCCCCAAATATAGGAAAAGTCCACCGGGCGTTGGATGGGACCGTTCGCCTGTTCGGCGATTTTTACGTAGCCCAGCGCCGAACGCATGTACGATTCGTACAAATGCGGCTTTGCCGGGTGGGGCAGAATCTGGTCGATTCCCCGGCCGGTCATGACGTCGCCGCATAGGAAGAGGGTAATGGGGCGCGAAGATGGTTTCATCTGATGGATCGGTCCAGCCGGATAATTCGGGTGGTGAAGGATGGCCAGCTTTCCAGAAGGTCGCTCCTTTTGCCAAGTCGAGTCCACTTTAACAAAATCACCCTGTTGCAACATTGACGCTTTGCTTTTAGAGCTCGATTTATGATCTTATGTACGGCAGCGTACAGACGCAACCCAGTTTTTTCGCTAGGTTTTGCATGACTCATCAAAGCCGACCTGTTTGAAGTGTTTGATTTTGGCCGGCTCTTTCAACTTTCGTAAGCGGCGATCCGTCAGCTGGCGAATTTTATAAACTCAACGCGATGGAGTTCCCCATGAAAACGACGAAAGAGTGCATGAAAAAAATGACGGTCAGCAACATGCTCGTTATGGGTTGTTTATCCGCCATTCTTGGAATAGCCGGTTGCCAGCAGGAAGGAACCGCGGAAAAAACGGGAAAAAAAGTCGATCAGGCGGCTGAAAGCGCTGGGCAAGGTATTAAGGAAACGACGGAAAAAGCCGGAGAGGAAATCGAATCGGCTGCCGAATCAGCCGGCGGATACGTCAGCGATTCGGTCATTACCACTCGGGTCAAGGCGGCCTTTTTAAATGACCCGATGCTCAAATCGTCTCAAATTGAAGTCACTACGGTTGACGGCGTTGTGACATTGACCGGCACGGTGGATTCCGAGCAAAGTGTCGACAGGGCTGAAGAGCTGGCCGAGCGCCAGGAGAATGTGAAATCGGTGGAGAACGAGTTAATGGTCGATGAAGGCGCATCGATCTACGAATAATGAATCGTTGTCGATTGCTGGCGGTTTTGGGTATTCTGTTGATGCCGGCATGCGTTGTTCATTCTGCCGAGCTGGATGACAGGTATATTGCCGGTTACGCCACCGGGATATTGAAATACAGTTTCAACCAGGATAAACCGTCATTAAGTGTCCGGGAGGGCGTGGTGACTTTGCGGGTCGCCGACCTGGATGCCTCCGAGCAGGCGGCATTGGTGCGGATCGTCTCGGAAATCCCCGGCGTTCAAGCTGTCAAGCTTACGAAAGCGGCTCCGCAAGCCCCTGAGGATGCCCGTTTTTCAGAGCCTATCCAGGTCGCCGAGGAAGAAAAGGGGTTATCGACCGGGGTTCTGCCCGACGGTCAGATATTTAAGCCATTATTGGCCGATCCGCGCTGGCCGCATTTTTCGGCCGCTTATCGAAATTACCGAAGCAACAACTTTGATGGTAGACATATCGGCTCCGTCAGCTTCGGCGAAACCATCCCCTTTTATCGTGCCAACTTCGGGCAAACCGCGGTGCAGTGGGAAGCAGGGATTCAAGGAGGGATCTTCAGTGATTTCAATCTGGGCGCCTCCTCGTCCGATCTTGTCAATACCGATTTTATTGGAGCGATTTATTCGAGCCTGCGCGCAGGCCGGTTTTCGGCTTTCGCTCGCATTTATCATCAGAGCTCGCATCTGGGGGACGAATTTCTGCTGCGCCATGTTTCCGATAAATTCGAGCGTGTGAATCTCAGCTATGAAGGCTTGGATCTGAAGTTGTCTTATGAGCTTCCCTTGGGCTTGCGGATCTATGGCGGTGGGGTAGGGCTTTTTCATAGGGAGCCTGAGGATATGAAACCGTGGTCGACCCAATATGGCATGGAGTTTAGAAGCCCTTGGCGCTTTGAATTTGCGGCAATGCGCCCCATCGTCGCGGCAGACTTCAAGAATTTTGAGGAAAACGATTGGAATACCGATGTATCGGTCAGAGCGGGGGTCGAATTTGAAAATACCCAAGTCTTGGGCCGGAAGCTTCAAGTGCTTGTGGAATATTTCAACGGTTTCTCGCCGAGCGGTCAGTTTTATAACGAAAAAGTGGAATATATCGGTCTGGGAGCGCATTATTTATTTTAATGGCCATTGCCATCGAGGTTGGAGGGGAGAAGACGATCGCATTCCCCTTTGATCACTTGGTAGCATTCGCAGGCTCGCGCTTCCAGTCCCGCTCGATTCTGAACGGTGATTCGGCCCCGGCTACAAACAATCACGTTTGCTCGCTGCAATTCTCCGGCGGCTTCCGTAATGCTTTCGCGGCGTACTCCCAGCATGCCGGCAATCCATTCCTGAGTCGCGGTCAATTGATTCGACGAAAGCCGATCGAGGTTTAGCAGTAGCCAGCGGCACAATCTTTGGTTAACGAAATGATGCCTGTTGCAGACAGCCGTCTGTGCCATTTGAACCAGCAACGTTTGAGTGTAACGCAGCAATACGTTGTGCAATACCCCCTTGCGACGCCCCCCCGTGCGGGTGAATTCCCGCATCAACAGATCTCTCCGTAGCCGATAAGCGTAGCCGCCGCTCCACACCACGGCCTTGTTCGGTGTGGTTTGTCCGCCCATGAAGAGACCGACATCGGTCATGCCTTCCTTGCCGATCACGGCTATCTCGGACGAAGCACCATTCTGCAACACGTACAGCAAGGATACGATGCAGGTGGCGGGAAAATAGGCATCCACCATTTCGTGCCCGGATTCAGAAAGCACCTCTCCGGATGACAGATAGACACGTTCCAACTGAGGAGAAAGGCGTGCGTATGCCGCTTCGGTAAGCGCGTCGAGGAGATGGTTTTGTCTGGGCGTATCCAGGTCAGCCATATATGACCTCGCCATCCGTCAGTCACAACCAAAGTTTCCGCTTCGGGGATGAACAAAAAACCAAAGCAAATATAGGCGGAATTTTGCAGATAATTTGTAACACAGGGATTTTAGGTTTGAAAGTTAGTAAAAATACTTACCCTAGCTCCATGCTAGGGAAAAGAGGGCGGATCGCCGCGTGGAAACAGCGTAATATGGCAAATGGTTTCATTGGCATCATCCCATGATCCATTATGCGTATTTCCGGCTGAGCCGCTGAAAAACTGATATGACGATTGCCATCTTCTCATTCATCGTTGTGATGATTCTGATGACCTCGGCCGGGGCCATGGCGATCGTCCACAAGCGCAAGACGCCGGAGGATTATCTTCTGGCCAGCCGCGGCGTCAGTCCTTGGCTGACGGCCCTCAGCACGGTGGGCACCAACAACAGCGGCTTCATGTTCATCGGCATGATCGCCTACACCTATCGGATCGGGATCGAATCGATTTGGATGATGGTGGGCTGGCTCGTCGGCGACTTGCTGGCCTGGCTCACGATCCACGCCCGGGTCCGGTCCGCCACCCATGATCTCGACGTCAACACGCTGCCCGGTCTGATCGGGACGCGAAAGAACAGCATCGACCGTTGGATCGTCGTCGCCGGCGGCGTGCTCACCTTCCTGTTCCTGGCGGTCTACGCGGCGGGGCAGTTCAAGGCCGGGGGGACGGCGCTCACGGCATTATTCGGCTGGGAGATGCATGTGGGGGTGTTGATCGGGGCGGCCATCGTGCTTCTCTACTCCTATGCCGGCGGCATCCGGGCCGACATTTGGACCGACGCCGCCCAGAGTTTCGTCATGCTGCTGGCCATGGTCAGCATCCTGGTGGCCGCCTATATGAAGCTGGGCGGGGTGGGGGACCTATTCGACAACCTGCGCAATCAGGACCCGAGTCTGGTTCGAATCTTTCCCGATCAATTGACTTTCGGGATCGGACCATTCGTCGCCGGGTTTTTCTTCGCCGGTTTCGCGGTAATCGGCCAACCCCACCTGATGACCCGGCTGATGGCCATCGAATCGACTCGTGCCATCAAGCGGGCGCGCTTGTATTATTTTCTCTGGTTCGTGCCCTTCTTCATCGCCTCGGTGGGCGTGGGGCTGTACTGCCGGGCGATCCTGCCCGACATCGGTCAACTCGACGTGGCCCGGGGGCTGGAGGAGCCGACGGAGCTGGCCCTGCCGCTGATCACCATGGCGCTGCTGCCCCAGGTTTTCGTCGGCATCGCACTGGCAGGACTGTTCGCGGCCACCATAAGCACCGCCGACTCGCAAATCATCGTTTGTTCCGGAGCCATCACCCAGGACATCCAGCCCCAGTGGCGTCAGTCGTACCTGGCCTCCAAACTGGGCACTTTCTCGATCACGGGGCTAGCCTTGCTGATCGCGCTGCTCGAGCCGGAAGGGGTGTTCTTTCTGGTGTTGATCGCCTGGAGCGTCCTGGGCGCGGCCCTGGGTTCGGTACTGGTGGTCCGGGTGCTCGATTTGCCGCTTCCCACCTCGGTGGGGATCGCCATGATGGGCGTCGCCACGATAACCGTGGTGGCGTGGCAATTCGCCGGTCTCGACGACGATATTTTCAAGGCCATGCCCGGTTTTCTGGCTGCCGCGGCGGTATATGGTGTTTACTACTTGCTAAGTGGGCGCAAAGAACCAGGAGCCGTAGGAGATTGACCATCAAGTCATCCATTACTCCCGAGAGCGAGATAGGGAGCAGGTGAGTTTTCTGTGTTAGCTTTTCTCACGCTGAACAAGCGCCTCGTGATCCTCGCAGGGAAGCCCGGCTCCGGGCTAGTAGACTTACGCCGAACGTCCGGAGTCCCCCTTCCAATGAGCATTAATAAAGGCCCGGTTAATTATTTGGCTGTTTATGGCAATCTTTGCCATACTGAAACCAAATGATAATTTTTGAAAGGTGTGAATCATGGCAACCATGAATGTATCGTTGCCCGACCCCATGAAAGATTGGGTGGAAGCCCGGGTTAAGGGTGGTAAGTTCGCCAATTCCAGCGATTATATCCGCGATTTGATCCGGCGGGATCAGCTGTATCAGGAAAAGCGCCACGTGCTCGTCCAGGCCTTGATCGAAGGCGAGGAAAGCGGTCCCGCAGGGAAGCTCGATATGGAGGAAATCAAGCAAAAAGCCAGGCAAAAGGCGGGGTTGCCTCCATCCGATGCATGAAATTCGTAAGCGAGCGTCAGCCGAGGAGGACCTGATCGGTATTTGGAGCTATACGTTCGCACAATGGGGCCCCCAACAGGCCGATGCTTATCTTGATCGGCTCGCTCAGGGGATCGCGATCATCGCCGAAAATCCATTGATCGGGGTCAATTGCGACTCTATCCGGCTGGGCTACCGGCGGTTTCAAGTCAAACATCACATGGTGTATTATCGGGTGCAACCGGGGCAAATCGAGATCGTCCGTGTCCTTCACGAAGAAATGGAGCCGGACCGGCATTTATGATCCGTCTCGGCCAGATTTTCTGTCGGAAATGGGAGCTAAAAAGGCGCCCATCGACCGCCGGGAAACCGCCGATTGTGTGGAGATACTTCGATGTCTGGCTTCGTACCTTTTTAGGCTTGCATTTCGAGACGACCGGTCATATCATTTGAGACATGAACCGAGAAGCACGCAAACAACTCAACCGCGAGAAACTGCTCGACCGGGGCGTTCAATTGCTCATGGAAAACGGCTATCACGCTACCGGCATCCAGGGAATTTTGGCCTCGGTGAACATCCCCAAGGGCTCCTTCTATAACTATTTTTCCAGCAAGGAGGCTTTCGGCGCCGAGGTCATCCGTCATTACATCGAGCCGTTCATCGCGCAATTGGACGACTTCCTTTCCCGGCCCGACCTGGACCCTCTGAGCGCTTTGCGGAGTTACTTCGACACCTTGATCCAGGAGTCCGCCCGCAACGATTTCAAGGGTGGCTGTCTTTTGGGCAACTTGATGGGGGAAATCGGAGACACCAGCGACACCTGTCGGCGGGTTCTGCAAGAAGCGGTTCACTGCTATCGGGACAAGATTCGGCAGGGGCTGGTGCAGGCCCAAGCCCGGGGACAGGTTCGCACCGACCGGAGCGCGGAGGAATTGGCCGATTTGATGGTCGATTACTGGCAAGGCACCTTGCTGCGCATGAAAATCGAGCGTTCCGTCGTGCCCTTGCACGCGTTCATGCGCCATATTTTTGAACACACCCTACCCGGATAATTTTTTTGGCCGACCGGAAAACTGACCGGTCATTTTTAAACCGACCCAAAAGGAGGCAATCGTGCCCAAGTACGTGATCGAACGCGAAATCCCCGGTGCCGGCAATCTGAGCGAAGAGGAATTGCAGGCCATTTCGCAAAAATCCTGCGGGATTCTCCAGCAAATGGGACCGCAAATCCAATGGCTGGAGAGCTACGTGACCCAAGACAAGATCTACTGCGTGTATATCGCTCCCAGCGAGGAAGCCGTCCGGGAGCACGCCAGTCAGGGCGGTTTCCCGGCCAATAAAATCAGCCGGGTCAACACGGTAATCGACCCTACCACCGGTGAGGGTTGAGGGGGAGTGAAATAAAGGAGGCTTTGTCATCGAATCCGGGCGGCGAAGGCATTTTAAGGTAACGACCGGCCTGAGCCGCTCTCAAGCCTTCTTGCTTCTGAAGAAGTGTCGTGACTTTTGAAATGGTTTCCTTATGAGCATCAAACGAATATTTATCTTCTTGATTGCGGGGCTGTCGCTGACGACCGGGCCGGTCGGCGCTGAAATTCTGGCGATGGTGAACTACGAGAGCAAGCGGTTGGAGACGCCGAAAGGGGTGACATTGTTCGGCATGAAAGCGCGCCGCGAAGGGATTGCGATAATGGACGTCGATCCGAAATCGCCGCGTTTCGGAAAAATTCTGGTCGACATTCCGCTGAATCCCGAATGGGAGGCGCATCATATTTTTTATGACAAAAGCATGCGCAAGGCGTATGTCGTCTTCTTGAGAAATTCGCAGCTCGGCGTCATCGAAATGGATCAATTCCCTTATCGCATGGATTTGGTCGATCTGCCGCAATGCGCGTTTGCCGAAGACATTAGCTTTTCCGATGACAATCAAACCTGGTATGTGACCTGCATGGACGGCGACAAGGTCGTCGTCGGCGATGCGGCCACCGATCGGGTGACCGCTACCATCAAAACCGCGGCGCCTTATCCCCACGGTTTCGCCATCAATAATCGCATCGACCGGGCGCTTGCCACCAGTACCATAAACGCCACCGATATGAGCAAGGCCGGCGAGGCTTTGACCGTCATTCAGCCCAGCACGAACGAGGTTCTAGGGACCGTCAAGGTATCCGACAAGGAGTCCCCTTCCGGGGTGGCGCCGGTCGAGGTGCTGTTCGTGCCCGCCAGCGAGCCGGCCACCGCCTACGTCGCCAATATGTATGGTGGCACTCTCTGGGCGTTGACCTGGCGGGCGCAGTCGAAAACCTTCGAGCCCCGCCCGGTCTTCGATTTCGGGGAGCGCGGGTTTAACGTCCCGCTGGAAATTTATTTTAACGACAAGGGCGACCGGCTTTTCGTGACCACCGCCAAGCCCGGTCATTTGCACATCTTCGATTTGAGCGAAGGGCTGCTGCAGCCCAAATTGCTTCATTCGATTCCCGCCGCCGAAGGCGCGCATCACGTGGCCTTCACCAAGGACTGGCGTTACGCCTTCGTACAAAATTCCCTGCTCAACCTGGAGGGGATGCGAGACGGCGAAATCACCGTGGTCGATTTAACATCCCAAGAAGTCGTGGCGCGCATCGATACACTCAAAAAGCAGGATTTGCTGCCCAACAGCATCGTCCTCTTGCCGCAGTGGAATCATTTGGCCGGACATTGAGTCATCGGGCAGGCGGCAGGGAACACGCCCCTCGTTCCATGTGGAGGGAGGGGCGTTTTTTTCGCCCGTGCGTCTCGCGCAAAACCTGTAGGAATGTATCATGGCGAAAACCATCACTACCCGCTACGATGTTGCCGAACACCTCCGCACTCCCGAGGAAATGGCGATGCCGCTTTTATCGCTAAGGCTCTGAGTGACATTGCTCGTGCCAAGGGCATGTCACAGGTCGCACGGGATGCAGGCCTGTCACGCGAAAGTCTGTATAAGGCCCTTTCCGGAGAACGAAGCCCTGGCTTCGATACCATACTCAAAGTTATAAAAGCACTGGGTTTGAAATTACACGCTGAAGCAGCCGCGCCGCCAAGGCATGGAGGGGTAGATTCCGCCGCGGAAAAATCGCAAGGCACAGCGGGGGTATGACAAGCATCTGTATAAGCTGAGGCACTTGGTCAAGCATGTACTTCGCCCTTATGCAACAAAACGTTCCGATAAGGCAGGAGAAAAACAAGTATGGGGAAGTATTCGAAACTGAGAGACAAGATTCTCGCGGGCGGAGCGGATACAAATATCGAATTCTCTTCCCTTCGCCAGTTGCTGACCCGTCTTGGCTTTGAAGAAAGGATAAAAGGGGATCATTACATCTTCACACGAGGCGATGTCTCTGAGATCATCAATTTGCAGCCTCGGGGCAAGAAGGCGAAACCGTACCAAGTCAAACAGGTACGGAGTATCTTGGTCAAACATCGATTGGGAGATGCTGATGTCGATTAAGTATGAATTGATAATTTACTGGAGCGACGAAGATGGTGCCTTCGTAGTAGAGGTTCCAGAGTTACCCGGGTGTATGGCTGATGGTGAAACGTATGAGGAAGCTGTGACCAACGCCAGACAGGTTATTGAGGAGTGGATAGAAACTGCGCAAGAACTTGGCCGCGCCATCCCGGAACCCAAAGGTCGACTGATGTATGCATAACAAGGGCGCTGCAGTCCGGCGCTTGACAGCTCGGTCGCTGTCAAGCGCGAGGGTGTACAAATAACTGTGTAACTGGTTATCTGTAATCGACAAGCAGGAGAATGACCAGTGACCAGAATTCAGAAAAAGACCGACGCCCTGCTCGACGAACTCATCCAGGACTGTAAGAGTCCGGAAGACATTTTGGGCGAACATGGCCTGTTGAAGCAATTAACCCAGCGGGCAGTAGAGCGCGCTTTTGAGGCAGAGATGGCCTTGCACTTGGGTTACGAGCCGCATGCTCCGGAAGGCCGAGCCACCGGCAATAGTCGCAACGGCAAGGGTAGGAAGACCATCCAGAGCGATGCCGGCCAATTTGAGATCGACGTTCCCCGCGACCGCAACGGGAGTTTCGAGCCCCAGCTGGTCAAGAAGCGCCAGCGACGGCTTGACGGTTTCGACGACAAGGTGCTGGCTTTGTACGCGCGGGGACAGTCGACCCGAGAGATCCAGGCCCAACTGGAGGAACTGTATGGGATCGAAGTTTCCCCGACGCTGATCTCCAACGTCACCGATGCCGTGCACGAAGAGGTCCAGGCTTGGCAAAGCCGGCCGCTGTCGGCCGTCTACCCGATTCTGTACTTCGATGCCCTATTCGTAAAATCCCGCCAGGATGGCCCGGTGAAGACCAAGGCAGTTTATTTGGCGCTGAGCATCAACCTGGAAGGCGAAAAGGAGCTGCTGGGCCTATGGATGAGTGAGCGTGAAGGGGCCAAGTTCTGGTTCTTGGTCTTCAACGACCTGAAAAACCGCGGGGTCGAAGACGGAATATTCGGGGTCAAATATTCGGGGTCAGAGTAATATTTATCTACTATTACCAGCACATGAAATTGTAATATTGAAACATAAATATTACTCTGACCGTATGCCGTAACCGGCTGTTTTTCTTGCGGGTTAAAGTCCCGCGAAAGGAGTTGTCCGTACACCTTTGTAGCGCCCGGAAGCAGCGTCCGAGCAATCGGGGGTTGTAAGTTTCCGAGGGGCGAAGTTGCCGGCCGTAGCGCAAGCGAACCTACGGGTAGCCTCGTCAATTAGTTGGAGATGCCGACCCTGTGGTCAGAAGGGGAAGGCCGCTGTCGATGGGATGAGAGAACGGAAGCGTTCCACCGGATCTCCCGGGGTAGCAGGGGCGGCAGGTAACGGAAGAAAACCAGTGCAGTGCGGGAGATCCGCGGCGGTGGCGGGGCAGAACCGCCAACGGGTGCGTATAAGGCGAGTGCCGAAGTCGTGCCGGGCCGTCGTGGAAGTCGGAGGGGTCCATACTACCGTTCGAGGACTTGGGACAACACAACCCGGTCCGAGGGAAGGGGCCCTGCTTTGTTCACGCAACCGAAGAGTGGAGGATCAGGGGATTATTCGCCCCCCTCCCTGGGGCTCACCCCTTCGGGGCCAGCCTGCAGCTGTTCAAAATCGCTCCCGGCGATTTTGTGCCATGGTGCTACGAACCCCGGAAAAGATCAGGACGCTGCAGAGGAAGCTCTACACCAAGGCCAATCAGGAGCCGGACTTCCGCTTCTATGCCTTGTACGACAAGCTGTGCCGGGCGGACATTCTGAGTCACGCCTATCGGCGGGTCCGGTCGAACAAGGGCGCGCCCGGCGTAGACGGGCAGACCTTCGAGGCCATCGAGGCAGAAGAAGGGGAAGCGCAATTCTTGCAACGCCTACAGAAGCAGTTGGAAAGCAAGACGTACCAAGCGGACGCGGTGCGTCGGGTAGGGATACCCAAGCCCGATGGCAGCAAACGGCCGCTGGGAATTCCCACCATCCGGGATCGAGTGGTGCAAATGGCGGCCAAAATTGTCCTGGAGCCGATCTTCGAGGCGGACTTCTGCGAGCACTCGTATGGTTTCCGTCCGAAGCGCTCGGCCCATGACGCGGTGGATGCCGTGGCGGACGCCCTGTTGAGCGGCCACGCCCAAGTGATCGACGCGGACCTGTCGAAGTATTTTGACACCCTCCCCCACGCCAAGCTGTTGGCGGCAGTGGCCGAACGCATCAGCGATGGTGCGGTGCTGGCGCTCATCAAGCAATGGCTCAAGGCACCGGTGGTGGAAGAAGACGACGACGGCACACGGCGGACGAGGGGAGGTGGCAAAAGCAATCGGCGGGGCACGCCCCAGGGCGGGGTGATCTCGCCGTTGCTAGCGAACCTGTATCTGCATCTTCTGGATCGGATATGGGAACGGCATGGACTGGAAACACGCTACCGCTGTCGGCTGGTGAGGTACGCCGACGATATAGTGGCATTGTGCGCAGGGGATGTCGAGGCGCCGCTGGCGGCGCTGCGACAGATCTTGGAGAAGCTGGACCTCAGCCTCAACGAGACCAAGACCCGGGTAGTGGATGCTCGCGAGGAATCCTTCGACTTCCTCGGATTCAGCTTTCGCGTGAAGCGGAGCTGCAAGAGTGGCAAACACTACCCGCACGTGGAACCGTCCAAGCAGGCGGTGCAGCGGATCAAAGATCGCACCAAGGCGCTGACCGACCGGCGGCGCACCCCGGTTCCGATGCCAATGATCATGGGCGAACTCAACGCCACCTTGCGTGGCTGGTCCAATTATTTCCACCACCGCAACTGCACTCGGGTGATGTCCAAAGTGAAGCTGCAAGTGGAAGAGCGGGTGCGTATCCACCTGCGGCGGCGTCACAAGCTGGCCAGCCGGGGATATCATCGCTTTCCGGGCCGAATAATCTATGGACGTTATGGGCTTTTCAAGCTGCCGACGACGGCGCCCTGGCGCTCGGCGCATGCCTCGGTGTGAAGAACATCGGAAAGCCGTGTACGGGACAAATTGGCCGGGAGCCAATTTGAACAGACGCAGGCTGGCCCCGCAGGGGTGAGCCCCAGGGAGGGGGCGAATAAAACCGTATGCACGGTTTGATGAGGGAGGACAGGCCAACATGACTACGCCTCGGCTAGTGAGGCACCGCCAGACGAAAGAGGCGGCAACAGATAGGTCGGTGCTACGGTAGTGGTAACCTGTCTTCTACTCTACCCGAATATTCTTACTCTGACCCCGAATATTCTACTCTACCCGAATATTCTTACTCTGACCCCGAATATTCTTGACCCCGAATATTCTGCAATGAACACCGCCAACATCGGACGGCGTAAAAAGCCTGAACCGATCGATAAGGCCAGGCACCACCGACCACCATCATCATGCCCATGCTGTAGCTACCGGCCACCACCACTCCAACGGCAGATAGTTTCCTTACAAGAAAATTTCCAAAGACCTTCAAAAATTGGCACAATTCATCGCATTGTGAATAATAAACCGCAATAGACTGCATTCCACCGTGAAGTACACCAAGGCGAGGTAAGATAAATCCTTGTTACACCGTCTCTATTATTCCCTATACGTTAAATCATGGAATACTGATTTATTGCGAAATAGTGAACTATCGACCGGAAGCCGCCACGCATCGATGGCGCTGTGGCCGGGGGCTGATGGTCATGGAGATACCGGGATGGTCGGCGCTGGCGTGGTGGACGGTTCCGGCCTTCCGGTTTTGGCTTGTGGTGTTTACAGGTCTTCTGGTTTAAGGCCGGTCTGTTTTGCTATGCGCGCCATCATCCGTGGCCCAATCTCTTCGTTATCGTGGAAGGCGAAAACCACGTCTTGCCAACCTGGCCGCGCCAATGTCCGATGTGATCCTGATTGACGCTTCACCTTCCAACCAATACGCATCAAAGCCGCCAAGACACGCTTTGCCTTACACGACGGCCAACGACTCACGCGGCAAACAGGGTTTTCAGGTCGGGTATGTCTTCGCCATGCTCTAGGCGTTCCGCCAGCACCCGCAAGGCCAAGGCTTCGGCTTTTGCTATCGCTTCAGCCCGATCCGATCCATACGCCAGGACGCCGGGGAGTTCGAGAACTTCCGCGATATAGCGCCCGTCTTCTTCGCGTTCGACTTCAACGGTAAGCATGATATTGGGCCGCTCCAGTTTCGTCGGTGATGTACTGGTGGGGCATTTTCATAATCCGTTTCCGGGAAAAATGCGAATGAGCGTACCAAGGGCGTACCAAACAGAAAATTCATGGATGCGAGTATCTTGGTGCTTTTCTGTAAGCCTTTGATCTAATTGGCGCGCCCGGCAGGATTCGAACCTGCGACCTCAGGCTCCGGAGGCCTGCGCTCTATCCAGCTGAGCTACGGGCGCTTTAAGAAGAGCTAATTTTATCTGTTTTGGCGGTTTTGCTCAAATTTTTATGTCGTTTGGAAGGGATGGAAAGGCTTAGGTGTTCTGAAGCGGCGGTGAGTTGTTATAATGCCGGGACAGTATCCGCGCAAACAAGGAATTGACGGCATGGCGAAAATGATCGAACCGGGTGTGTGGACGCAGGTGCCCAGCCCGTTCTGCGGCATCGCCGCTGATGATCTGAAGATTCGGGTGGCCGACGACGGTCGACTCGAGATAGTGGAAAACGGTGATTCGATTACCCGGGCCGGGTTCGAGCAGCCTTTGGGCGATGCTCGGCCGCGGGTCGGCGGCAAGCCGGCCTCGCTGGAAGAGGCGGTGACTCGAGCCGCCGAGATTCTCAAGAAAGCGGAATTGCCCTTGGTGGCCGGCTTGGCCACCGACGTCAACGGCATGCGTGCGGCCTTGTCTCTGGCAGATCGGTTGGGGGCGGTGGTGGATACCATGAACGCCGGGGCCGCCTTGCGCAATTTGTTGGTGCAGCAGGACGCCGGTTGGATGACGACCACTTTGTCCGAGGTCAAGAACCGCGCCGATCTGATCGTGGTGGCGGGGGTGGATTTGGAAGCCCGCTTCCCCCGTTTCTTCGAGCGCCACGTCTGGGTGGACGGCATGTTCGTCGAGGCGAAGGAACGGGATATCGTCTATTTGGGGAAGACCCCTTCGGGAAAGGCGGCGGTTTCTCCGGATGGACGCGAGCCTCGAGCAATGGCATGCGAGGACGCCGATTTGCCCGCGGTGACGGCGGTACTTCGCGCGTTGGTCAAGGGAGAGCGAGTCGCGACTGAAAAAGTGGGCGGAATCGCCGTTTCCGAATTGGCGGCATTGGCCGATCGGCTCAAAAACGCCCGTTACGGCGTGATCGCCTGGGCCGCCGGCGCGCTGGACTGGGCGCATGCCGAACTGACCGTCCAGACGCTGTGCGAGACGATCAAGGAGCTCAACCATACCACCCGCTGCAGCGGCCTGCCCCTGGGCGGGATGGAAGGCGATCAGACCGCGACGCAAGTGTGCGGCTGGCAGACCGGCTATCCCTTGCGGCTGCGGTTCAGCCGCGGATGTCCCGAATACGACCCCTATCTCAACGACGGTGAACGCTTGCTGGCCGAGGAGCAAGCCGATGCGCTGCTGTGGGTATCGGCCTACAACCCTCAGCGCACGCCGCCGGTCGCCGAGGTGCCCACGATTGCGGTGGGACGCGGCGGAATGACCTTCGAACGCGAACCCGAGGTGTTCATTCCGGTGGGTTGCCCCGGCATCGACCACGCCGGCCATACCTATCGAACCGACAATGTGGTGGCGGTCCGGCTTGCCAGGCTCCGTGACACCGATCTGCCCGCCACGGCCCGGGTGCTGGGGGAAATCGAGCAAGCGTTGATCTAAGTAAGAAGCCAATTACCGACAGGAAGGATAGTCTTTCATGCTGATCAAATTGACAGGCGGTACCGTCTACGATCCGGCGCACGGAATCGACGGTCAGGTACGCGACGTTTTTATCCAGGACGGGCGTATCGTCCAGCCGGAACCGGGCGTTCGGGTGGATCGAGAATACGATCTGCGCGGCAAAGTGGTGATGGCGGGGGCCATCGACATGCACACCCATATCGGCGGCGGCAAGGTCAATATCGCCCGCACCATGCTGCCCGAGGATCACCGCGCCGATCCCGCCTATCATACCCAGTTGTTGCGCTCCGGTTGCGGGCATGCGGCGCCCAGCACCTGGACCACCGGTTATCGCTATGCCGAGATGGGGTTCACCACCGCCTTCGAGCCGGCGGTTCTCCCCGTCAATGCCCGTCAGGCGCATATGGAAATGGGCGACACGCCCATGCTCGACAAGGGCGGTTATGCCATGCTCGGCAGCGACGACTTTCTTCTCCGCCTGCTGAAAGACGGCGCCGACCAGAAACTTGTCAACGATTACGTGGCCTGGACGCTGAACGCGGCTCAATGTCATGCCATCAAGGTGGTCAATCCGGGCGGCATCAGCGCGTTCAAATTCAATCAGCGGGCGCTCGATTTGGACGAACCGAATGCCTATTACGGCGTCACCCCGCGTCAGGTGCTCAAAAGTTTGGCCACTGCGGTGCACGAATTGGGCGTCCCCCATCCGCTCCACGTCCACGGCTGTAATCTGGGGGTGCCCGGCAACATGGAAACGACCCTCAATACGATCACCGGGATCGAGGGGTTGCCCATGCATTTGACCCATATCCAGTTCCACAGCTACGGCACCGAAGGGGATTTCAAATTCTCCTCGGGGGCGGCCCGGATCGCGGAGGCGGTCAACGCCAACCCCAATATCACCGTGGACGTGGGGCAGGTGCTGTTCGGCCAGACGGTCACCGCATCCGGCGACAATATGCGCCAGCACGCCAACGTTCACCACGCCCATCCCAATAAATGGGTGTGCATGGACATCGAATGCGACGCCGGTTGCGGGGTGGTGCCTTTCAAATATCGGGACCAGAACTTCGTCAACGCGCTCCAGTGGGCCATCGGATTGGAAATATTCCTGATGGTCAGCGACCCCTGGCGGGTATTTTTGACCACCGACCATCCCAACGGCGCGCCTTTCACCAGCTATCCCCACCTGATCCGCCTGCTGATGGACCGGACCTTCCGCAACGAACAACTGTCCCGCCTCCATCCGGAAGCTCAGAAGATGACGCCCCTGGCGAGCATCGAGCGTGAATATTCCCTCTATGAAATCGCGATCATGACCCGGGCCGGAGCGGCGCGGCTGCTGGGGCTCGCCGACCGGGGGCATTTGGGTCAGGGAGCGGCGGCCGACATCACGGTCTACACGCCGCAAGAGGACAAGGAAAAAATGTTCGAACGTCCCGATTACGTGTTCAAGGATGGCCGGCTGGTCATACAGAACGGCCGGGTGGTGGACGTGGTGTGGGGGACGACCCACACGGTCAAACCCGACTACGACCCCGGCATCGAAAAGTCTTTGGAAGCCTACTTCGATCGTTATCTCACCATGAAACTGGATAATTTCGTCATCCGAGACGAGGAAATCAGCGAGGACGGGCGCGGCAGCGTGACGGTGCATTCCTGTGGAGGGCGCGAGTGATGGAAATCAACGGCGTTCATATCGACGAAACCTTCGCCGAGGCCTTCCCCATGAAGGGCACGCGCGCCCTCATTACCGCCCAAAACCTGGAGTGGGCCTATCACAGCGCGCGCGCCATGACGGGATTCGCCACTTCGGTCATCGCCTGCGGCTGCGAGGCGGGCATCGAGCGGGAGCTGTCCCCGGAGGAAACCCCCGACGGGCGCCCCGGCGTGTCGGTGCTGTTTTTCGCCATGGGCGGCAAGGCGCTCGCCAAGCAGGTGGAAACCCGCGCCGGTCAATGCGTGTTGACCTCGCCCACCTCGGCGCTGTTCGCCGGCATCGAGGAAGGCAAGCCGGTCCCCTTGGGAAAGAACCTGCGCTTTTTCGGCGACGGTTTTCAGATCTCCAAGAAGATCGGCGGCAAGCGTTATTGGCGCGTTCCGGTGATGGACGGGGAATTTCTGACCGAGGAGTTCACCTACCAGGTAGGCGCGGTCGGCGGGGGCAACTTCCTGATCCTGGCCGAATCCCAACCCCAGGCGCTGGCCGCGTGCGAAGCGGCGGTGGCGGCGATGAAGCAGGTTCCCAACGTGATCATGCCGTTTCCCGGCGGGGTGGTGCGTTCCGGCTCCAAGGTGGGTTCCAAGTACAAGGCGCTCAACGCGTCCACCAACGATGCCTTCTGTCCCACCCTCAAGGGAGTGACGAAATCCCAATTGTCGCCGGAGATCGAATCGGTGATGGAGATCGTCATCGACGGTCTGACCGAGGAAGATATCCGGCGGGCCATGCGCGCGGGAATCGAAGCCGCCTGTGCGTTGGGGGCGAAAAACGGTATTCGTCGGATCAGCGCCGGCAACTATGGCGGCAAGCTGGGACCGTTCCATTTTCACCTAAGGGAAATCATGGCGTAGACCTATGCTGACTTTAACTTTGAAGGCCGAACCCAAGCAGCGAGTGGATTTGTCTCCGTTGAGCGGGGCGCCCCATTTGACCGTCGCCGAAATCGCCGCGCTCAAGGTGTGGTCCGGCAAAAAGACCCTGCGGATGGACGAGCTGTTCCAAATCGAGGGGGAAGACACCTCCCGATGGGTCATTCGTAACGCCAATGCCAAGCTCGATTGCATCGGCAAGGACGGCGAGGATCTGGATATCACCGTGGAAGGGGATGCCGGTGCTTACTTGGGCATGGGACTCCGGTCCGGCCGTATCCGGGTGACCGGCAACGCGGATCTTTTCGCCGGGTGCGAGATGCGCGGCGGTTTGATTCAGATCGACGGCAACGCCGGGGATTTCCTGGGGGCGGCGCTGCCGGGCAATAAACGCGGCATGCGCGGCGGCATCGTGTTGGTGAAAGGCAACGCCGGCGATCGTTTGGGCGACGAAATGCGACGCGGGATCATTCTGGTGGAAGGCGATGCGGGAGACTACTGCGCCTCGCGGATGATCGCCGGGACCGTCGCGGTGATGGGAAGCACCGGCCGTTACTTGGGGTACGGACTGAAGCGGGGGACGGTGCTCTTATGGCAACAGCCGGCGGAAATGCTGCCGACTTTCGGCGATTGCGGCGCGCATACCTTGGCTTATCTGCCCTTGTGGTTCGCTTCTTTGAGCGACCTGGACAGCCGCTTTGCCGCCTCCGAATCCGTGTTCAAGCGGGTCCGCCGCTACGGCGGCGATCTTGCCGCCGTGGGACGGGGGGAAATTCTGATTCGAAGCGCCGGTGCTTAGTGCTTGTGCAAGGTACGCTAGATCGGCTAGTCTACAATCTGTTGAGCAACATAACGATAACACCCGATGTAAAGGGGGAGAATTCACAATGATGACGACACTTCTGGCCGGTATTTCCATTCTGCTGATCGTTTATATCGCTTATATCCTGATTACCGCTTTCATAGGCGATAGCTCAGGCGAATTCTACGCTCAAATCCATCCGGCCGAAGCGACCGGTCCCGTAGAAACAGCGTCGGCCGAAGCGCCGGTCGAAGTGCAGGCTCGTCCGGAAGAAGCAGCTTCCGAGGAAGAGGCCGCCCAGGTCAAGCAACTACGTCATCCGGAAAGTGGAGAAGCCGCGGCGGTTCCCACCAATTACCGCTTCGCCAAGCGCTGGATCAAGGAAGCTCTGGTGAGCGAGGGCCTGCTGGACCGGGTGTACAAAAACAACGAACTTCAGGACGAAGCCACCAACGAGCAGGTCAAAGCGGCGTTGGGTCACTTCAAGCGGCTGAAAAAATACTGGGCTTAATCGATGCCCAGTTTTTTCAGCCGGTAGCGGAGCGAGCGGAAAGTCAGGCCCAATTTTTGCGCGGCGGCGGTACGGTTCCAGCGGGTCTTTTCCAATGCGTCCACGATGGCGCGCCGTTCGATTTTCTGAAGGTAATCTTCCAGGAAGAATTCCTCAGCGGGAATGGCTTCCTCGACGGAAGGCGGCTCCGGCAGGATCGTTTCCATCTCGGGGAGAGCAAGGTCGGCCACGTCGATCTTTAGGTTTTCGCACAAGGCGGCCGCGCGCTCCAAAATATTCTCCAATTCGCGTACGTTGCCCGCAAAGTCGTATTGGCAGAGCGCCGTCCACGCTTTCTCGGTCAGTCGCGGGCATTCCTCCAGGCCGTTTTCTTGAGTCAAGCGAGCCAAGATGCGTTCGGTCAACTGGGGAATATCCTCCCGCCGTTGCCGAAGCGGCGGTACGTTCAATTCGATGACGTTGATTCGGTAGAACAAATCCTGACGAAAACGCCCTTCTTCCACTCTTTGTTTCAAGTCGTTGTGGGTGGCGCTCAAGATGCGCACATCCACCGGGATTTCCTGTTCCGAGCCCACCGGACGCACGGTTCTTTCCTGAATGGCGCGCAGCAGTTTGACCTGCAGGGCTAAGGGCAGGTCGGCGACTTCATCCAGGAATAAAGTGCCGCCCTCGGCGGCTTGGAACAGGCCGTTTTTATCCGCGACCGCACCGGAGAAGCTCCCTTTGCGGTGGCCGAAAAATTCGCTTTCCATCAGCTCCGCCGGAATCGCGCCGCAATTGACCGCAACGAACGGTTTGTCGGATCGGGGGCCCTTGGCGTGAATCAGACGGGCGACCAGTTCCTTGCCGGTGCCGGATTCGCCGCTGATGAAGATCGGCGCTTGGGTGCGTGCGAGTTTGACGATCTTGGAACGGATGTCGCGCATCGCTTCCGATTCGCCCAACAAAGTGTTGCGCGAGCGGCGGTCCTTGCGGCCGGTTTCGTGGGCCAGCCGCAAGGCCGCTTCGACCAGTTTTCGTAAAATCTTCAAATCTACCGGTTTGGAAACGAAATCATAAGCGCCGCATTTGAGCCCCTTGACCGCCGCTTCCATATTGCCGTGGGCGGTAATGACCGCCACCGGCAGGTTGGGGAAGCTTTCCTGAATATGGGCCACCAGATCCAGACCGTTCCCATCCGGAAGGCGCATATCGGTGAGACAAAGCTGAAAGGTCTCGCGGTCGAGCCAGTTCCGGGCTTCCTGGAGGGAAGTGGCGCTCCGGGTTCTGACGTCCATCCGCGCCAGGGTCAATTCCATCAGTTCCAAAATATCCGGTTCGTCATCGACGATCAGTGCGTGCGGGGTAGTCATAGTTCTATCGTGGCTAGATCGGCGTTGGCGAGCGTGAGGCGAAAGCAACTGCCGTGAGGACCGAAATCGTATTCCAGCTTGGCTTGGTTCAACTGGGCCAATTCCCGTGCGATGTACAGGCCTAAACCGGTACCCGACGAGGAGGTGGTGAAGAACGGCTCGAATATCCGCCGGGCCTGATCGGCGGGGATGCCGGGACCGCGGTCGATGACCTCGACACAAGGCTTTTGGGACGCATCGTGACGAAGGCGCAAAATAACTTTGCCGTTATCCGGCGTGCCGTATTTAAAGGCGTTGCCGCACAAATTGGACAGAATTTGTTTGAGCTGGACCGGATCGGCCCAGGCACTCGGCGATTCCGGGGGAAGCTGAAGATCGATCAGGGAATCCCGCGAGGCGGTTTCCTGAAATTCCCGGCAGAATTGTTCCAGCCAAGTCTTCAGAAACAACCGTTCCCGTTGCGCGGAGTTGCGGCGGGATAGTTGCAACACGTTATCGATGATTTCGTCCACCCGTCGGGAATGATTTTGAATGATCTCCACCAAGCGCAGGTCCTGGGGACCCAGACCGTCGCTTTCCCCCAGCAGTTGGCCGGCATGACTGATGGCGCCGAGGGGATTGCGGATTTCGTGGGCGATGCTCGCGGTCAATTTGCCCAGGGAAGCCAATTTGCTTTCCTGGACCCGCTGATGATGCAAAGCGCTGTCTTCGAGAAAAATCATGGTCAATGTTTCGCCGTGCATGGGGAGGCGGCTGAAACGGGCCTGAATCGGTTCCGTTTGACTGATAAGGGTAGCAAAATTTTGCGCCGGTTGGGCTTGCCACTCGCGCAGTGCGGCCACCAGCAGTCCGGGTAGGGTGCTGAGCTCTCGGGGTTTGGCGGGCAACTGCAAAAGCCTCAAGGCGGAATCGTTGATCAGGCGGATGCGATTGGCGGTATCGAGGACGATGATCCCGGATTGGAGGTGCTGGACGATGAATTCATTCAGTTGCTCCAGATTGGCCAGGTCCACCTTGCGTTGGTCGGCCAGGGCCTGGCTTTGTTCGGCCCGGCCCGCCAAGGCGACCGCCAGCAAGGCAATGGTGAAATAAGCGATGCCGAGCATGCCCGCGTAGGTGTAATGCGTGGTTTCGAAAGCGTGATACCAATCGCCGATTGCTTCCACCGCCAGTACGTCGATGCTGGCCAGGGCGGCAAAACCGAGGGCGCAGCGTCCGCCAATCAGAATGCCGGCGGCCACGACCGAAACCGCCAGCAAAACGCCGAAACCGCTCTCCAGCCCGCCGCTGGTGTATATCAGCAAGGGAAGGAGGCCGAGATCCAAACAAAGGTGCATCCCTGTTTGCCAGACATAGTTGGGTTGGCGCCACCCTAGGAACGGAAGGGTAGCGACGATGGCCAGGAAATAAGCGTAAGCGGTCCAGAGGAACAGCGATGGATGGACTTTGCCCAGATGGGCCGGTCCCCAAGAGGATTGGAACGCAATGCACAGCAATAGGCTCAGAACCGCCTGGTATCCAGTAAATACGGACAACAGTTGCCAAGCTTGGGATGCTTGGATTCGATACTTGGAAAACGGGCAGGGGCGCAGCTGCTGGTGGTTAATCATGGACTCGCCTTGAATGAGGCAGTTGGCTTAGAATGGCAACCAGGGGTTGAATTAATTATAGCGGCATTATGAACATCCACGAATACCAGGCTAAGACCTGGTTTGATGAATACGGCATCCCGATTCCCGCCGGCCGGGTTGCCCGAACCCGGGACGCAGCCCGGGCGGCGGCAGCGGCCCTGGGCGGGGGGCCTTGGCTGGTGAAAGCGCAGGTTCACGCCGGCGGGCGGGGCAAGGCGGGCGGGGTGATCGTGGCCGAGACGCCCGCTGAAGTCAGGGATGCGGCGGGAAAGCTTTTGGGCACGCACTTGGCGACCCCGCAAACCGGACCCGGTGGATTGCCGATCGATGCCGTGCTGGTGGAGGCGGCGACCGACGTGGCGCGCGAATTGTATTTGAGCTGGGTGATCGACCGGGGGCGAGGGCGGATTTCGGTGATGGCTTCGGCTGCCGGCGGGATGGACATCGAGCAGGTTGCCGCCGAGCAACCGGAACAAATCCTGCGTTTCCACATTCACCCGGCGGCAGGTCCGATGCCCTACCAAGGCCGGGAAATGGCCTTCGGATTGGGACTGGCGGGAAAGCAGGTAGGTGTTTTTGTGGCCCTTTTGAACGGCCTCTATCGGCTGTTTTTGGACAAGGACGCCAGCCAGATCGAAATCAACCCGCTGGCGATAACCGCCGAGGGCGCGTTGATGGCGCTGGATGCCAAGATCAATTTCGACGACAACGCGCTCCATGCGCATCCCGATATCCAGGCCATGCACGATCCGACGCAGGAGGATGCGAAAGAACGGCGGGCACGGGAGCACGGACTCAGTTATGTCACGTTGGATGGAAACATCGGCTGCATGGTCAATGGCGCCGGGCTTGCCATGGCGACCCTGGATCTGATCAAACAGTGCGGCGGCGAGCCGGCCAATTTTCTCGACGTGGGCGGCGGAACCTCGGCCGAGCGGGTGACGGAAGCGTTCAAGATCATTTTATCGGATTCCCAGGTGAGAGCGATTCTGGTCAATATTTTCGGCGGCATCGTCCGCTGCGATCTGATCGCCGAGGGCATCATCGCCGCGGTGCGCGAAGTGCACGTGGGCGTGCCGGTGGTGGTGCGCCTGGAGGGCACTGAAGCCGAAGCGGGTCGCAAGCTGTTGGAGCAGTCGGGGCTGGCGATCATTCCCGCGTCGGATCTGTTGGAGGCGGCGCATAAGGCGGTGGCGGCAGCGGAGGAAGAGGCATGAGCGTATTGGTCGATGGCAATACCAAGGTGATTTGTCAGGGATTCACCGGCAAGCAGGCGACTTTCCACTCCCGACAGGCCTTGGAATACGGGACTCGTCTGGTGGGCGGCGTGACCCCCGGGCGGGGCGGCCAGACCCATTTGGGACTACCGGTGTTCGATACGGTACGCGAGGCGGTGCGCGCCACCGATGCGGAGGCGAGCGTTATCTACGTTCCGCCGGCGTTTGCCGCCGATGCGATCCTGGAGGCGGCCGATTGCGGGCTGCGCCTGGTGGTGTGCATCACCGAGGGGATTCCCACCTTACACATGCTGCGCGTCCGGGAAGCGCTCAGCGAATATGAGTGTGTGCTGATCGGTCCCAACTGTCCGGGGATCATCGCGCCCGATGCATGCAAGATTGGCATCATGCCCGGCTTCATCCACCGCCGCGGCGGCGTGGGCATCGTGTCGCGATCGGGGACATTGACCTACGAGGCGGTCTGGCAGACCACCCGCGAGGGCTTGGGACAGAGCACCTGCATCGGAATCGGGGGGGATCCGCTCCACGGCATGAATTTCATCGATGCGTTGGCGCTCTTCGAGGAAGATTCGGAAACTCGCAGCATTATCCTGGTGGGGGAAATCGGCGGGGAAGAGGAAGAAGAGGCGGCGGAATTCATCCGCACGCGGGTCTCCAAGCCGGTCGTGGCGTACATCGCCGGCCGGAGTGCGCCGCCGGGGCGGCGAATGGGACATGCCGGAGCGATCGTCAGCGGCGGCCGCGGCACCGCCGAGGCCAAGGTGACGGCCCTGCGCCGGGCCGGCGTGGAGGTGGTGGATTTGCCCACTGAAATGGGCGCGCGGATGAAGGATTGTCTGACGTGAAAGGAATTCGATTGCGCTTGGCTTTGGCCCAGCTCAACTATTGCGTGGGCGACATCGAAGGCAATGTGACCAAGATCATCGCCGCCGCCCAAAGGGCCCGCGACGAGCTGGAGGCGGATGCGGTCGTTTTCAGCGAATTGGCCGTCTCCGGTTATCCCCCCGAGGATTTGCTTTTGCGGCCCGATTTTCTGCGCGTCTGCCGGACGGGGTTGGACCGGATTCGGCAGGCGGCTTCGGGTATCGAGATCATCGTCGGGTTTCCCGAGAGCCACAACGGCCGTTTGTATAATAGCGCGGCAGTGCTCGGCGACGGCCAGCTACGTTTCGTCTATCGCAAGCACGAACTGCCCAATTACGGGGTGTTCGACGAGAAACGCTATTTTCAAGCCGGCGATGCCGCAGGACTGTTCCTGCTCAAAGGCGTTCCCGTGGGCTTGTCCATCTGCGAGGATATTTGGCATGCCGGCCCGGTGGAACTGACCTGCTTGGCGGGCGCGCATCTGATGCTCAATCTCAACGCCTCGCCGTTTCATATTCGCAAGATTTACGAGCGCGAGGCCTCGGTGCACGCCCGAATCGCCGACACCCGCATGCCGGTGGTGTACGTCAATCAGGTGGGCGGTCAGGATGAATTGGTCTTCGACGGGGGTTCCTTTGTTATGAACGACACCGGGCAGGTGGTGCGCCGCTTGCCGGAATTCCAGGAGGCGCTGGAAATCGCCGAGTTCGAATGGGACGGTGAGCGGGCAAGTCCGCGGCCCGGCCCGGTCGCGCCAGTGGCCGAGGAGATCCCCAGCATCCATAAAGCCATCGTGCTGGCAATCGGCGACTATACTCGCAAGAATCGCTTCGAGGGGGCGGTATTGGGTTTGTCCGGGGGCATCGATTCTTCCGTGGCCTTGGCACTCGCAGTCGAGGCCCTGGGCGCCGACAACGTGGAGGCGGTGATGATGCCGTCGCGTTTTACATCCGAGATCAGCCTCTCCGATGCCAAGGCTTTGGCGGCCAACCTGGGCGTAGGTTACCGGGTGATCCCCATCGAATCGGCTTTCGGCGCGTTCCTCGGTTTGCTTTCGGACGAGTTCGCCGGGATGGCCTGGGACGTGACCGAAGAAAATATTCAGGCTCGTTGCCGCGGCGTCACCCTGATGGCCATTTCCAACAAGTCAGGAAAGCTGGTTCTGTCCACCGGCAACAAGAGTGAGATGAGCGTCGGTTATGCCACCTTGTACGGCGATATGGCCGGCGGGTTTGCGCCGATCAAGGATGTGACCAAATTAAAGGTATATCGTCTTGCCGAGCATATCAACGCGATTCGTCCGGTCATCCCCGACCGAATCTTAACCCGCCCGCCGTCGGCGGAATTGGCCGCCGATCAGAAAGACGAGGACAGCTTGCCGGCCTATGCCGTGCTCGATCCCATTCTGGCCATGTACGTGGAGCAGGATCGATCGATCGAGGAGATCATCGCCGCCGGATACGAGGTGGCCACGGTGCGGCGGGTGGTCAACTTGGTGGACCGTAACGAGTACAAGCGCCGTCAGGCCCCGCCGGGGGTACGGATTACCCCGCGGGCTTTCGGCCGCGATCGCCGCTATCCGATCACCAACGGCTTCTGTCCGGTGACCTCTTTCAATAAATAGGGTAGGTCGCAACGCCTCCCCTCTTTTTTGCCACGCGTCGGGCCGCGGCGGCGCATCGCTGCCTCAACGCCCGTCCGGCGTGGTTTGGCGCAATTTGATCTGTTGCTGGTTGAGATAGCGCTGAATCAGCGCAGCATCAACGGGCTTCAGGTTGTGGAAAGTACAGCAGAGTCGACGTTTTTCCCCTGATTGCCCGCGACTTCCGGCAATCGAGCATACTTCCAGATCGAAGTTCGCCTGACCGAGCTCCGGCAATTCCAGGCGACTATCGGGGTAGATCGCTCCACTCTCGAGCGCGTCTTCTCCCCGGTCATCCATTAAGCCGATACCTCCGATGCCTAGATCGACGACGCTCAAGGAAATCTCGCTGTCATCCTTCAGCTTCACGATACAACTCAAGGGGGAAGTTTTGGGCAGGGTGAGGCGATAGAAGTGACGCCGTTCCGGGTAATAGACGGTCTCCGGCAGGTCGGCTCGGAAAGCCGGTTGGCCCTCCAGACGGGCTTGACTGATGCCGTGCAGGGTAAACTTGACCTCGATCCGGTCCAGCTTGCTGATGCAGAACAGTTTTTCGCTGGCCAGGACGCGTTGGTTGACGCGGGAGTCGGGACCGTAATCCAGCACGAGCAGTTTGCGTTTTGGATCCACTAAAAGCACCGCGGTGACCAGCATGGTCTTGCCGCCGTCCAGATGAGCGGTGACGATGGCGCGTTGCTGCATCAGGAATCGCAAAATTCGTACAATATCGGTAGGGGATTTAAGCAAAAATCGCCGGCTGTCCGTGGCGCCAGCAAGTTTATGCTTGGACATGGGCGGGACCTGTTTTTCTTAGTATGATTCTAAACTTTCCATAATAGCACCACTGGAAATTCACTCAAGACCTGGGCGGCTTCTAGAGTACCGTTCGTCGAGGTCAATTCCTCGCCGGTCAAAACGTTCAGCCATCTCCCGGGCGTTAGATTCAAGACGGTATTTCCCCAAACCGGTTCCCCATGAGGAAAGACGGTTTCGCCTTGCAACAAGGTGTAGGTCAGGCGGGGCGCCACCGCCACCACCGTCTGGTCTTGCCAGGTCCGGGCGAAGGCGATGAGATGGTCGACCTTCGAACCTTCCAGGTCGATCGGCCGATAGTCGCCCCGGGCGAACAGGTCGGGCCATTCCCGGCGTACGGCGAGGGTTTGGCGGAGCAGATGGAACTTGGCGGCGCCGCTTTCCAGGTCGATAAGCAGTTCGCGGCAGAGCGTGAGTCGGTCCGTTTCGGTTGCTTTCTCGTCCAGTCGCTTCAAAGTTTCGACGCGCAACGGATAGTCCACCGGCCGGCGATTGTCCGGGTCCACCAGGCTGTCCGTCCAAAATTCGGTGCCTTGATAGATGTCCGGAACGCCCGGGCAGGTGAGCTTGAGCAAGGTTTGGGTCAGACCGTTGAGTCGGCCGAAGTGGGCGATCCTTCGGGCGAATGGCGCGAACTCTTGGAGAAAGTGGGAGTTGGCCTTGGGCGGTAGGATATCTTCCACGAAGCGCGCCAGCTTTTCTTCGTAATCCGGGTCGGGATTGATCCAACTGCTGACTTCCTTGGCTTCGCGCACGGCCTTGATCATGTAGTTGCGAATGCGGTCGACGTAGACGGCAAAGTCGGCTTCTTCCTCCAAGGGCCAGGTACCTATCAGGGTCTGGTAGAGCAGATATTCGTCGCCGCGGGTGGGAGCGGGGGTGCCGTCGAGCTTGCCCAGGCGGCTGCGGTTGCTTCGATGCCAGCGGCTGACCACGCGGCGCCATTCGGCGGGTATTTCGGACAAGACGTGGATCCGCATGCGCACGTCTTCCGAGCGTTTGTTGTCATGGGTGCTGGTGGCGAGCATCGCCAGGGAGGTGGCGCGCGACCGTTCCTGGTTCACGTGATGAAATGCGGCGACGCTCACCCCGAAGCGGCGCGGTTCTCCTCCCACCTCGTTCAACGACACCAGTCGATGGTAGCGATAGAAGGCCGTGTCTTCCATGCCCTTGGCCGTGACCGGACTGGTGAATTGCTGGTAGCGCATGGCGAATTCCAGCACCGCCTGGCGATAGTCCTCGGTTTTTCCTTCGCCGGCGGTGGTCAACAGCACGTCGCGGAGAAAATCGAACACGCTCACGTCGGCGGTGCGGGCATGTTTCTTGGCCACATTGCAGGCCCACTCGATGTGCTGGCGGTCTTCGTCCTGTTGTTCTCCTTCCCCGATATAGGTGCGGTAAACCGGGAAGCAGGCGGCCACTTCCATCAGGGCGCCGCGCAGGGCGATCAGGGTGTAGTCCTGGGTGTGACGATCGGCCTCGGCGATGCGCGCCAATCGATTGGCGAGCATATTGAGCTCCGAGCCAAGCGCGCTCTTCATGATGGTGCGCTTGGCTTGATACAAGGTTTCGTCGAAGCGGTCCCGACGCTGGGAGACGCTTCGCCAGATGCGTTCCATCGCATCGGCCGCATTGCCGTCGACAAACAGCCCGCCCATCAAATTGGCGAAATCGTAGCCGGTGGTTCCGCAGATTTGCCACTCCGGAGGGAGTCGTTCGTGGGGGGCGAGGATTTTTTCCACCAGGAGGTAAGGGGGGGCCGTCGCGGTGGGTTGGGCTTCCCGGTACAGGCGGCGAAGGCGGGCGAGATAGGCATTGGGAGCGTATAGCCCGTCGATGTGATCGATGCGCAGGGCGGCGAGTCGTCCCCGAGCCATTAAATCCTCGATCAATCGATGGGTGGCCCGGAATACCTCCTCTCGTTCCATGCGCAAAGCGGCCAAGTCGTTGATGTCGAAGAAACGTCGATAATTGATTTCGTCCGCCGCCACCCGCCAATGGGCGAGCCGATAGGGTTGGGCGCCCAGCAAGCGATCCATGAGTTCCAAGCTGCTCGCCTCGGCGGGAATGGCGTTGAAAAGCGCCACGTTTTCCCACAAAAAGAACAGGATGTCCGGATTGCGGGCGGCCAGTTCGCTCAGGTGGCGTTTGTGAATTTCCTTGTCCCGGTTGCGTTCGGCGCGTCGTTGCGATTCGCCCTCGCGGGAGCTGGGCAGGTGGGAAAAAGCGGTGGTCAGGCTTTGGTATTCGAGAAAGTCCGGATGTTCCTCTCCCAGGCGGGCACCGAGCAGTTCCATGCGATGGGCGAGGATCTGGGGATATGCTCGGGGGTCCACCGGAAAACAGTGTTCCCAGTACCAGACGGAGAATTGGCCTGCTTCCTCGTCGAAATCGAGTTTGAGTTCCCCGCGTTCGAGCACCGCCCCGTAGTGATCTCCCAACACCGGCACCAGCACTCTACCCTTCAGTTCGGCTTTCACCGGGTCCCAGTCGATATCGAAGAAATCCGCGTAATCCGAGGCTTGGCCGTTTTCCAAGACGTCCAGCCACCATTGGTTGTCCGACCCCATCACGCCCATGTGGTTGGGGACGATGTCCAGGAGTATCCCCATTCCATGTTGTTCCAAGACGTCCAGGAGGGACTCGAAGTCTTCGGGGGAGCCGAGTTCCGGGTTGAGGGCGGTGTGGTCGATGATGTCGTAGCCGTGTTCGCTGCCGGGACGGGCGCGGAGGATGGGCGAGCAGTAGATGTGGGAAATCCCCAGGTCCGCCAGATAGGGTACCAGTTCCCGGGCCTGGCTGAAGGTGAAGGCGCCGGAAAGTTGCAAGCGATAGGTGGCGCGAGGCGCGCTGAGGGGACTGCAGGCGGGCAATTCGGCCGGCACCCGGGGAGTCACGGAAGTCCCGCGTTCGGCCACCATCGCTTCGGCGAATCCGCGTAGCCGGGTATCCGTTCCCCATTCCTCTAGATTCAGCGGCAGTTTGTGGCGCCAATTGGGATAATTGTCCGTCGTGCCGGGAAGGTGGTCTTGCTCCAGTTCGCCCAGCATGTCGCCGGCTTGGACCAACATCGCGCGAGCAGGGCTTCGAGCCAGGTATTGATGGATGGCGAGGGTCAGCGGCGGGGTGAGTTCCGGCACGGTCACCGGATGGACAGTCATCCCTTCGGGTAACAGGTTTTCTTGTTCCAAGGCGAGAAGGAGGCGCGCCCGGTCCTCGGCTCGCTGGACGATCGCCGCCTGCCGCCGGGCGTCGGAAGGCAATAAACCGAGCCGGCTGAGAACATCCAGGTCGACTCCTTGCCAGAATCCGGCCAGGGTGGGGTGATCGCGGTCGGTCACCGCCATCAGGGTATCGGGGGCGAGCTCTCCCGGCGACTTGAAACGGCGGTCTTCCGGATGTCTTTCGCGATAGAACAAGCGCTGCGACAGAACGCCCGATTCGCGCATGGATTGGCGGGTCTCGCGGGTGCAGCCTCGGTCGTCGCCGACCACCAGGCATTGCAGGCGTTGGCTTTCCAATGCCAGGATGCCCATCAGTTCCCGGAACGGGTAGCTCACGTATGCGCCCCGATCGGAAGGCGAATTGGCAGGTATCCAGTAACGCTGCATCAGCCCCATGAGGGAACCGATGTGCACTCCGCCGGCTTCACGCATATTGGCGCGCAGCATCCGGATGAAGGGTTGGTAGGCCGATTCGCGCAATCGATGGGGGATGAGGGGAGCCGGATTTTCCGTGGACGGGAGCGTATCCCGGCCGGTTTCGCGATCTTCATCCGGCTCAGCGCCTAGCTGGGCTTCGAGCGCGTACAGGTCGCGCCGGCTCCAGGTTTCACCCCCCTCTCGGTCGACTCCCGGTGCCAGTTCGGGACAAAGCCCCACCCCCAAGCCCAATTCGTAGGAGCGTCGACCGACCGCGTGGAGCTGGCAGTCGGCGAGCCAGTAGAGGTAACGATAACAATCCACCCGTGCTTGGTTGTCCTCGGCCCAGTTCTCCACCTCGTCCCCGCGCGGATTGTGAAAGGCCGAGGGCCATGCGGGCCAGCCCCAAGCCTCTTTTTCTCCTTTTCGTTCGGACGAACCGGCAAAGTGGGTTTGAAGGGCGTCGAACAAGGCTTGATAACGAAGGGCTTCCCCTTGTTCGGCGACCCATTCGCGGAATGCGCGGGCGCGGGGGGTATCGACGGCAAGATGTTGGTCGCGAAAGTGGCGATACAGTTTTTTCAAGAGGGGGAACTTCGTTTCCCAGACTTCCCCATGGTCGATCAGCGGAGCGGCCCTGAGCGCCCGCAGACGGGCTTGAAATTCGGTCGCGGTGACCGTATCGCGGATCTCGCCGCATTCGGAAAATTCAGGGACCGCCTCCAGATCCAGGTAGAGCAGGTGGAAGAAGCAGCGGCTGCTGGGTTGAAAGGGATTGCAGTGCCCGGAATCGGGGCGAGACAGGGAATGGAGCGGATTCAGGCCCACCAAGCCGGCGCCGGCTTCGGCGGCCCATTCCACCAGCGTTTTCAGATCGGTGAAGTCGCCCACCCCCCAATTGCGCGCCGACCGTACGCCGTACAGGGGCACGCCGATGCCCCAGACACGATTTTCTCCTGTCACCGCCGGCGGAAGGTAACAGGTCGGCGGGCACACGATGAGCGTCATCCGGCTTTCGGGACAGCCGTCCAGCTCGAGGCCGAAACGGTGATAGCCGGTGGTGTCACACGGCGGCAATTCCAAATCCAAGGCCAGATGCGCCTCGTCGCCCAGTCGGCGGCGTTCCCGCACCATCGAAGCATCGAGCCGAATCTCGCCTTCCCGGACATCGCCGTTTTCCAGGGCAAGATACCATCGGCCGCCGGCATTCAGCGCCCGATCCGGGATGCGCAGGGTCGCGCGCCAGGGAGATTCCACCGTGATCACTTGAACGGGCGGGAGCGGGCGGCTCCATTCCTTTTGTGCCCAGGCTTCGAGACTCGCTTCGGCCGTGGCGTCGTCCTCGCAGGCGATGCCCATGGCGGCAAGGAGCGCCCGTTTGGTTTCCGGGGAGGCGGTGTGGCGTTTGCCATCCTTATCCCGGTAGGCGGCTTGGATACCGGCCAGTTCGGTCAATCGGTCGAGTGGATCGGTCATGCGAGATACCACGCAACAGACCAGGGCGGAAGTTCACCCCCCCTTTCGACCCTCCCCCCACTGGTGGGGGGAGGGTTAGGGAGGGGGGCAATGCCCTTGGGTTGAGTTCCGATGAGGCTTCCCGAAGGAATCTCCAATTCTCTCAAAGGTTGCCCGCTGAAGTTGGCGAGCAGGGTCAGGAGGCTGCCGTCGCCCATACGCCAGGCGGCTTGGAGTCCCCGCCTTTCCCATACGCGATAGTCTAGCCCTCGGGCTCCCGCGAGCCGGGGGATGATCTCCCGACGGCGAAGCGCCAGGAGTTGACGGTAAAAATCGAGCCACTGTTCGGCTTCGGGGTTTTCCAGAGATCCCCAATCGAGCCGGCTGGCGGCGAAGGTTTCGAAGACGCAGGGATCGGGGATGGTCTCGCGTACCGCGGGATCGGAGAAACGCTCGAAATGGGCGAATTCCCGCCGCCTGCCGTCGCGCACGGCGTTGTGCAGATCCTCGCCGAAGTCGCAAAAAAACAGGAAAGGGGTGTCCGCGCCGAATTCCTCCCCCATGAACAAAAGAGGAACCGAGGGAGAGAGCAGCATGACCGCCAGAGCGGCGCGGAAAGCCGCCGGGTCGCTCAGTTGCGTGAGGCGTTCGCCGAAGGCGCGATTGCCCACCTGATCGTGATTTTGCAGAAAGGCGACGAAGGCCGCCGCGGGCAAGTGTCCGCTGGGGGTTCCGCGCGCTTCGCCCTTGCGAAAGGGAGAAGGCTCTCCTTGCCAGGCATAGCCTTGGGTGAGGCAACGGCCCAGATAGTGGAGGGCGTGTTTGCGGGGCGAGTCTTGCTTCGACGGATCGCTAGAAAGAAAGGCCGGTTCGCTGCTGTAATCGGCGTAATAACCGTCGGATTCCGCCGTCAACAAAACGTGACAGGCGTGATGAAAGTCGTCGTTCCATTGGGCGGCGTACCACTTGGGGTCGCTATTGCTTCGGGCCAGAAAGCGGGCCTGATTGGCGTCGTTTTCCAGCACCAGATGAATCCGGCGCTCTCGCCCCGGCCCGCTTTGAACCGCCTCGGCCAATGCTTCCAAGATATGCTTCTCCGAATCGTCCAAAATGGCGTGGACGGCGTCCAAACGCAGGCCGTCGAAACGGAATTCCTCCAGCCAGTAGAGCGCGTTGTGAATGAAAAAATCGCGCACCGTCCGCGATCCCTCGTCGTCGAAATTGATCGCCGCGCCCCACGGGGTATGGTGACGTTCGGTGAAAAATTGGGGCGCGTAGAGATGCAGGTAATTGCCCTCGGGGCCGAAATGGTTGTAAACCACATCCAGAAAGACCATCAAACCTTTGCCGTGGGCGGCGTCGATCAAGGCTTTCAAATCTTCCGGACGGCCGTAGGCGGCGGCCGGAGCGAAAGGCAGCACGCCGTCGTAGCCCCAATTGCGGCTGCCCGGAAATGCCGCCACCGGCATCAGTTCCAGTGCGGTGATCCCCAGCCCTTGAAGATGATCCAGCCGATCGATGACGGCGCGAAAGGTGCCTTCGGGGGTGAAAGTGCCGACGTGGAGTTCGTACAGCACCGTTTCCTCCCAGGGCCGCCCGCGCCAATCGGCGTGTTGCCAGATGTAGGCGAAAGGATCGACGACTTCGGAGGGACCGTGGACGTCCCCCGGGTTGAAGCGGGAGGCGGGGTCGGGCACTGGGTGGCCGGCGTCGGGTCGGAATCGGTAGCGGCTGCCCGGGCCGGCCTCGGACACGGTCAGTTCGTACCAGCCGTCGTCCAATCGGTCCATGGGCAGGCGGCGTTCAACCCCCGGCTCCTCCCCCACTTGGGGAGAGTAAGTTTGTAAACCGTCTCCAAGCGCCAGTTCCACCTGCTCGGCGTCCGGTGCCCAGAGGCGGAAGCGGACGCCTTTTCCCGGAATCCATTGGGCCCCGAAGGGCATGGTATGTTTCGATTTCATTGGTGAGCCTTGAACCAGGAAAAAATATTTTTCTCGGGATAGGGTTTCCGGGGACGCATCAACAGTGCCAAGGACCGGCCTTGCAGGGGATAGTTGTCGCCGGCCTTGAAGCGATCTTCGGCGGCGAGACCATTGTTAACGCTGGTATCCAACAGACGGGTCCAATGGCTTTCGCGGCCGAAGACGGGCAGCTGGAAGGAAAGGGAATCGGAGTCCGCGTTGAAAAGCAGGACCAGATCGTCGTCGACCTCCGGCCTGCCCCGTTCGTCCACTTCGTTCATCTCGGCGCCGGACAGGAAAACTCCCAGGCAATGGGCGGCGTGCTGGCTCCATTCCTCCTCGTTCATCTCGTGCCCGTCCGGGTTGAGCCAAACGATATCCTTGACGTCCTTGCCGTGAATCGGATGTCCCTGGAAAAACCTGCGGCGGCGGAAAAGAGGGTGCTCTCGGCGCAGTCGGATCACCTGCCGGACGAATTCCAGAAACGCCTGATCCTCGGTGTCCAATTCCCAGTTCAACCAGGAAATTTCGTTGTCTTGGCAGTAGGCGTTGTTGTTGCCCCCTTGGCTATGGGAAAGTTCGTCCCCGTGGCGCAGCATGGGCACCCCTTGGGAGAAGAGCAGGGTGGCCATCAGATTGCGTTTTTGCTGGGCGCGCAGGGCGCGGATTTCGGGGTCGTCGGTGGGCCCTTCCACGCCGCAGTTCCAACTCAGGTTGTGATCCGTGCCGTCGCGGTTTTCCTCGCCGTTGGCTTTGTTGTGCTTGTGGTTGTAACTGACCAGATCCTGCAGGGTGAAACCGTCGTGGCAGGTGACGAAGTTGATCGAGGCGTAAGGCCGGCGTCCGCTGGTCTCGTAGAGATCGCTGGAGCCGGTGAGGCGATAGGCGAGATCGCCGATCAGGCCGCCTTCCCCCTTCCAGAAAGCGCGTACCGAATCTCGGTATTTGCCGTTCCACTCGGTCCAGCCGACGGGAAAATTGCCCACCTGATAGCCGCCTTCGCCCAGATCCCAGGGCTCGGCGATGAGCTTCACCTGGGAAATCACCGGGTCCTGATGGATGATGTCGAAGAACGCTCCGAGCTTGTCCACTTCGTGCAGCTCGCGGGCCAGCGCCGAGGCCAGATCGAAGCGGAAGCCGTCCACGTGCATCTCCAGCACCCAGTAGCGCAAAGAATCCATGATCAGCTGCAGCACCCGCGGGTGCATCATGTTGAGCGTATTGCCGCAGCCGGTGTAGTCCGTGTAGAAGCGCGGGTTGTCCGGTTTCAAGCGATAGTAGGCGGTGTTGTCGATGCCACGGAAACAGAGGGTGGGGCCCAAATGATTGCCTTCCGCGGTGTGGTTGTAGACCACGTCCAGAATGACTTCGATACCGTGCTGGTGGAAGGTTTTTACCATGGTTTTGAAGTCGCCGATGGTGCCGTTGGTGGCGTAACGGAAATCCGGGGCGAAATAACCGATGGAGTTGTAGCCCCAGTAATTGGTCAATTTTTTTTCCATCAGGTGAGGTTCGTCCACGAAGGTGTGCACTGGCATCAGCTCCACCGCCGTGATGCCCAGTTGCTTGAGGTGACGGATCACCGGCTCGCTGGCCAGGCCCGCGTAAGTGCCCCGGAGCCGCGGGGGGGTCTGGGGATGGCGTTGAGTCATGCCCTTGACGTGGAGTTCATAGATGACCGTCTCGTGCCAGGGAACGTCGGGTCGACGATCGTCATCCCAGGAGAAACCGGAGTCGATCACCTGGCATTTGGGCATCAGGTCGGCGTTGTCCCGTTCGTCGAAGGACAGGTCTTCGCGGCGGTGACTGACGCGGTAGCCGTAATGGGCTTCCGAGCATTTCATTTTTCCGACGATCGCCTTGGCATAGGGGTCCAGCAGCAGCTTGTGGGGATTGAAGCGAAATCCTTCCTCGGGTCGGTAGGGGCCTTTCACCCGGTAACCGTAAAGCAGCCCCGGGCGGGCCTGGGGAAGGTAGCAGTGAAAGACCTGATCGGTGTGTTCTTTCAAGGCGACGCATTGAAGTGCTTGTTGATTCTCCGGATGAAACAGACACAGCGAGACTTCCTCGGCGTGCTCTGAAAACAGAGCGAAATTGACCCCCTTTCCGTTCCAGGTGGCGCCCAGGGGATAGGGATGGCCGGGCCAAACGGTGAATTCCGAAGTTGCCATCAAGAATCCTCCTCGTAGGAAGTGCGTGCCAGCGTATGGGGCTGCGCTTCGGGCAGTACCACGATGCCGGAGTCGCTGACATGATAGTGGCTGCGGTCCGCTTGGGCGTCGTAGCCGATTCGGGTGCCCGCCTCGATAATGTTGTAACGATCCACGATGGCGCGCTTGAGTTTGGCTCCGCGACGGATAATCGCACCGTCCATGACGATGCAGCCGTCCAACTCCACCTCCGGCTCCAGCACCACCTCCCGGCGGAGCACGGAATTCTTCACCGTGGCGCCGTTCACCAGGCAGCCGGCGCGGATGATGCTGTTGTCGATCCGGGCGTTTTGGAATTTGGCCACCGGACCTTGATAATTGGAGGAGGTGATGGGCCACTGGGCGTTGAAGGTGTCGAATTTCGGCTCCAAGCCGAGTACGTCCATGGTCGCTTCGTAATAGGCGTCCAAGGTGCCCACGTCCCGCCAATAACCCTGTTCCTCGTAATCGCGCACGCCCGGCACCCGGTTTTGGCCGAAATCGTAGGCGTATACCTGGCCGTCTTCGACCAGGCGGGGCAAAACATTCTTGCCGAAATCGTGCTTGTCTCGGGCTTGGGCTTCGGTCAAGGCTTGTTCCAGGACATCGGCGTTGAACAGGTAGTTGCCCATGGAAGCATAGGCTCGGGTGGGGTCGGTGGCCATGGGCGGCGGGTTTTCGGGTTTTTCCAGAAAACCGCGGATGCGGCAATCCGCGTCCGCGTCGATGATCCCGAAGCTTCTGGCCTGGGGCAAGGGCACCGGTAGGGCGGCCACGGTGCAGGCGGCCTGGCGGGAGAGATGAAAATCCACCATTTGCCGAATATCCATGCGGTAGATGTGATCGGCACCGAATACCAGCACTAAATCGGGGGACTGCTGACGAATCAGGTTGAGATTTTGATACACCGCATCGGCGGTTCCCTGAAACCATTGTTGGCCCCGTCGCATTTGGGGCGGTACCACGGTGATGAAACTGCCCGGCAGGATGGGAGGCAATACCCACGCTTTGCGCACGTGCTCGATCAGCGATTGGGATTTGTACTGCACCAATAGGTAAATGGCGTGAATGCCCGAGTTGACCAGGTTGGACAGCACGAAATCGACAATTCGATAGCGCGCCCCGAAGGGGACCGAGGGTTTGGAGCGTTCGGCGGTGAGCGGATGCAGACGGCTGCCCTCTCCGCCGGCCATCACGAAGGCAAGGATTGTTTTTTTAGACATCTTATTGTTCTCCCATCATTTCGGTCAAGCCTCGCAGGGGAAGAATGACCCACTGCGGACGATTGGCCAGTTCATAACGAACCTCGTACAAGGCCTTTTCCAAACTGAAAAGACGGATCAGCAAGCTGGCCTGCCAGGATTCTTTGGGATAGCTGGGGCAGCCTTCCACCGCCGCATGGTAGCCTTCCAAAAAAGCGCTTTTTACCTCCCGTTGCCAGGTCTTGAGTATTTGCTCCACCGCCAGGCTGGCGGCGGGAGATTCGCAACGGCTGGCGTCGGCCGCCTTGGCGGCGGCGTAGTCGAAGGACCGCAGCATGCCCGCCACGTCCCGCAAGGGGCTGCCTTTGCGGCGGCGTTCGTCCAGGGAGCGGTTGGGTTCGCCCTCGAAATCGATGATCACGAAATCGTTGCCGCAGACCAGTACCTGGCCCAGATGATAATCGCCGTGGTAGCGGGTCTTGACCAGGTCCAAGTCCCCCGGATGCAAGGTCGACGGCATCGCCTCGAGCGCTTCCCGACGGGTCAGGATTTGCTCGGCGAGCGCTTGAGTTTCCTCGGTCAATCGATCCATCGCCCCCTGGAGTTGCGCTAGGGTTCGATCCACGTCGTGTCGCACCTGCGCCACCCAGTTATCGATTTCTCCCGGAGCCAGGTTTTCCTGCATGAAGTTCGGATCGTCGGTGGCTGAGGCTAACGATTGATGGAGCTCGCCGGTGCGTTGGCCCAGCAACTGAATCTGATTGCGGAAGGCGAGATGCGGTGATTCTTCTTTCAGGCCGGCTTGCTCTCCGTTGATGACCGCTTGCCAATTTTCCAGAAAGCGGCACAGATAATCGAGGGTGGAGTCCCAGGCGCTGCCCTGATTGTCCAGATAGCCGTGGAGCAGGGCGAGCAGCCAGGCTTCGCCGCTTTCCGATATCCATTCCATCGCGCCCAACACCGGAGCGATTTGGCGGAAATCGGTATGTTCGGTGAGGAATCGCCCCATTTCCCATTCCGGATTGACGCCGGGTCGGCTCTTGCGATAGAGCTTGAGCATGAGCTGATTCTCCCCCAGGATCAAAGAAGTATTGCTTTGTTCCAGCGGCGGATGATAGACCGGCCAGTCGATCGGTTTTGGAATCCAATCCGCATAGGCGCGGGTGGCCATGAAATTGAGCCGACCGCGGGTCAGAGGGGTTGCCCGGTTTTCCGCCATGGCGCGGACCACCGCGTGGGAAAAGGCGTTGTCGGATTGGGCTTCCAGCAGCAGGCCCGGTTGGGCCCTGCGTCGCACCCGGCTGATCACCCGGGTGAGGTGTTCGGTGGGCAAGTCTTCGGGATCGCCCCAGCGCAGGGTGAGCGGTAGGAAATAGTCCTCCTGCCGGCCCTCGCCGAAAGTAATCCGAACCACGTCCAGGAACCATTGGCCTTGCGAGGTTTGCCAGGTTCCCAAGGGGGTTAGGCGGATAGCCGCTATTTGCTCACCCTTGCCCGCGAACCAGCGTTGATTGGTCAGATAGCGGGGCAGAATCTCTTCCTCCAGCCGCTGACGTACGAAGGGAACGATCAACTCCTGATGTTCGGTTTTTTCCGGACTGGTGGGATAGAAGAAGCTGCGCCGGTCGGATAAAACCAAAATGGGCACCGATTCCAAGGGCGGGAAGTCGGCGTGCCAAATGGGGGCAGGCGCCTCGGCGGACAACTCGAACCAGTAAAAGCCGAAACGGGGCAAGGTCAACAGGTAGGGCCATTCGCCGATGGTGGGAAACGAAGTGCGGCTGGAAAGCTCCAGCGGCACCCGGCCCTTGTAGGCGGCCAGATCCAATTCCACCGGCTGGGGCGAGTGGGATAGATTGGCGACGCAGAGAATGACCTGTTCCCGATAGATGCGCAGATAGGCGAAGATTTTACGGTTGCCGGGTTTCAAGACCTCGAGTTTGCCGCGTCCGAACGCCGGATAGCTGCGTCTGACGCCGATGAGGCGGCGCGTCCAATTGAGCAGACTGGAGGGGTTGCGCGCCTGGGCTTCCACGTTCAGCGCCTCGTAGCCATAGACCGGGTCCATCACGGGGGGAAGATAAAGTTTCTGGGGGTCGGCCCGGGAGAAACCGGCGTTGCGGTCGGGGCTCCACTGCATGGGGGTGCGCACGGCGTTGCGGTCGCCCAGGTAAATGTTGTCGCCCATGCCGATTTCGTCACCGTAATAGACGATGGGGGTTCCGGGCATGGTCATCAGCAGGCTGTTGAGAAGCTTGATCTTGCCGTGATCGTTTTCCAACAGCGGGGCCAGCCGCCGGCGAATGCCCACGTTCACCCGCATGCGCGGGTCGGAGGCATAAACCTTGTACATGTAATCGCGTTCCCGGTCGGTGACCATTTCCAGGGTCAGTTCGTCGTGGTTGCGCAGAAACAGGGCCCATTGGCAATTGTCGGGAATGTCGGGGGTCTGGGCCAGGATGTCGGTCATGGGAAAGCGGTCCTCCTGAGCCACCGCCATGTACATACGCGGCATGAGGGGGAAGTGATACGCCATGTGGCACTCGTCGCCGTCGCCGAAGTAGGCGCGCACGTCCTCCGGCCACTGGTTGGCCTCGGCCAGGAACATCCGCCCTTGGTAGTGGTCGTCCACCACCGCCCGCATTTGCTTGATGACCTGGTGGGTCTCGGGCAGGTTTTCGCAATCGGTGCCGTCGCGTTCGATCAGGTAGGGGATGGCGTCCAGGCGCATCCCGTCCACTCCCATGTCGAGCCAGAAGCGCATGGCGCGGATCACCGCCTTGACCACCTGGGGATTTTCGAAGTTGAGATCGGGTTGATGGGAAAAGAAGCGGTGCCAGTAATAGGCCTGCGCCACCTCGTCCCAGGCCCAATTGGAGTCTTCGTAGTCGGTGAAGATGATCCGCGCGTCCCGGTACTTGTGTTGGGTATCGCTCCAAACGTAGAAATTCCGCTTGGCGGAACCCTTGTGGGCCCGCCGGGCGGCTTGAAACCAGGGGTGCTGATCGGAGGTATGGTTGATCACTAATTCGGTGATGAGCCGCATTTCGCGTTTGTGCAACTCGCGGATCAGATGACGCACGTCCTGCCGTGTACCGTAGCCGGGGAAGACGTTGCGGTAGTCGGAGATGTCGTAGCCGTCGTCCCGCAAGGGTGAAGGGTAGAAGGGCAGCAGCCAGATGGTGTTGACCCCCAATTCCTCCAGGTAATCGAGCTTTTCGATCAGCCCCTTGAAGTCGCCGATCCCGTCTTTGTCACTGTCGTAGAACGCCTTGATGTGCAATTGATAGATGATGGCGTCCTTGTACCAGAGGGGGTCATCGAGAAAGCCCATGCGTCAAGCACCTGTCATTGGTTTCCGGGGTGATATTACCTGCCATCCGGCCCGTTCTTCCAGGCGGGCGATCAGCTCCGGGCGGTGAATATCGTGTCTGGCGCGCAGGGCCAATGCCAGGACGGCTTCAAGATTGAGCGCGCGTCCTTCGAGCCGATCTTGGGCGTAGCGGCGGGAAAAATCCGGAGGCACCCGGAGAGTCCAGTTGTCCGAGTTCGCGACCCCCGGCGCGTTGTAGGTTTCCTCGATCCCCAGTAGATCGGGGAAGAATACCATTATATTGGAGGCCGGAGAAAGAAATAGATCCGCCGCCTTGGCATGGGCCAGACGGCGCCCGTCCGAAGCGAGTTGTTGCGGGTCGTCGAGCTTCAAACGCCACGCCAGGTAATCCGCCTGCCGGCGGCCTGCCTCGCTGTTTTCCCAACTGCGCGCCAGGCGCCAGATGGAAGGGGTATCGTGGTTGCCCACCATCAGCCAGTCCTGGGGCTGGGCGTTCTCGCTCCGATATACGTCGTCCGGTTTGACGAGATCGGCTTTCTGGGTTACCCGGAAGCGTCCCAGGCCGTGGCGTTGCCGTACCCGGGCGAGAGGCAGCGGCTCGGTGGACAGCACCTCGAAGAGGATGTCCGCCTTTTGCCGGCCGTGTTCGCGGACCTGATCCATGAGGGTGTCCATTACCAAGGCGTATTGAGCTTCCTGTTCAGGTGTCAGGCCCCGAACCCAATCGTCGGCGTAGCGCGGCCGTTCCCGGTGGAGTTGGTCCGGCCGCACAATGGCGTAGCGGGCGAGCCCGGGATGATCCGGAAGGTCGGGCGAGGAGAACAGCCGGGCGCCGTGTTGGACGGCGTAGTAGGGATCGTCCTCGTCGGCCCGGTAAACCCACGGACAAACCAGACCGTGGGGATGATCCAGGCGCAGACCGTCGAACTCGGCGAGCATCTTGCCCATCCGCTCGGCGACGAACCTCAATACCGGCCCCGGCGCACCCGTTTCATCCAGATATTGGCCGGGATCCAATACCTGGTAGCCCCAGGGTTGCCCCTCGAGATTGGTCCGGCTGGGCGGCGCGCCGAGAAAGTAGTCCCGCATCAGCAAGCTCCGCCGGCTCCACACGTCCCCCAGGGAAAACCCCACCTGAACGTCGCCGTAGCACTTGAGTCCCATGGCTTGCATCCGCGCGCGGAAGGCTCGATGTTGCCGGAGCAGGAGAGTTTGGACGAGGGCGTAACGTTCCAAGGTTTCCGCGTATGTCTTCTCCAGGGCGCGGCGGCGGGCGGCACAGGCCGCCTTCTTTTCCGGCGGTGGTGCGCACAGCATCCGATCCAGGGCGGCTTGGCCTTGATTCGGCCATTGACGCCACGGCAATCGGCCGTGTTCCAGATTCAAGGCTTCGTACAAAGCATCGTTCCGAAGCCAGTCCTCGGAATGCCACAATGCTTTCAGTTCCCGGTCCAGCGCCAGGACGTCGGGATCTTGATGTTCACGGTCGGCGCGAAAATTGGCGTGGATTTCGGCGAGCGCTTGGCTATAGGCGTCGTAGGCGTATGCATGGGCCGCGCGCCTTCCGCCGGGGCGAGGATTGTCCGCTACGATCGTTTCCCAGGTCCTTCGGCTGAGCAGGCCGTCGGCGACCAGGGACACGAGGTCGAGCGAGAGAAAATTGCGGGAAAAGATCGTGCCGTCGTAGGGTGACGGATTGGACGCAGAGGTTTGTCCTTGAGGACCCAATTGCAAGCCGGTAAATCCGAGACTGCGAGCGAAGCGGGCGAAATGCTCTCCGCCCTTCCCATAGGGCGTGCCGCGCCCGGTGTCTTGTCTTTCCAGGCCGGGGAAACTGGCATCGTGGACCGCAAGTATAAAACGTTCCTTGCCCAGCAGCCTCAGTGCCTCGGTAATCGTGGGATCGGGTCGGACCCGCATATCGTCGTCCTCCACGGACAGAAGGTGAAATCCATCTTAGTATGGAGGAAGGGAAAAGCTCAAGCTGGAGTCGACGGTCGGTGGGCTACATCATCAAACAAGCCGGTGTAGAAGCGTGGAGGACATCTCAATGAGGACGGTAACATTCAGCGTTTCCTCGCTGGAGGAGACAAAAAAGCAAACAGAAGCGGCTTTTCAGGACAATCGACAAGGCGAATTCATTTCCTTTTTGGGTGGTTGAAAGGAAAGAAATAATTGTAGGCTGAGAAGTCAGTGACGATAGGGATCGAAATCCACCCAGCAAAAGCCAGGCAGGTGCTGGTATAGGAACCACCAAAATCCGCCGATGCCCGCCAGCACCCCCACGTGCATCAGTTCGTGAGGGCCGACCACTCCCGGTATCAATACCGGCCAGCGAGTGAAATCGGCGATTCCGCCGAGCGTATAGGCGAGTCCGCCCCATACCAGCGGACGGATAAGGGTATAGCCGTAATGATAGGCCAGGGCGATGGCCGACCCCAATCCCATCCAGCCCAATCCCAGATAGAAAAGCAGCCCCGCTATTTCGGGAATGGTGGTAAAAAACATAACCTTCACCACGATGCCGCAGATGGCCAGTGTCCAGATCAGAGCCAGGAACGCCCAGTGTCCCCAGCCACTGCGGAAAAACAAGGCTTGGATGGGGGTAAAACTGCCGGCAATGTGGGCGAAGATGGCGGCGTGATCGAGACGCTGCATGACCTGATGGGCGGTGCCTTCCGTGGCGAGGAGATGATAGCTTCCGCTTATCGACAACAGCACCACGGCGGTGAAAGAAAAGACCGCCGTGGTCCACCGGCATAGCCGACTCCCACGGCATCGGCGCCATAAGGGGACCGCCAGCACTGCGAAGATCCCCGCACCGAGCAGATGGGTCAATGAGCTGACCGGCTGGGTGAAACCGGGTATCGGCTGGATGGTCATGGGCGGTCTTCCAGTTTTTAGAGGCGGTTTACAATTTGCTTTCCCAGAGTGGGGGAGGGGCCGAGGGATTGCCTGAAGGGCGTTCGCGACCGGGATGGCCGCGATTCGAGCCCCCAGGGACGGGGTTCAAGGCGTCCCTGAAGGCAATCCCTCGGCCCCTCCTTGGGCGTCAAGGGTTGTTGGTAAACAGCCTATTAGAACGGAATATCGTCGTCGAAATCGTCCAGGGTTTCGGGTTTGGAGGAAGGGGCCTGTCCGGATGACCCCGAGGACGGGGCGTTGTTCGGGTAGTTCGAAGACGAATCGAAATTGCCGCTGTTGTTGCCGCCGCGGCCTCCGCCCAGCATCTGCATTTCGCGGGCGACGATCTCGGTGGTGTAGCGATCCTGACCGTCCTGGCCCTGCCATTTGCGGGTGCGCAGGGAGCCTTCTATATAGACCTGACTGCCCTTGCGCAGATATTCGCCGGCGATTTCGGCCAGTTTGCCGAACATGGCGACTCGATGCCATTCGGTGCGCTCTTGGGTTTGGCCGGTCTCCCGGTCCTTCCAGCTTTCGCTGGTGGCGATGCGCAGATTGGTGACCGCGCTGCCGCTGGGCATGTAACGGACTTCCGGGTCGACGCCCAGGTTGCCGACCAGAATGACTTTGTTGACGCCTCTCGATGCCATGATTTCAACTCTCCACGGGTTGGGGTTCAGGGGATTTTTCTTCGGAACGCTTCGAGTTTTGACCGAAGCCGTCCGAATCCATTTCGGAGTTGCCGGAACGGGTGAAGCGGTCGATGAGCGCTTCCAGCCGTTCCTCGTCCAAGCGTTGTTTGTCGATTTTCAGATAGGCCACGCTTTCTTCCGGGACCACCACCGCTTCCACCACGCCGGGTAGTTTGCGCAGTGCGTGGGCCAAAGGCGGCGCTTCCCGAGGATCGGGCAGGGCGATATTCAGCAATAGACTGCTGACTTGGCGCGGCGTTTTCATCCAGAGGGCGATGCACAGCCAGAGGCCGGCCAGGCCGGCATCGAACCAGAAGACCGCTTCCAGGCCATAGCGGCCATGCAGCCAGCCTCCGGCCGCGCCGCCCAGAAAGGCGCCGAGGAACTGACTGCTGGAGTAGACGCCCATGGCGGTGCCTTTCAAATCCACCGGCGCGATTTTCGAGATCAGCGACGGCAGCAGCGCTTCCAGCAGGTTGAAGCCGGTGAAGAAAACCAGCAGGCAGCCGGCGATCCCGTAGAGGTCGGTGTGGAAACGGGCCAGGCCCGCCTCGCTCAGGGCGATCAAGGCGACGGCCAGGAGGAATGTGGATTTCATTCGGCGTTTCTTTTCCGCCACGATCACCAGCGGCACCATGAACAGGAGGGAGGCGGCCATCACCGGAAGGTATAGATAACTTTGCTGAAAAGTGGGGATTTGAGTGAATTCGCGCAGCGCCACCGGAAGGACGACGAAGGTGGCGGTGAGCATGCAGTGCAGGGCGAGAATGCCGAAATCCAGGCGGAGAAGGTCCGGGTTGATCAGGACACTGCCGAAGCGACCCGGCTGGACTTCCGCCTCCCGGTGAAAACGCATGGAGACCGGCTTGGGGACCACGAAGAACAAACCCAGCAGACCGAGCAGGGCGAGGACGGCGGTGGTCCAGAACAAGCCGGACAGTCCCAGCCAGTGACCCACCGCCGGTCCGGCCACCATGGAAACGGCGAAGGCCAGACCGATGCTCATGCCGATCGCCGCCATGGCCTTGGTGCGGTGCTGCTCGCGGGTCAGATCGGCGGCCAGGGCCATGACCGCCGCGGCGATGGCGCCGCTGCCTTGCAGGGCGCGGCCGGCGATCACTTGGTAGATCGAATCGGCTTCCGCCGCCAGCACGCTGCCGCCGGCGAACAGCAACAGCCCCGTGGCGATCACGGTCTTGCGGCCGATCCGGTCGGACAACAGGCCGAAAGGAATCTGCAGCAGGGCTTGGGTGAAACCATAGGCGCCGATGGCCAGTCCTACCAATTGCGGCGTGGCGCCCTCGAGGTCGCCCGCGAGGACGGAGAATACCGGCAGGATCATGAACAATCCCAGCATCCGGAGCGCGAAGATCAGCGCGAGACCCGCGGCGGCGCGTTTTTCCGTCCCCGTCATCGGGTCGGAAATCGCGACTCCGTAGCCTTTCTCGCCCCGTTTCCCGATGCCGGCGGAAGACGGGGCGGCAGCAGCGTTTGAGCCCCTGGTCGGTCGCAACGTTTTCCCCTTTGCCTTGAGTTCATTAAGCGTTCTATAGTAACAAGTTATTTGGCTACTCGACACCTTCTATGGATACCATCCAAATCCAGGGTGCCCGCACCCATAATCTGAAAAATATCAGCCTGGAATTGCCCCGCGACAAGCTGATCGTGATCACCGGGCTGTCCGGCTCCGGCAAGTCGTCCCTGGCCTTCGACACCTTGTATGCCGAAGGCCAACGGCGCTATGTGGAGTCGCTTTCGGCGTATGCGCGCCAGTTTCTGTCGATGATGGAAAAGCCCGACGTGGACCACATCGAGGGATTGTCGCCGGCGATTTCCATCGAGCAGAAATCCACCTCCCACAACCCGCGCTCCACGGTGGGCACGGTGACTGAAATTCACGATTACTTGCGCCTTCTGTTCGCCCGCGCCGGGACTCCCCGATGCCCCGAGCATCGGCTTCCCCTGGAAGCCCAGACCGTCAGCCAGATGGTGGATACGATTCTGAATCTGGATGCCGGCAGCCGCTGGATGCTGCTGGCGCCGGTGGTGCGGGAGCGCAAGGGAGAATACGTCCAGCTTTTGAACGAACTCAGAGGGCAGGGCTTCATCCGCGCCCGCATCGACGGGGAAGTGTACGAGTTGGACGATCCGCCCACGCTCGATCTGCGCAAGAAGCACACCATCGAGGTGGTGGTGGACCGGTTTCGGATTCGCGAGGATCTGGGAGCGCGATTGGCCGAATCCTTGGAAACCGCCCTCAATATGACCGGCGGATCGGTCATGGTGGCCAATTTGGACGATCCCGAACAAGCGTTCACTTTTTCCAATCAATACGCCTGTCCCGAATGCGGCTACGCCTTGGAGGAGCTGGAACCGCGAATCTTCTCCTTCAATAATCCCAAGGGGGCGTGCCCCACTTGCGACGGGCTCGGGGTCAGGCAGTATTTCGACCCCCAGCGGGTGGTGCAAAACCCCAAGCTGAGCCTGGCGGGCGGCGCGGTACGCGGTTGGGACCGGCGCAACGCCTATTATTACGCCCTGGTCCGATCGCTTGCCGATCACTACGGTTTCGACCCGGAAACGCCGTTTGCCCGATTGCCCGAGTCGATCCGCAAAATCATTCTTTACGGCAGCGGTTCGGAAGTGATCGCGTTTCGATATTTCGGCGGTCGGGGTGTGCGTCGGCATCCGTTCGAAGGCGTTTTACCGATCATGGAGCGGCGCTACCGGGAGACCGACTCCAACGTGGTGCGGGAGGAGTTGGCCAAGTATCTGTCCACCAAGCCTTGTCCGGAATGCCAAGGCACCCGCCTCAACCGGGCCGCCCGCAACGTGTTCGTGGCCGAGTCTTCTCTGCCCGAGTTGACCGGATTGTCGATCCGGGCGTGCCTGGACTTCTTCGCGCGCTTGGATTTGCCCGGTCGGCGCGGCCAAGTGGCGGAAAGGATCGTCAAGGAAATTCGTGCCCGTCTCCAGTTCCTGGTTAACGTGGGCCTCGACTATCTCAGCCTCGACCGCAGCGCCGACACCCTTTCCGGGGGCGAAGCCCAGCGCATCCGTCTGGCCAGTCAGATCGGCGCCGGTCTGGTGGGGGTGATGTATGTGCTGGACGAACCTTCCATCGGCCTTCACCAGCGTGACAATCAACGCCTGCTGGATACCCTGCTGCGTCTCAGGGATTTGGGCAACACGGTGATCGTGGTGGAACACGACGAGGATGCCATTCTGACCGCCGACCATGTGCTGGATATCGGTCCCGGCGCGGGGGTCCACGGCGGCGAGGTGGTGGCCCAGGGAGCGCCGGCGAAGATCGTCGCCGACCCCGCTTCCCTGACCGGACTTTATTTGGCGGGCAAGGAAAGGATCGAGGTGCCGGCCGAACCGACGCCTCCCGATCCGGAACGGCAGTTGGTGGTGCGCGGCGCCCGAGGGAACAATCTGCAAGCCGTCGACGCGGCTTTCCCCGTCGGCCTTTTTACCTGCGTCACCGGCGTTTCCGGTTCCGGCAAGTCCACCTTGGTGAACGATACCCTGCACCGGTTCGCCGCGCGGATGCTGAACGGCGCCGCCACCAACGCCGCGCCTTGCGACGATGTGGAAGGACTGGAGCATTTGGACAAGGTGGTGGACATCGACCAGAGCCCCATCGGCCGCACGCCCCGATCCAATCCGGCCACCTATACCGGGCTCTTCACCCCGATCCGGGAATTGTTCGCCGCCACCCCCGAGTCGCGCGCGCGCGGTTACACCCCCGGCCGCTTCAGCTTCAATGTCAAGGGGGGGCGCTGCGAGGCGTGCAAGGGCGACGGAGTGATCAAGGTGGAAATGCATTTTCTGCCCGATATCTACGTCCATTGCGACGTCTGCAAGGGCAAGCGCTACAATCGCGAGACGCTGGAGATCCATTACAAGGGCAAGAACATCCACGAAGTGCTGGAGATGACCGTGGAGGAAGCCTTGGCCTTTTACGACGCGGTGCCGGTGATCGCCCGCAAGCTCCGGACCTTGATGGATGTGGGCTTGTCCTATCTCACCCTGGGCCAGAACGCCGTCACCCTGTCCGGCGGGGAGGCCCAGCGGGTCAAATTGGCGCGCGAATTGTCCAAGCGCGATACCGGCCGCACCTTGTATATTCTGGACGAGCCCACCACAGGGCTGCATTTTCACGATATCCGCCAGCTTTTGACCGTGCTGCACCGCCTGCGCGACCACGGCAACACGGTCATCGTCATCGAGCACAACCTGGATGTGATCAAGACCTGCGATTGGATCGTGGATTTGGGGCCGGAAGGCGGTTCCGGCGGCGGTCGGATCGTCGCCGAGGGTACGCCGGCGCAGGTGGTTGCATGCTCCGAATCGCATACGGGGCGGTATTTGCGACCCAAGCTGAAAAGTCCCTCCCTGCCCGAAAGGAAAAGACTGGCCGGAAGCGGGGGTGTTTAGGTCCTGTTGGCATTTACAGCAGAAGCCGGGGAGCGCGTTCCGGGACCGTTCGCAGCAGGGATGCTGCGATTCGAGCGTACAAGGAGGTATTTACAGCGTGTCCCGGAACGCGCTCCCCGGCTTCCGATAAACGCTGGGTTTGTCCAAATGTCAACTGAATCCAAGCCAAGGGAAAGTCGGCGGATAGGCGAGGGCGAGTTGCAAAGATGGATAACTCGGCTAGGATGAACGTAACTTGCATCTGATGAATCGTTCTTTAGGGAGATTAACGCTATGCAAAAAAGAAGGGGATTGAAACGATTGGTCTCGACGTTTTTTCTGATCGGTGCCGTGAAAGTCGTTTCGGCGGCGCCTTCCATCGGCGTGTTTCTGGACAAGAACGTCTTCGAACCGGGCGAGGAGGCCGCACCGTCGGTTTCGGTGACCGGGCAGGGGGACGAGACGAACAGGCAGGTGGACGTTTACCTCGGCTTGATCGCGCCCGACGGAACCATCTATCAATACCCGGGTTGGAAGCGATTGGATGAGGGGCAGAGTCCTTGGCTGAGTTCTTTCGACTTGCCCGGCGGCTACCATTTGAATCCGTTTGCCCTACCTGTCGATATGGGAAGTTTTCCCGATTTCTCGTCCGGGCAGTGGCAAGTGGCGGCGGCTTTGACCGAACCGGGGACGTTTAATATTATTTCAGTGGATTTCCAGCCCTTGGTGATTCCCGGCGCGTCGTCGAGCGACGGGGTGAACCGCATCGGATTCCTTTCCATCAACGATACCGACGACGGGGACTCCGGAAGGACCCAGGCGGCTTTCGGCTTCTTCATGGCGCTTCCAGGTGGCGAGTCCTCGGGAAGCGATGTGAGTAGCGATGATGTCCTGCAGGCCTTTCAGGGGGAGGGCCCGGGGATCGACCAATGCGGCGAGATCGAAACCTCGAGCAGTTCCAGCAGCAGTTCCGACGGCTTCGATACGGGGGGCGGGGATGTTCAGCTTCCCACCTTCCTGGATGCCGGAGACCCGTTGACCATCACCGCTCCGGCCGGACAGACCGCGTCGGTTCCCAAAGAAGTGATCGATTTGCCTCAGTTCGGCCCGCTCATTAATTACAGGGACGAGTCTCTTCCGCCGGGGGTGTATCAAGACAGCGGCACCTATACTTTTTCCGGCCCCGGCGGAGCCGACATCGGAGAGTTTTCCACCTCCTTGAACGCTCCGGCGCCGTTGACGGTGACCGCGCCCGACCTCTCCGGAACCGGAACGCTTAACACCTCCGACGATCTGCCAGTGACTTGGAACGGTAATGGCGGTCAGGGCGTGGTGAATCTGTTTCTTTCGACCTCGTCGACGGATTTCACTACCTTTCAGACGACCACTAAGACCCTCCACTGCCGATTTGCCGATGACGGCAGCGGCGTCGTGCCCGCCTCGTTGCTGGGAGAACTGGCCGGCAGCGCGTCTCAGGCAACCATACTCGTGGAGCGCAGCCGCATGACGTCCTTCGACGCCGATGGCCTGGATTTCGGCGTCTATACGATCAACACCGGAGTGTCGGGGGCTCTCATATTGCAGTGACTTCAGCGCTTGGTTACAAATTGCTGCGGGGTATCGGCCATTCGTCCTCAGGGACGCTGCAAGTCCGTCCCTGGACGCTCGGGACTCGGCCATCCCGGCCGAGTACGCCCTTCGGACGAACGCCCGATACCCGCTTTTTCGGATTTGTAAACAAGCTCTCAGAGTCGAGGACACGTTTAGCCGTCCCGGTGTCGGGCGAGATCGATGCAGCCCGCTGATATCCCCGCCTGGGTCTGGCTTTTGGCAGGTGCTTTGGCCGGTTGGCTGACGGCGCTGCCGGCGGCGGTTGGGTACAGCTATCGCTTGCGGCGAGAAAGGGATCTGCATCGGGCCGAAGCCCGCCGCGAGGCGGAACAGGCGGATAAGCTGGAGATTGAGTTGACTCGGGTTCGGGAGGATTTGGACGCCAGCCGCACCCGGGCGGCGGTGCTGGAGGAGAAATTCCAGCAGGAAAGCCGCCGCGTGGAGGAGTCCCGGGCCTTGCTCGAACAGGCCGAGAAGCGCCTGGCCGATATCTTCAAGGGCTTGTCCAAGGATGTCCTCGATCAAAACAGCAGCCAGTTTCTCCAGTTGGCGGAACAGTCCTTCAAGCGCCTTCAGGCGCAGGCGGGCCACGAGTGGGAAAAGAAACACCAGGCGGTGGAGTCCCTGGTGAAACCCATCGGCGAGTCCCTGGCCCAAGTACAGGCGGCCGTGGGGGAGGTGGAAAAGGCGCGCATCGATGCCTACGCGGCGCTCAAGCAGCAGATGGACGCCTTGCTCCAAACCCATTTGCCGCGCCTCCACAAGGAGACCGAGACCCTGGTTCGAGCTCTGCGCCAACCCGCCGCCCGGGGGCGCTGGGGAGAAATGCAGCTCAGGCGGGTGGTGGAGATGGCCGGGATGGTGTCCCACTGCGATTTCGAGGAACAAGTATCCCGCGATCGCGGCAACGGCCGCCTGCGGCCCGATCTGATCGTGCATCTGCCGGGGCGGCGGTCGGTGGTGGTGGATGCCAAGGTCCCCCTGGAAGCCTATCTCCAGGCGGTGGAGGCGGAAGACGACGAGGAGCGCCAGAGCCGTTTGACCGAGCACGCCGCTCAGCTCAAGCGCCACATTCAGCAGTTGTCCATGAAAAGCTACTTCGAGCAGTTCGAGCGGGCGCCCGAGTTCGTGGTGCTTTTCATGCCCGGGGAAGCTTTTTTCAGCGCCGCCCTCCACGCCGACCCGGGCTTGATCGAATACGGGGTGGAGAACAAGGTGATTCCGGCCAGCCCCACCACCCTGATCGCCTTGCTCAAGGCGGTGGCTTACGGCTGGCAGCAGGAGACCATGGCCCAGAGCGCCGAAGAGATCGTTCAGCTAGGCAAGGCGCTCTACGAACGAATCGTCAAGGTGTCCGAGCACTGGGCGAAAACGGGCGATCAGTTGGAGAAAACGGTCCGGAGCTATAATCAGGCCACCCGGAGTCTGGAGTCCCGCCTCCTGCCCACGGCGCGCAAATTCCAATCCTTGCGCCGTTCCCCCGAACATCCGGCCCTGGCGCCGCTGGAGTCGGTCGATCAGACCGTCCATCCGTTGCGGCTGCCGGATAGGCCCGATTGACAGCCCTCAATCCCGGAAGTTGGTGAACTGCAGGGGCAGATCCAGCTTGGCTTCCCGCAGCATTTGCATGACCTGTTGCAGGTCGTCGCGCTTTTTGCCGGTCACTCGCACCTGATCCCCTTGAACGGCGGCTTGGACCTTTAGTTTGGTTTCCTTGATTCGCTTGGTGATTTGCTTGGCCAGATCCCGGTCGATGCCCTGGCGCAGGGTGATTTCCTGGTGCGCCGCCTGGCCGCTGGTTTGGGGTTCTCCGGTATCGAGGCAATCCACGTCCACCCCGCGCTTGGCCAAGCGCATCTGCAGGATGTCGAGCATTTGCTTGAGCTGGAAATCGTTTTGCGCGTGCAGGGTGATTTTGTCCTCCGCCAGCTCGTAGCGTGCTCCCGACCCTTTGAAGTCGAAGCGGTTGGTGACCTCCCGGTTCGCTTGGTCCACGGCGTTGCTGACTTCGTGATGATCGATTTCGGAAACGATGTCGAATGATGGCATATTAAAGGTAATGGATTATTCTCTGTCTTCGTGAAAGGAGTCCTCGTCTCCCTCGGCGGGAAAATTTTCTTCGTCCCATTCGTTCTTGCCTTCCTGCAAGCCCATTTCGGAATATTCCAGATCGTCGGCCTCCACGTCGTCCATCGGGCCGGTCCAGTCTTCCGGCTCCTCGATGGTTTCCAGGTTCATTTCCTGCCAAGCCTCCAGGTCGATCTGGTCCACATTCCCGTCGAAATACTGCACCTCGACCACGGCGGCGGCCTCGTCGACGACCAGCACCTTGAATTTGTCCTCCGTGTCCAGGTCCAGGTACCAGTGACCTTCGATCGGCTCGAGTTCGTTCATTGCCGCCTCCTGAGGATGAAGTTGACCGTCTGACTGAATCCTAGCACAAGGTTCTCAACGTTTGCGATGGGCTTGGATGATTTCGTAGGCGTTGCGGATTTGTTGGGTTTTCTCGGTGGCGATCTTGACCATTTCTTCCGGCAGTCCCTTGGCCACCAGCTTATCCGGATGGTGCTGACTCATCAGCCGTCGATAGGATTTTTTGATTTCCGCGTCCGAGGTCGAAGGCGAAACACCCAATATGGCGTAGGCATCGGACAGGCTGGGACCTTGGCGCCGGGGCGGAGCTTGGCGGCGGCCGGTGTATTGATATTGATAGCGGGCCTGGGAGAAGCGCAACTGGGCTTCCATGAAGGCCCGCAGCGCCTTGAACTCGAAGCGGGAAAAGTTCAGGCGGTGACAGATATGCAGGAGCATCCTTTCCTCGGCCGGATGGAGACTGCCGTCGGCGTAGCCGGCCTGCAGCAGGATCTCGAGAAATAGGCGGATCAAGGAGGAACGCCGCCCCACTTCGCGGCGGAATTGATCCAGGGTGTCGTCCAGGGGGAAGCGGGGGGACTTGCCTTCGTTGAACAGGCGGACCGCGGCCTGGCGCATCTCTTCGGTGAGATCCATCCGCGCCATGATCCGGCGCGCCATTTCGATTTCCGCCTCGGAGACCCGGCCGTCGGCCTTGGCCAGGTGTCCCATCACCGAGAAGGTGGCGGTGAAGAACGCCATCTGGATGCGGTGTTGGCGTCCCGGCTCCAGGCGCGGCAAGACGTCTCCGCCTTCCATGCCGCGGTCGAATTGGTGGCCGATGGCCGTCCCCAAAAGCGCGCCCAGGGGGCCGCCCAGCATGAAACCGAAAGTGCCGCCGAAAACCTTGCCTAACCAGCTCATTCCCTTTGTCGCCGCTTGCTAAAATCGAGAAAAAAACTCATTATTACACGTTTTGAGATAAGGAAAAATCGCCTATGCCGCCGGAAACCCTGTTCGAATCCCGCCTCTCCAGTCTAAAGTTGTTGGGCCGGGGCAAGGTCAGGGACATCTACGAAATCGACCGGGCGCGTTTGCTGATCGTCACCACCGATCGCTTGTCGGCCTTCGACGTGGTCCTGTCCGACCCCATTCCCGGCAAGGGACAGGTTTTGACGCGCGTGTCCCGTTTTTGGTTCGACCGGACGGCGGATCGGGTGCCCAACCATCTTCTGGACGTGCCCTTGGCGGAAGTGCTGCCCGATCCGGCCGAGTGCGAGCAGGTGGAAAGTCGCGCGCTCGTGGTCAGGCGCCTGAAGCCATTGCCGGTGGAGGCCATCGTGCGCGGCTATCTGATCGGTTCCGGTTGGAAGGATTATCGGCGCACCGGCACGGTGTGCGGCATCGAATTGCCGTCCGGACTGCGGCTGGCGGATCGGCTGCCCGAGCCCATTTTCACCCCGTCCACCAAGGCGGAATTGGGCACCCACGACGAGAATATCGATTTTGCGCGTATGGTTGAACGGGTGGGTTCTAATTTAGCCGAACAAGTACGCGATGCGAGCCTGGCGATCTATGCTCAGGCGGCTGAATATGCCTTGACGCGGGGAATCATCATCGCCGATACCAAGTTCGAGTTCGGCTTGGATGCGGAGGGGCAATTGTATTTGATCGACGAGGTGTTGACCCCCGATTCCTCGCGCTTCTGGCCGGCGGATGGGTACCGGCCCGGGCGCAATCCGCCCAGCTTTGACAAGCAGTTCGTGCGCGATTATCTGGAATCCATCGATTGGGATAAAAAGCCGCCGCCGCCCCGGTTGCCGGCGGAAATCATCGCCCAAACGGCGGCCAAATACCGCGAAGCAGAGCGGCGGTTGATGGGGCATGGTGGGGGCCTGTAGGCCGGATAAGCGAAGTCGCATCCGGCAGGCGCCTTATAACCAACCGTGCTCGGCGAAGGAAAAGGTTTCTCCGTCTCCGACGATCATGTGGTCCAGCACCCGGATGTCGAACAGGGCCAAGGCCTGGCGCAATCGGTCGGTGATCGCGCGGTCGGCGGCGCTGGGCTCGGAGATGCCCGACGGGTGATTGTGAGCGAAAATCACCGCGCTGGTGTTCAGGTTCAAAGCCTGTTTGGCGACTTCCCGGGGATAGATGCTGGCGCCGTCCACGGTGCCGCGGAATAATTCCTCGTAGCGAATGACCCGATGGCGGGTGTCCAAAAACAAGGCGGCGAAAATTTCGTGAGGATGATCGCGCAAATGGCGTTGGAAAAACGCGCGGGTCAAATCCGGCGAGGTGAGTGCGTCGCCGCGTTCCAGGTTTTCTCGGATATGGCGGCGAGCCATTTCCAACACCGCCTGGAGCTGGATGTACTTGGCGGACCCCAAACCCTTGCCTTGGGTGAAGCGGGAATGGTCGGCATCCAGGAGGGCGCGCAGGGAGCCGAATTGGGTGAGCAGTTCCCGGGCCAAATCCACGGCGGTTTTGCCTTTCACTCCGGTGCGCAGGAAAATGGCCAATAATTCCGCATCCGACAGCGCCTCCGGGCCGCGGCTGAGCAATTTTTCCCGGGGCCGTTCCAATTCGGGCCAGTCGCTGATCGCCATATTACACCTTGTCGAGTTGCTGATTTGAGTTAAGTCTAGTATGGAACCGCTTTCTCTCGATCGACGCCGGATTCTGCTGGGCGTCACCGGCGGCATCGCCGCCTACAAAACCGCGGAATTGGTCCGCCGGTTGCGGGTCGCCGGAGCCGAAGTGCAGGTGGTGATGACCGAGGCGGCGACCCGCTTCATCACTCCTCTGACGCTCCAGGCGTTATCGGGCAGGCCAGTCCGGACCGAATTGTGGGACACGGCGGCCGAGGCGGCCATGGGGCACATCGAGCTGGCCCGTTGGGCCGAGCGAATCTTGGTGGCACCGGCGAGCGCCGACTTTCTGGCTAAACTTAGAGCGGGCCGGGCGGATGATCTGCTCACGACCCTGTGTCTGGCTGCCGACGCCCCGACGGCGGTGGCGCCGGCCATGAATCGGTGCATGTGGGAACATCCGGCGACCCGGGAAAACGTCGCCGCGCTGCAGGTCCGGGGAGTGCAAGTTTGGGGGCCGGATCGGGGCTCGCAGGCGTGTGGAGAGACGGGACCGGGTCGGATGCTGGAGGCCGCCGAACTCCATCGGTGCGTGATCGAGTGGCTGCAGCCGGGGCCGCTTTCGGGGGTTGACCTGTTGATCACCGCCGGTCCGACCCGCGAGGCCATCGACCCGGTGCGGTTTCTGAGCAACCGCAGTTCCGGCAAGATGGGGTATGCCGTGGCCCGGGCCGCGGCCGAGGCAGGGGCGACAGTGACCTTGGTGTCCGGTCCTTGCGCCCTGGAGCCGCCGTCTAAGGTGAAACTGGTGCGCGTGGAAAGCGCCAGTGAAATGTATACGGCGGTCATGGACCGGGCGGTGGAACAGGCGATTTTCATCGGGGCGGCGGCGGTGGCCGATTATGCGCCCGCCGCTTCCCGGCCCGAAAAGATCAAAAAGGATGCCCGAACGATGCGGCTGGAATTGGTCAAGACCCCGGATATCCTGGCCGCGGTGGCGGCGCTGGAAAAACGGCCGTTTACGGTCGGGTTCGCCGCCGAAACCGATCATCTCAAACAGCACGCCCGCGCTAAACTCGAGCGTAAAGGTCTGGATATGATCGCCGCTAACCAGGTCGGCGGGGGACTCGGTTTCGAAGCGGAGGAAAACCGTTTATGGGTACTGTGGCCGGAAGGGGAACGGCACCTGCCGACCACTTCCAAATTGGAACTGGCCAGGCAACTTTTGGCCTTGATTGTGGAGCGCTATGAAGCGAAAAATTCAGTTCAAGATTCTCGATGACCGACTGGGGCGGGATATCGCCTTGCCCCGCTACGCCACGGATGGGTCCGCCGGTTTGGATTTGCGGGCTTGTCTCGACTCGCCGTTGACTTTGGCGCCGAGCGATACCGCTTTGATTCCCACCGGGCTGGCCATTCATATCCAAGATCCCCACCTGGCCGCGATGATATTGCCCCGCTCCGGATTGGGCCACAAGCACGGCATTGTGCTCGGCAATTTGGTGGGATTGATCGATTCCGACTACCAGGGCGAGGTGATGGTATCCTGCTGGAATCGCGGTTCGATTCCCTTTACCATCGAAATCGGGGAACGGATCGCTCAATTGGTCGTGGTGCCGGTGGTGCAGGCGCAATTCGAACAGGTCGAGACCTTCGAGCCCAGCGATCGGGGAGAAGGGGGATTTGGACATACCGGCCGGGGATAGGAGTCTAGGGTGAGCTTGGCGCGATGGTTGGTCATTCTGCTTGCGGCGGCGCTGGTGTCGCTCACTTTGGCCGTGACGGGCACCTATTTTCTGGCCTGGCAGAAATCCCGGGCAAACGAGGCCCGAGTCTGGAGCGAATATGCCCGGAGCGTCGCCCGGCAGATCCAGATCCGTCAAAAATATTTGCTGGCTTGGGTGGACGGGTTGGTTCGCGATCCTCGCGTAGCGGATGCGCTGACTGGCGAGGGACAACCGATTTCCGCCGAAGAGCAACGCTTGCTGCGGATGATTCCCCGCGCGGTGCAGGTGCGGATCATTCCTCGGGAAGCGGGGGCGTGGACGGATAGCGGCAATCTGGGGCTGGGGTTTGCCGACATGGATCTGGTCAATCAAGCCGAAACCGGTGCTCCCCCACCGGCGGTCCATAACTTCACTTCCAGCGAGCGCCATGTGGCGGTGGCGCGCGCGGTCAGGCGGGAAGATCGAGTGATCGGGGTGCTCTTGGTCGGGATCGATGTGCAATGGTTAGAGCAAGCCTTGCCGACGCCTCCCCAAGGGGCGGTGGCCTTGCGACAGGGATCGTTGTGGGTGGCCTTTCGAGGGGACGATGCGCTCAAGGAGGCATCGCCCGGGGCCTCCCTTCCGATCTCCGGGACGCCCTGGCAGCTGCAGTATTGGATACCGTCCTCGGATTGGATCACCCTGCTAGGCGGCGTCGCGATTTGGGCCTTGGCGGTTTTGGTGTTGGGGATTTTGTTTGGATGGGTCTGGCGAAAAGGTGAGAGGGCGATCGAAGCCGATCGTACGACTTTGTTTACCTTGGCCAACGATTTGGCGGCCGGTACCGTACGGGGCAATTATTCTATGACCTTGCAAGAGCTTCGGCCCCTTTTGGATCGTCTTTTGCAACTTCAGCGATCCCGTTGGCATCCCGAACAAGCGGCTCTCTCCGAGGAAGAGCAAGTGGAGCGGGAAGCCGCACCGCTACCCGAGACCGAGTCCCCGCCTGAAGCAAGGGGGGAGGAAACACCGCCTTCGCTTCCGGAGAAAGCGCAGGCGGCGCCGGTGACCTTGCCGGAGGTCGTCTTTCGCCCTTCCGCTATTGCAGGTGTGGTCGGGGAAACGCTGACGCCGGAGAGCGTCCGCGAATTGGGGCGGGCCATCGGGAGCGAGTCGGAATCCCGGGGACAGCAGATGGTGGCGGTCGGGCGGGACGCCCGCGCGTCCAGTGAAGCGCTGGTCCAAGCGCTGAGCGAAGGTTTGCGCGCCAGCGGGCGGGATGTGATCGACCTGGGCAAGGTGCCGACCGCCGTTGTCAATTTTGCCACCCACTATTTGCCCAATTGCGCGGGCGTCATGGTGACCGCCGGGTCCGATCCTCCGGAATACAATGGTTTGAAAGTCGTCGTCGGTGGCGAGCCTTGCGGGGAAAAAGCGCTGCTGGCGCTCAACCGGCGCTTGCAAAAGGGCGATTTGAGTTCCGGCATGGGGATGCTGGAAAGCCGGGATCTTCTCGCCGATTACATCGGTGCCATCATCGATGATGTTCAGATCGGTCGTCCTTTGAAGGTCGTCGTGGACTACGGACCCGGCGTGGCGGGACAAGTGGCGCCGGCGCTATTACGTACCCTGGGGTGCGAGGTGGAAGAACTTCATACCCAGGGAGCCCTGAATCCCTTTGCCCCCGGTGCCTTGGATCGCTTGATTGGGAAAGTCCGGGAAGATCGGGAGGTGGAATTGGGCTTGGCATTCGACGGAGATGGCAACCGGCTGGCGGTGGTCGATGCGCAAGGCGAGCCGATCATGCCGGACCGAGTGTTGATGTTGCTGGCGGCCGATGTGTTGTCGCGCGAGCCGGGGGGAGATATCGTCTTCGACATTCAATGCAGCCGTCATTTGGCGGGGCATATCGTTCAACACGGGGGGCGTCCGGTAGTGACGCCCTCGGGAGACGGTCCGATTCGCGCCAAAATGGCCGAATTGGGGGCGGTTCTCGGCGGAGGATTCGATGGCTCTCTCCTGTTTCAGGAACGCTGGACCGGTTTGTCCGATGCGATCTACGGGGCGGCCCGATTGGTGGAGGTGCTGTCCGCCGAACCGTTGACTTCCGATGAAATTTTCGCCGAGTTGCCTCAAGGGATTGTCACACCCCGCTTGCACGTCGATTTGTCTCCCGGCGAACCGGAGACAATGATGCAAGTGTTGGTGGCTTCCTCGGATAAATTTTTCCGCGACGCTAAAATCAATACCCTCGACGGTATCCGGGCGGATTACGCCGACGGTTGGGGGGTGGTGAGCGTTTCCAAGAGTGTTCCGGGGCTGGTGTTCCGCTTCGAAGCGGACAACGAGGAAGCTTTGTTCCGAATTCAAGGGTATTTCCGGGAATGGTTCGAGACCTTGGAGATCGATCTGGATTTACCTTTTGGTGTGAGAGTGGAGTAAAACCGAAGATGGAAAAGCAAAATTCGTTACCGGGCGATTCCGCCGGTCGCATCGCCCACGTTTTAATCGAAGCCTTGCCCTACATTCGTCGTTTTCGGGGGCGGACCATGGTGATCAAGTACGGGGGCAACGCCATGGTGGACGATACCCTGAAGGCGAGTTTCGCCCGCGATGTGGTGTTGCTGAAACTGGTGGGGATCAATCCGGTGGTGGTTCATGGCGGCGGTCCTCAAATCGGACGTCTGTTGGAACGCTTGGGCAAACCCAGTCGCTTCGTGGAAGGGATGCGGGTGACCGACAGTGAAACCATGGATGTGGTGGAAATGGTGCTCGGCGGTCTGGTCAACAAGGAGATCGTCAGCCTGTTGAATCAGCATGGCGGCCACGCGGTCGGCTTGACGGGCAAGGACGGCGCCCTCATCCGAGCGCGCAAGATTTTTTTGCAGCGCACCGCGCCGGAAGCCCAGGCGCCCGAGATCATAGATCTGGGGCATGTGGGGGAGGTGGATCACATCGACCCGGCGGTGGTGGATATGTTGGTCCACGGGGATTTCATTCCGGTGATCGCGCCCATCGGGGTGGGCGAAGATGGCAGCTCCTACAATATCAACGCCGATTTGGTCGCCGGCAAGGTGGCCCAAGTCCTGGGCGCGGAAAAATTGATTCTACTCACCAATACCCGGGGGGTGTTGGATAAGGACGGCCAGTTGTTGACCGGCCTGTCGCGCCAGGAAGTGGAGAGTTTGATCGCCGACGGCACGATCGCCGGCGGGATGATCCCCAAAATCCGCTGCGCCATGGAGGCGCTGCAGGAAGGGGTTCGCAGTGTGCATATCATCGACGGGCGGGTGGAGCACGCGGTATTGCTGGAATTGCTCACCGACAGTGGAATCGGCACCCTATTGGGCGGCTGATCCCAGACCTTCCTGAATGAAGCGGGAAAAACCCGCGCGGATTTCCTGCACCTTTTCACTGCGGCATAAGGCCTGGCCCTGCCTGGAAAGCTTGCAGCGCACATCCAAAAACAAGGTATCGTAACCGGTTTTTCCTTTGATACGAGCGACCGTCAACGCGATATCCTGTTCTTGATGGGGATCTTCGGTATGGAGGATGGTCTCGCTGTCGATATACAGGGGCGTGGTGGCATGTACCCGGAGGTATATTTTGGCCAACTGCCAGGCCCGATCGCACTCGGCGTGTCCCTCGCAGGAGAGGAGACTGAGAATGACGCGACGTTTGCCCGATGGCTCCGAGTCGGGCCGGGTGGTGGCGGTCTTCTTCACGCCTTGTTGAAGGCGTGCGTGGAGTTTGCGGAATCTATCCACATCCCGGGCGAATTTGCGTTTCAGTTCTTCCTTGGCTTCCGATTCGTGGGCGATCTTGAGGTGGTGCTGGCGGATCTGACGCCGGATCCCTTCTATCGACTCGATCAGGAAGGCGGGAACGTTGCGTCCCTGCCTTTCGATTTCCGCCGCTTGGCTGATCTTGGCATCCAGGAGAGTCCGTTGTCGGGCGATATTCGCCTTGAGCACTGTAATCCGCGCGTCGATGGTGTTGAGCTGTCCCTGCAGGGCCAAGTGGAGTTCTTCCTCGTTACGATAGGTGCGTAGCAACGCCCGGTCGCGGGCCATTTCTTCTTCCAGGAGGTGTTTTTCGGTCTTGCGTAGCTCCGCCAAGCGCGATTCCCGCGCCAGCTCCTCCGGGGTTTTGGCCTTTTCCACCACATCGAGCTTGCGCAGCCGGGATTTGTCGTAGATCTGCCGTTCGTGTTTGGCGTCCTCGACAGGAACCGTATCGGAATAATGCACCTTGCCCCGATCATCCACCCAGCGGTATAACTTGGCGGCCGATTTATCTTCCGCCCAAGCGGGAGAGCATAGCAGAAGGAGAGCCAGATAAAGGGGGACTGTGCGTGTCATCTTAATTTAAGCGTAGCCTTTCGGGCGCCACAATCAAGCGCCGAAGCGTTCACGGTATGCGCGAACGGTGCCCAGTTTGTCCCCGAAACGGCCGCTTTTCTCCAGATATTCGATCACATCCGCCAAGGTCGCGATGGCCCGGACCGGGATGGCATAGCGGCGTTCGATTTCAGCAATCGCGGATATGCCGTCCGGGCCGATTTCCTGCCGGTCGAGAGCGAGCATGACGCCGCCGGGGATGGCTCCGGCCCGGGTGATGATCTCCACCGATTCCCGGATCGATGTGCCGGCGGTGATCACATCGTCGACGATCATGATCCGTCCTTGCAGGGGAGTGCCGACGATCAAGCCGCCTTCGCCGTGGTCTTTGATCTCCTTGCGGTTGAAGGCGTAGGGAATGTCCTTGGCATGGCGATCGGCCAGGGCGATGGCGGTGGTGCACGCCAGGGGAATGCCTTTGTAAGCCGGCCCGTAGAGCATGTCGTAGCCGAGGGCGTTCTGTTCCAGGGCGGCGGCGTAAAACTGGCCCAGGCGATGTAATTTGGCGCCGCTGTTGAACAGGCCGGCGTTGAAAAAGTAGGGACTGGTGCGGCCGGATTTCAGGGTGAACCGGCCGAAACGCAAGGCGTCGGCGTCGATCGCGAATTCAATGAATTCCTGTTGATAAGACAGCATGTTGGTTTGAGTAAGCAAATGACTAATCTTACGGTTGAAGGACGAATATTGTCTATTCAAACTTCCACAGTATCTGTGGATAAGTATGTGGAGAGGGTGCGGGAAAGTGGGTTAGTTGTATGATATTTAATGGGTTTTTTGGGTTGTCCAAAATATGGTCAAGCGGGGATGAAACGCTCGAGCAGGGTATCGAGGAAGTTCCATCCCCGGGAGCTGCAGGTGATGCGTTCCCCGGCTCGCTTCAACAGTCCGTCGACTAGCAAGGGCTCCAGGGAGGGGGCGATTTGCGCGAAGTCCATGCCGGTTCTTCGCTCGAATTGGGAGGGAGTGAATCCTTCCTTGAGGCGCAGCGTATTCATCAGAAATTCCAGGGGCTTGTCCGATTCCCGGATGATCGATCGCCCGCCGATCCGAGCCGGCGAGGCGGCTTTTTCCCGATAATGGTCCGGATGCCGGATTTTCCAGATGCGGTGGATCGCGTTTCGCTCCGGGTCGGTCAATTTGGCGTGCGCACCGGCACCGATGCCCAGATAGTCGCCGAAGCGCCAGTAGTTCAGGTTGTGTCGGCACTGGAATCCGTCCCGGGCATAGGCGGAAATTTCATAGCGCTTGAATCCGCCCGCCGCCAGTTTTTCCTGGCAGGCGTTTTGGAGCGTCCAAATGTGTTCGTCTTGCGGCAGACGGGGCGGGTACTTGGCGAATAGGGTGTGGGGTTCCAGGGTCAGTTGATAATAGGAAATATGGGCGGGGTTTTGGGCGATGGCGGTGTCGATATCGCTCAAGGCGTCGTTCAGGCTTTGTCCGGGAAGGCCGAACATGAGATCCAAGTTAAAGTTGTCGAACCCCGCCGATCGGGCCGTGTCGATCGCCTCGAGCGCTTCCCGGGCGGTGTGAATGCGGCCGAGCGCGGTCAATTTACCATCCTGAAACGATTGCACCCCCAGGGACAGGCGGTTGATGCCTGAAGCGCGAAATGCTCGGAATTTAGCGCTTTCCACGGTTCCGGGGTTGGCCTCCAGGGTGATTTCGATCGGTTTGTCCCAGGGAACGAGACCTTGGACGCCTTCCAGCATGCGCGCCAGACTGTCCGGTGAGAACAAGCTGGGAGTCCCGCCGCCCAGGAAAATGCTATGGAGTCTTCGGTCTTTTACCCAGGCCAGATCTTGACGGAGATCGGCCAGGAGGGCGTCCACGTAGGCTTTCTCGGGTAGACCGTCTCGCAGGGCGTGGGAGTTGAAATCGCAGTAGGGGCATTTGCGCACGCACCAGGGCAGATGAATGTACAGTCCGAGAGGAGGTCGAATCAACGGGGTGTGTGTCTTATCCTGTCTCTGGGTCATGACTCAGCTGTAAATAGAAGCGGTGAAGTTCGTCCACCTGCCGCTCCAATTGACCAAGATCTCCGTCGTTGACGATCACATCGTCGGCGGCCTGAAGGCGCTCCCGGCGGGTAGCCTGGCTGGCGAGGATGCGGCGGATCATGTTATCGGACAAACCGTCCCGATGTTGGACCCGTTCGATTTGGATTTGCTCCGGGCAATCCACCACCAGTACCCGATCGACCCGGTGTAACGCGTCGGTCTCCACCAGGAGGGGAACGGCGAGGATGCAATAGGGCGATCGGCATAGATCGGCCTGCCGGTTCATCTCGGTGAAAACGCGGGGATGAAGAATGGCTTCCAGGTTTTTTTTCGCTTCGGGGTCCCGGAAAACCCGGCGGCGCAACTCGGTCCGGTTCAATCGGCCGTCGTCTTGAAGAATTTTCGGGCCGAAGGCTTGGACGATAGCGGCCAGAGCCGGTTGGCCGGGAGCCACCAATTCCCGGGCGATTCGGTCGGTATCGATGACATCGATGCGGCGTTGCTCGAATAGCCGGGCGACCGTGCTCTTGCCGCTGCCGATACCGCCGGTGAGGCCGATCTTCAACATTCGGGGATTCTGCTACGCAGCTCTTTGAATCATCAACCGATGCCGCTCAGCTGGAAATAAAGCCGGTTCAAATCCTTTCCCCAAAGCAATGCGATCCAGGCGGCGATCGCCAGATAGGGACCGAAAGGCATGGGAATATTCTTGTCCCGCCCCAGAATGAAGGTCAAACCCACACCGATGACCGCTCCCGCCAAGGAGGAAAGCAGAATCATCAGCGGCAACATTTGCCATCCCAGCCAAGCGCCTGCGGCTGCCAGCAATTTGAAATCTCCGTATCCCATGCCTTCCTTGCCGGTCACCAGCCGGAACAGCTGATAGACGCTCCAGAGCAGACCGTAGCCGGCCGCCGCGCCCATGATCGCCGTAGGAGGGTCGGTAAATATCTCGAACAGACTCAGAACCAACCCCAGCCAGAGCAAGGGTAAGGTGAGATTGTCGGGGAGGAGTTGATGATCGAAATCGATAAAGGTGAGGGCGATCAGCCCCCAGGTGAACACCAGTCCCCATAAGGTCTGGATATCGGCACCGAATCGCCAAGCCACGCCGAAGGACATGACCGCCGTCAAACCCTCGATGAGCGGATAGCGAGGAGAGATTCGGGTGCCGCAGACGCTGCAACGCCTCCTCAGAAACAAATAACTGAGAATGGGAATATTTTCCCAAGGACGGATTTTGTGACCGCATCGGGGACAGGTGGAAGGTGGATAGACCAGATCGAATCGTTCGCCGTCCGCCTCGTCGATCGGTTGGTCCAGGAATTCCAGGCATTCACGCCGCCAGTCCCTTTCCAGCATTTTGGGGAGACGCAAAATGACCACATTGAGGAAACTGCCCACCAACAATCCGGTTACGCCAATTAGGATGAAAAAAAGAACCGGGTTTTGTTGGAGCGCTTCCAGAAGTGACATCAGACGACTGCCCCGAGCTTGAATATAGGTAGATACATGGCGACCACCAGTCCCCCCACCACGATGCCGAGAAAAGCCATAATCATGGGTTCCATCAAGCTGCTGAGGGCGTCGACGGCGTTATCCACTTCTTCCTCGTAGAAGTCGGCGACCTTGGCCAACATGCTGTCGATGGAGCCCGATTCTTCGCCGATGGCGACCATTTGGACCACCATGTGGGGAAATAAGCCGGTTTGACGCATGGTTTGTTGGAGTTGTTGGCCGGTGGCGACCGATTCGCGCATTTCCAGGATGGCGTCGGAATAGACCGCATTTCCGGAAGCCCCGGCGACCGATTCCAGCGCTTCCACCAAGGGGACCCCCGCCGCGGACATGGTGGATAGGGTCCGGGAAAAGCGGGCAATGGCGGATTTATGCAAAATCTGAGGGCCGACGATGGGGATTTTCAAAAATAGGCGGTCGAGAAGACGGTTGAATTTTTTGGAGCGTTTTTTGAAATAAAAGAACAGGTAAATGGCGATGCCGATGGCGCCGAATAAATAATACCAGTTTGCCTGCATGAAGCGGGACAAATTGATGACCAATTGAGTGAAAGCGGGCAGATCCGCGCCGAAGCCTTTGAACAATTCCTCGAATTGCGGAACCACGAAGATCAACAGAATGGATGTGACGATACAGGCGACCACGATCACCGCGGCCGGATAGGTCAACGCTTTTTTGACCTTGGCCTTGAGGGATTCGGTTTTTTCCTTGTAGGTGGCGATTTTGTCCAGCAAGGTTTCCAGCACTCCCGCCTGTTCCCCGGCTTCCACCAGGTTGCAGAATAATTCGTCGAAGTAGAGCGGGTGCTTGCGCAACGCTTCGGTCAAGGTGTTGCCGCTTTCGATGTCATCCTTGATGGTCAGGATGAGCTTCTGCATGCCGGGATTCTCATGGCCGCGGCCGACGATGTCGAATGCTTGTACCAGCGGCACCCCGGCCCCCATCATGGTGGCCAATTGCCGGCTGAAAACGGCAATGTCCTTGGTGGTGATTTTCTTGGTGCGACCGCCGAGGAGAGACTTGGGTTTTTTCTTGACCTTGATCGGTTTGATGCCTTGTTGACGCAATTGGGCTTTGACCAGGACCTCGGTGCGTCCCGACTGTTCGCCTTTGACCCGTTTGCCGCTTTTGTCGATGCCTTCCCAAGTAAACAGAATGGGTTCTTTTTTTCCCGCTGTGGCTGCCATAGTCTTTAATCCCGTGTGACTCGATCGATTTCTTCAATGCTGGTGATGCCTTCCCGGACCTTGTTCAGGCCGGATTCCCTGAGGTCGTTGATGCCTTCTTTTCGGGCCTGTTCGGCAATCTGCATGGCATTGCCGTTTTCCAGAATGATGCGATTGATGGATTCGGTGACCGGCATGACCTGGTAGATGCCCACCCGTCCCTTGTAGCCCTTGGTGCAGTGTTCGCAGCCCTCGGGATCGGCGGTAAAGAGATTCAGTTGGTCCAGTTCGTCTTCCTTGAATCCCGACTTCAATAGCAATTCCGGAGGCAGTTCGGCCTCGCGTTTACAGTATTCGCACAGGCGTCGAGCCAGTCTTTGGGCCATGATCAAGACCACCGAGGAGGCGATATTGAATGGTGGAATGCCCATCTGAGCCAGGCGGTTCAAGGTTTGGGGCGCGTCGTTGGTATGCAGGGTGGAAAGCACCATGTGGCCGGTCTGGGCGGCCTTGACGGCGATTTCGGCGGTTTCCAGGTCGCGGATTTCCCCCACCATGATGATGTCCGGGTCCTGCCTCAGAAAGGCCCTCAGCGCGCTGGCGAAGGTCAAGCCGGCTTTGGGGCGGACGTTCACCTGGTTGATGCCCGGAACGGTGATTTCTACCGGGTCCTCGGCGGTGGAAATGTTTTTGTCCGAGGTGTTGAGAAGATTCAGTCCGGTGTAGAGAGTCACCGTTTTACCGCTGCCGGTGGGGCCGGTCACCAAAATCATGCCGTAGGGCTTGTGGATGGCGTTTAAAAACAATTCCTGTTGATCGGGTTCGAATCCCAGTTTGTCGATGCCGATCTGGGCGCTGGTGGGATCGAGCAGACGCATGACAACCTTTTCCCCGAACAAGGTCGGGCAGGTGCTGACGCGGAAATCGATGGCCTTGTTGCGCGACAGCATCATTTTGATCCGACCGTCCTGGGGTACCCGCCGCTCGGCGATGTCCATACGCGACATCACCTTGATTCGGGAGATCACCCGGGTGGCCAGGCTGGTAGGCGGGCTGGTGATCTCGTGCAACATGCCGTCGCTGCGGAAGCGGATGCGGAAGTTTTTTTCATACGGCTCGAAGTGAATGTCGGAGGCGCCTTTCTTGATCGAGTCGAGCAGAATCTTGTTGACGAAACGAACGATGGGGGCGTCTTCCACCTCCGATTCGGTCACCGCCGACCCTTGATCGTCCTCGGACGTGTCGATCTGGAGGTTTTCCAGATTTTCGTCCAACAGTTCCTGCATGCTGCTGTCGGCCGCTTCCAGCAAAAAATCGATGGCTTTGGCGAGCTTGCTTTCTTCCACCAAAATGGTTTCGGTGGCTAGCCCCGTATGAAATTTGATTTCATCCAGGGCTTGTAGATTGGTGGGATCGGAAACCGCGATATACAGCCGTCCGCCGCGTTGATACAAAGGCAGGATATGGTGCTTTTGTATCAGTTTGTCGCTGACGCGCTTGGTGGGCAGAAGCTCCATGTCCATCGCGTCGAGGTCGAACAGAGGCACCCCCAACTGATGGGAAGCGGTGGCGGCGATGGCAAGATTATCGAGAATCTTGTTGGTGACCAGGTAGGGCACCAATGGGATTTTTTGGTTGTAGGCTTCTTCTTGATACCTGGTCGCGTCCGGTTCGGATAGCAAACCGGAATCGACCAGGCAGCGGGCCAGGCCGTTGAGCTTGGAAAAGGATGCCGTGGAAGTCACCATGGGGCTTTTGTGTTCTATCCGCGATTGTGTCAGGATTTGTCCTCTATCCTTAAATATAGTTGATGACATGGGTTTGTCCATCGATCTGCCTGCAGGAAATCAAGGCGTATGACCATCCTTTCTGAGCGTTCCTGGTTGCGCTCGATCATCAACCGTCGGATGACGGTGGCGTTTGCCATGGGTTTTTACAGCGGTCTGCCCTTGCTTCTGACCGGATCGGTTTTGCAGGCGTGGATGCGGGGAGCGGGGGTGGATTTGACCACCATCGGCTTGTTTGCCTTGGTCGGACTTCCCTATACCGGCAAATTTCTCTGGGCGCCGCTGTTCGACCGTTTTGTCCCGCCGGGCGGCCGCCGCCGGGGATGGCTGTTGTGGATTCAATTGATGCTGGCCTTGGCGATCGTCGGCTTGGGATTTACCCATCCCGAGAAAAATCCTTTTGGGGTGGCGCTGGTGGCATTGATAGTGACTTTTTTGTCCGCCAGTCAAGATACCCTGATCGACGCCTATCGGCGCGAATCCTTGAGCGATAGAGAGCAAGGGCTGGGGGCTTCCTTGTATGTCAACGGTTACCGCCTGGGCATGCTTCTGACTTCAGGAGGCGGGTTGATTTTGGCCGACTTTCTCGGGTTCCAGAAGGTCTACGGAATCTGCGGAATAATGATGGCGACGGCGGTTTTGGTGACTTTTTGGGCTCAAGAACCCAAGGTGGAGGACGGGACGCCGGTTTCCTTGACCGGGGCGGTGGTCGAACCCTTTCTGGAATTTTTCCGGCGCCGGGATGCCGTGTCGATTCTATTGTTCGTATTTCTTTACAAGCTCGGCGACACCATGGCCAGTCACATGACCATGCCGTTCTATCTGGATCTGGGCTTCAGCAAGACGGAAATCGGGACGGTGGTCAAACTGTTCGGGTTTTGGGCTACCGTGATCGGCGGTTTGTTGGGAGGCGCATTGATTCTGCGTTTGGGAATCTATCCCGCGTTGTGGTTGTTCGGTATTCTTCAAGCGGTTTCCACGGCCGGGTTCGCCTTGCTGGCCTATCTCGGGCCGAATCTATTGGGACTCACCGGTGTCATCAGCTTCGAGAATTTGTCGGGGGGAATGGGGACGGCGGCATTCGTCGCGTTCATGGCGAGCCAGACCGACAAACGTTTCACCGCGACCCAATATGCCTTGCTTTCCAGCTTGATGGGGATCCCGCGGGTGATCGTGGCGGCGCCCACCGGATGGCTGGCGCAGCAATTGGGTTGGATCGAGTTTTTCGTGGGCTGCGCCGTGGTGGCCATGCCCGGGTTGCTGCTGCTGCTGCGAATGCGGCGTTGGTTGGAAGACCCCTTGCCCGCGGTCGGGCAAGGGGCGGTCGGCTTGGATTAGGCGGCGTTCAGCCAGTAGTGGACCAGAACGCTGGCGAAGTAGCCGGCCATGATGGCGGGTGTCCAGCGCAGATGGGAGAAGAAGGTGTATTTGCCTTTGGAAATCCCCATCAAAGCCACGCCGGCGGCCGATCCGATCGACAGCATGGATCCCCCGACGCCGGCGGTCAAAGTAACCAGCAGCCATTGGTACAAATCCATGTCCGGCTCCATGCTCAGGACCGCGAACATCACTGGAATATTGTCGACGATGGCGGACAGGAAACCCACCAGAATGTTGGCGAAGGTCGGGCCCAGATCGCCGTACATCCATTGCGCGGTGACGCTCATGTAACCGATGAAGCCGAGCCCCGCCACGCAGAAGATGACCCCGAAGAAGAATAAAAGGGTGTCCCATTCGGCTTCGCGGACCATATCGAAGATGTCGAAGCGCTTTTCATGGGGCAGGTCGTGTTCCTGGAATTTGATCCAGAAGCCGAAGATGGCCAAAACCCCCCATCCCAGCATCATGCCCATGAACGGCGGTAAATGCAGGAACTGCTTGAAGCTCACCGCGAATGTGATGGTCAGCGCGAACAGGCCGCAGATGGTGTAGGCGCCGATCTTCAGCGGGACCAGTCCCTCACCGCTTTGTTCGGGTTGCTCGTCGGGAATGGCGAAGGACATGACGGCGGCGGGAATCAGATAGTTGACGACCGAAGGAACGAACAGCGCCAGGAATTGGAAGAAGGTGGCTTTTTCCGCCTGCCAGACCATCAGGGTGGTGATGTCGCCGAACGGGCTGAAGGCGCCTCCGGCGTTGGCGGCCACCACCAGATTGATCAGTCCGAGAGCGACGAAACGGAGATTGTCTTTGCCCACCGCCAGGACCACTGCGCCGATCAGCAGCGCCGAGGTTAGGTTGTCGGCTACCGAAGACAGGAAGAAGGTGATCACCCCCGTGATCCAAAACAGTTTCCGATAACCGAAGTTGCGGCTCAACAGCCAAGAACGCAAACGCTCGAAAACATTGCGATCCGCCATGGCGTTGATGTAGGTCATGGCCACCAGGAGGAACAACATCAATTCTCCGTATTCGGCCAGATTGTGGGCGATGGCGCCGTGAAGCTCTTCGGTTCCCACGCCCACGGTGCCGGCCATGTAAGCCACTTCGGCCCAGATGAGAATGGCGGCGATGATGACCGGTTTCGATTTTTTCAGCTCGATGAATTCTTCGGCCATTACCAGGATATAGGCGATGGCGAAGAGCAAGACGCAGTAGAGACCGCGCTCGGTCGTTACCAATCCCAACGCCTCCCATTCGGAGGCGGAGGCGATAGGCGCCAGCGCGAATAAAACAAGAAAAGTGAAAATGCTCCTAAACAAGAGACCCCCTTTTAATTTGGTTGTTGTGGAATGATCGAATGACAATCAAGCCCTATATGATAGGCAATTTTTGTGGACCGAAGAGGAAAAATTAGTAGGTTCCGTCCATCTTTTTCTGCATGCCAGCCGGGCCGCATCCAGCAGCCCGGTATGGTTTCCTCCTCCTTTACACAGGCTTATTCGGTAACGGAGGAATATTCCACGATATTGATCGCTTTGAGCACGTTCAAGGCTTCGTGCAGATGATAATCCTTCAATAAAGCCTCGTTTTCCATCTCTTCCTGATTGTCTGCATTCGATTCGGGTTCCTGCTGACCATTCTCCAGGTGTCGGGACAAGTCGGCTTCGGTCAGCGGTTTGAACTCCTCGGCTTCGGCGACTTTTTCCAATCGTACCGCTCCCAGCACAATGTCGGGGATGATGCCTTCCGCCTGGATGGAGCGTCCCGAAGGCGTATAGTAGCGGGCCGTGGTCATCTTCACGGCGCCGTCGTTACTCAACGGAAGAATGGTTTGAACCGAGCCCTTGCCGAAGGATTTTTGCCCCATCAAGATGGCGCGTTTGTGGTCCTGGAGGGCCCCGGCGACGATTTCCGAAGCGGAAGCCGATCCGGCGTTAATGAGCACTGCTAGGGGGACGCCCTCCAGGTCATCGCCGGGAGTCGCCTCGAATTCCATCTTCGATTCCTCGATTCGGCCGTCGGTATAGACGATCAATCCTTTATCGAGGAATGCATCGCTGACCGCGACTGCGGCGTTCAGAACCCCGCCCGGATTGTTGCGCAAATCCAGAATCACGCCCTTGAGCGGACCTTTGTCTTTCAGTTGGCCAATGGCTTTGAGCAACTCTTCTCCGGTGCCTGACTGAAAGCTGGTGATGCGCAAATAACCGTAGCCGTCCTCCAGCAGGTGCTGTTTAACGCTTTTAATCTTGATGACGGCGCGGGTGATGGTGATTTTGAGCGGCTTGTCCATCCCTTCGCGGATAACGGTTAAAGTGATTTCGGTGCCCGGCTTTCCGCGCATGATTTTGACGGCGTCCCGCAAGGTCATCCCCTTGACCGGTTTCTCGTCCAGGCGGATGATCAAATCGCCCGCTTGAATTCCGGCACGCTGGGCGGGGGTATCGTCGATGGGGGCGATCACTTTGATGAAACCGTTTTCCATCCCGACTTCGATCCCGAGACCGCCGAATTGGCCGGTGGTTCCGATGCGCAACTCCTTGAACTCATCGGGGGACAGATAGGAAGAATGAGGGTCGAGGCCGGACAGCATGCCGCGAATGGCGTTTTCCAACAGGGTTTTGTCCGGAATCGGTTCCACATAATCTTCCTGAATGCGTCCGAAAACCTCGGTGAAGGTGCGCAGTTCCGTGAAAGGGATCGTTTCGGTTTCCTTGGCGGAACGCTCAGCCAGAACGCTGCCGCAAGTGCCGAGCAAAATGCCGAGCAGGGTTCCCGCTGCGAGTAGGAATAAATTGGTTGTAATGCGCATTGATGCTTCCTTGAATGATCAAAACGGTCAGTTAAACGGGGTTAAGTATGACATATTTTGCCCGTTTATTCGTTCCTATCCGGGTTGATGTCCTCGGCACCAGCGCCGTGGGTCGAGCGGTTCGCCTCGGTGACGAATGGCGAAATACAGGCCGGGTTGGGTTCGGCCGCCGCTTCTTCCCACGGTGGCGATGATCTCGCCGGTTTCGACTCGTTCACCGGGATGTTTCAGCAGACTTTGGTTGAAGGCGTATAGTGTCATGAAATCTCGTTCATGTTGGACGATAATCAGGAAGCCGTAACCCCGCAGCCAGTCGGCGAAGACGATCCGACCGGAAGAAACCGCTCGAACCGGGGTACCTTCCGGAGCGCCAATGACAACCCCTCCCCAATGGCCGTTGCCGCGGCGACTGCCGAAAGCGGTTGCCAGTTTGCCGTTGACGGGCCAATTGAGGCGGCCGCGTTGTCGATCAAACGGGCGGTCGGTCGTATCCGAAAAGGGGAACTCGACGTTGATTTCTTGCACGGAAGCGACCACTTGCGACAAACGGCGTTTATCCGCTTCCAGCTTGGCCAAGCGGGATCGCCGGTCATGGAGTTGCTGCTTAAGACGCTGCAACAGTTGCTTCCGTTCCCCGTGTAAGGTTTGGACGCGGGCTAATTTTTGGCGCTGTTGGTCGAGAACGGTCGTCAGGTGTTGCCGAGCCTGGTCGAGTTCTCGACTAAGATGCTGGATCTTCACCAAATGCCGCCGTGCCAGTTCGATCTGATCGAGGCGGGCATGGTTGAGATAGCGATAGTAGACGAGGGCGCGGCTGAAGCGGGCAGGGGCTTCCTGATTCAAGAGCAATTTGAACGGTTCCTGTTGGCCCAGCACATGAGCGGTACGGATTTGACGGACCAGTTTATCGCGTAACCGGGTCAGCCGTAGGCGTTCCCGATCCAGGTCTTTAGCCAGGGTCTCGCGTCGTTGCTTGAGCGTTTGTGCTTCTTGCTCCAGTTGGCTGATTTTTCTGGCATGTTGCCCGAGGCTTCGTTCCAGGCGGGCCAATTCCTGTTCCAGGTCCTGCTTGTTTTGATCGAGTCGTTGGACCTTCTTTTGCAGGGCGTGGATTTTGGCTTCAATCCGCTGGACGGATTCCGGCCGAGCGTCTGCGACGATCAGCCAGGCCAGCAGGCCGAGAGCGAGTCGGCCTGCCAGATGGGAAAAGGACCCGAAACGGGTCACCGCGAAAAGGTCAAACCTTTTTGATCGCCAAGGAGTGGCCATTCATCTCTGCGGGCGGTTCGATACCGAGAAGGGCGAGCATGGTGGGTGCCACGTCCGCCAAGCTACCGCCGACCGGGTCCAGTTCGCCATAGTCCCCGCGATAGTAGACCAAAGGCACCGGATTGAGGGTGTGGGCGGTATGGGGTTGGCCGGTTTTCGGATCGACCATTTGTTCGCAATTACCGTGGTCGGCGGTCACCAGCATTTCGGCGCCCACTTTGTCCAGGGCCTGAGCGACCCGGCCGAGACATTGATCCATTGCCTCCACCGCCTGAACAGCCGCGGCCTCCACCCCGGTATGCCCGACCATGTCGCCGTTGGCGAAGTTGCAGATGATGACGTCGTATTTTTGTTGTTCGATGGCTTCCACCAAGACGTCGGTGACCTCGTAAACGCTCATTTCCGGCTGTTCGTCATAGGTTCTGACCTTGGGGGAAGGGATCAAAACGCGTTCTTCGCCCGGGAACGCTTCCTCGGTGCCGCCGTTGAAGAAGAAAGTCACGTGGGCGTATTTTTCGGTCTCGGCCAAGCGCAATTGAGTCAGCCCCTGGCGAGAAAGCACCTCGCCCAGACTGTTTTTTGTCTCGATGGGGAGGAAGGCCACCGGGACATCGAAATCTTGTTGATATTCGGTCAGGGCGACGAATCCTCCCAGCCGCGGAATCCGCTCACGCTCGAAGCCGTCGAAATTCCTTTCCGTCAAGGCCCGGGTTATTTGGCGGGCGCGGTCGGCGCGGAAGTTCATGAATACGACCACGTCGCCGTCCTCGATGGTGACCGCCTCGCTCCCCGGAGGCACGATGGCGGTGGGTTGGACGAATTCGTCGGTTTCGCCCCGATCATAGGCCGCTTCCAGGCCGGTGAGGGCGTCGGGGGCGGTGTATTCGGCCTTGCCCAGGGTCAGCAGGTCGTAGGCGGCTTGGATCCGTTCCCAGCGTTGGTCCCGGTCCATGGCGTAAAAACGTCCGGTGAGGGATGCGATGCGGCCGGCGCCCAGGGATTCGAATTTGGCTTGCGCCCGGCGCAGGGAATCCCCGGCGCTCTTGGGCGGGGTATCGCGACCGTCCAAAAAGGCGTGCAAATATACTCGGTCGAGTCCTTGCTTGACCGCCAGCTCGGCCATCGCTTCCAAGTGCCGTTCGTGGCTGTGGACCCCGCCCGGGGAAAGCAGGCCCATGATATGGAGGGCTTTGCCGTTTTTTTGCGCCCGCTCCACCGCATCGCACAATGCCGGATTGGAAAAGAAGGAACCGTCTTCGATGGCCTTGTTGATGCGGACCAAATCCTGGGGAATCAGGCGGCCGCAGCCCAAATGCAAGTGTCCCACCTCGGAGTTTCCCATTTGTCGATCGGGCAACCCCACCACATCGCCGGCGCATCGGAGCAAGGTATGGGGGGACTGATTCCATAGGCGATCCCAGACCGGCGTATCGGCGAGGGCGATGGCGTTGTGATCGGATTTTTCGGTGTGGCCAAAACCGTCCAAAATGATCAGGACCAAAGGTTTGGGGCGTTTTGTGTGAGTCAAAGGAGCCTCCGATGTCTTCGTTTGAACGATCTCTGTGAAGGGCGCTCCGCTTATGAAAACAGAGCAAATGAAATGAAAACCGTTATAATAGCGCATCTTGCAAGTCAAATGGATGTATCCCGAGCCAACTTTCATCGTAAACGGCTGGGTCAGTAATGAGCCCAATTGGCAGAAAATATGTCTGAGCAATTGATTGTCGATGAGGCGGATATCCTCCATGCCGCCCGGTGTTTGAAGGCGATGTCGCATCCCTTGCGATTGAAAATTCTGTGCACATTGGGGGAAGGGCCCGCCAGCGTGCAAGAGATTCTAGAGCAGGTGGGGACGACGCAAAGCAATGTTTCTCAACACCTGGCGATCTTGCGTGAGAAGGGGTTGTTGGCTTTCGACAAGCAGGCCAACCGGGTCTATTATCGCGTCGACGACCCGCGTACCCTGCAATTGATTGAAATGATCCGGGAGGTTTTTTGCGGGCATGATCACGTCCGTTCCTAGATCGATTGATAATAAAACATGACCGAGGGGGTTTATGGATCGTTTTTTCGAGTTCGTGGGCAATCATTTGTACCTGGCCGTGGGTTTCGCCGTGGTGACAGTGCTTCTGCTTCGCGATCTGGTGGAAAGTCTACTGCGCAAATACAAGTTGACCACGGCGCAACAAGCGGTGATGTTGCTCAATCAGGAGGATGCGGTGGTGATCGATGTGCGCGAGCCCCAGGAGTGGGCTAAAGGCCACATCGTGAATGCCCGTCATATCCCCTTGGGGGAGTTGGACAAACATCTGGTCGAGTTGGAGGACTTTAAAACCCAGCCGCTGATCGTGACCTGCCAGTCCGGTACCCGCTCACCCACGGCTTGCAAGAAGCTCATGCAGGCGGGCTTCGAAAAGGTCTACCTGCTCAAAAACGGCATGACGGCGTGGGAGGACGCTGGCCTGCCGATCACGAAATCCAAGTAATCTTGAAGGAACTGAAAACATGGCTGACCAACCGGAAAAGCAATTTGCTATCCAAAAGCTTTATATCAAGGATTTATCTTTCGAAACGCCCAATTCTCCCAATATTTTTACCCAGCGCTGGGAACCTCAGGTTGAATTCAATCTGTCCAACAAGGCGCAATCGCTTCAGGATAATCTGTATGAAGTGGTATTGACCGTTACCGTGACGGTCAAGTTGGGGGAAACCACCGCTTATCTGGTGGAAGTGGCCCAAGCGGGCATTTTCAATGTTCAGGGGTTCGGCGAGGAAGAATTGGAGCCGCTGCTCGAAATCTACTGTCCCAACGTTTTATTCCCCTATGCCCGGGAAGTGGTCACGGACCTTTCCGGCAAGGGCGGTTTCATGCCCATGATTTTGCCGCCGGTGAATTTCGAGGCGATCTACGCACAGAAAAAGCAACAGGGATCGCAGCAGGAGACCGCCGGAAAACCCAACTAAAGGAAACATGAAACTTTCCTCCGTTTGCGTGCTGGGAGCCGGCTCCTGGGGTACCGCTCTGGCCAACTTGATCGCCGACAACGGTTTTGCCGTCAGCCTGTGGGACATCAATCCGGAGCGAATTCGGGCGTTGGCATCCACGCGCACCAACGAACGCTATCTGCCCGGATTGGAATTGTCGCCCGGCATCGTGTTCGAAAGCGATTTGGGACGGGCGGTTGAAGGACGCGATCTCATCCTGTTGGCGGTGCCCAGTCATGCGTTCCGGTCTTGCTTGACGTCCCTGCGGCCGTTTTTGCCGGTTTCGCCCCCTATCGCCTGGGGCACCAAAGGATTGGATCCGGACAGCGGCCGTCTGCTGCACGAAGTGGCATTGGAAGTGGTGGGTCCGGATTGTCGATTGGCCGTCCTATCAGGCCCCACTTTCGCCCGTGAGGTCATGCTGCGACTCCCCACCGCCATCACCGTCGCGTCCGTCGAGCGGTCCTTTGCCCCCGCAGTCGCCGAACTTCTCCATAACGATTATTTCCGCGTCTATACCAGCGAAGACCCCATCGGAGTGCAGTTGGGAGGCGCGGTTAAAAACGTCTTGGCAGTTGCCACGGGGGTTTCCGACGGCATGGGGTTCGGGGCCAACGCCCGCGCCGCCCTGATTACCCGGGGGCTGGCGGAAATGATGCGTCTGGGAGAGGCTATGGGCGCCGAGGCGCGTACCTTGATGGGATTGGCCGGCGTCGGCGATCTCATCCTCACCTGTACCGACGATCAATCCAGGAATCGTCGTTTGGGATTGGGGCTCGGCAAGGAGATGGCGATCGAGGAGATCAAAGCTGAAATCGGCCAGGAGATCGAGGGGATATTGACGGCGCGCTTGATTTGGCAACTGGCTTGCCGGTTGCGGGTCGAAATGCCCATTGTGGAGCAGGTGTATGCGCTTCTTTATGACGGGGTGTTGCCTCGAGAGGCGGTGCACAATCTGCTCCTTCGGGACGACCGTAAACCCGAGGATTGCTAAGAGTCTGTTTCAAAACTCGTGTGAGGGTCAGGGTAAACGGGATGCCATTATCCCCCTCTCCCGCTGGCGGGAGAGGCAGGGGTGAGGGTGGTTAAATAAAAAAGTCTTTCATTTCAATTAGATCCACCCTCATCCTAACCTTCTCCCGCCAGCGGGAGAAGGGACGCTTCTTGAGTCATTCCCGGATGGAGAGGGAATTAAGGGGTCATCATGCCCCTAGGCTTGTATGGTATATCGAGTTTTGAAACAGCCTGGTAGGGTGGATAAGCGAAGCGCATCCACCCTCCTGTCCGCCGTGATGCGCTATCACGCATCCGGTCCACCACTATTTTGTATCCTTCGTTCCAGGTTTTCGATCAAGGGCATCAGGGCGGCCTCCAAAGCGGCGCTTTTTTCCGGATAACAAAATGGAATTGGATAGACCGGGACTGTGCTCCAGCGGCGCAGGTCTTCCAGGTTGTTCATGGCGGAACCGTTCGATCGCTCGGTTTGATTGAGCATCACCCCCCGGGGGATCAAGCCCCGGGAGGCGACGGCCTCGAGCGTCAACAGAACCTGATGGATGACGCCCAACCGGTCGGAGGCGACCAGCAGGATCGGAAGTTTCAAAGCCTGGGCCAGATCGGCGTTGAGGCCATCGGCGGCGATGGGGGAATAAAACCCCCCGGCGCCCTCCACCAACCGAACGTCTCGTTCCCGAGGCTGGCAGGCCTCGAGCAATTCCCGTAACCGCAGGGGACGGCCGGCCAGGCGCGCGGCGCGTTCCGGGGAAACGGGCGCTTCGAATCGATAGGGGCAGACGATTTCCAGAGGCTCCGGATCGCCGGCGGCACGGCTTAGGATTTGCGCATCTCGGGGCACGAGATCGCCTTTTTCCCTGAGGCAGCCGCTTTCCGCCGGTTTGCGTACCCGGACCGAATGGCCGCGTCGCCGCAATGCGCCGGCCAAGGCCGCTCCGATGAAGGTTTTTCCCACCCCGGTATCGGTCCCGGTGATGAACAAACCGGCGAATTCAGCCATGCGAAAGATGGGTGGAGAAAGGTTCCACTTGGACCGTCTCCCCTGCCCGAGCGCCGTGGCTGGCGGCCGACAGGAGGATGAAGCAGTTGGCCCGGCTGAGTTCGGCCAGTTGGTGCGAACCTTGTCCCGCCAGGCCGGTCACCGCCAGTCGGCCTCGTGCGTCCAGTTCCAACCGGCCGCGCTGGAATTCCATCCGCTCCGAAGTCTTGACCAGGTCGTTTTGGCAGCGCGCGGTCAAGCGCAAGGGCCTGAAAGAGCCGCCGGCCAGTTTCCAAAGCGCGGGGCGAACGATTTGAGCGAAAGTGACGTGGGCCGAGACCGGATTGCCCGGCAGGCCGAAATACCAAGCGCGTCCGACCCGACCGAAGATCAAGGGTTTGCCCGGCTTGATGGCGATCCGCCAGAGATTGATTTCGCCCACGCGGACCAGTGCTTGGCGCAACAGGTCCTTCTCCCCAACCGAGGCGCCGCCGGAGCTGATAATCAGGTCGAAATTCCGGCCGGCTTCGTTCAACAACTCAGTGAGTCGAGTCAGGTCGTCGGGGACGTTGCCCAGATCCGTCGCGGCGACGGGAAGGTCCGCCAGCAAGCCGTGCAAGCTGTAGCGGTTGCTGTCGTAGATTTGGCTTGGCGCCAGGGAATCGCCTAAACCGCGGAGTTCATCGCCGTTGGAGAAGTAGCCCACGCGCGGTTTTTGATAAACAGGAAGCCGAGCGATGCCGAACGTCGCCAGAAGCCCCAGATCGGCGGGTTGAAGCAAGCGACCGCGGGATAGAACCGTTTCGCCCCCGCGAACGTCGCTACCGGCGGGGCGAATATTTTCTCCCGCAGCGGGGTGGCGCTTAAGGCGGATCGAGCGGCCTGCTAACTCCACTTCCTCTTGCATGACGACTGCCACTGTCCCCTCGGGGACCGGCGCTCCGGTAAAAATGCGCGCACATTGCCCGTGCGCGAGTCGATCCGGGAAGGGTTTACCCGCATAAGCGCTTCCTACAACGGTGAACGTTTCCTGTTCAGCATTTCCCGAAGCCTTATCGGAAGCGGATACGGCGTAGCCGTCCATGGCCGAATTGGCAAAGGGGGGGGTGTCGCCGGGAGCGCTGACCGATTCGGCCAAAATACGCCCCAAGGCTCCCTTGATCGGCACCTGCTCACAGGCATGCATGGGTTCGATGGCGGTCAAGACCCGGTCTAGGGCGGCCTCTAGGTTGAGGGAAGCATTCCGGCAAGGATCAACGGGAGAGAAAGTCATGGCAGATGAAATCGGCGATTTGTTCCGGTTGGTTGAGGTTTAGCACGGGAAGGGGGCAGGAACATGCCAAGGGGGTATCGGTGGCCACCGCGATGATGTCGGGATCGTTCGGGAATAAGAGCGGTTGGTTCAAGGAGGGCCGGTGAAGCTCGATTTTGGGAAACGGTTCGCGCTTAAAACCTTCCACCAGAATCAGATCCAGATCTTGCGTGTTTAAATAGGGTAATTGCTCGGCGAGGCGAGGTGTTTCCAAGTTTTCCGCTGCCTCGTTTTGCAAGTCGTAGACGATCGCCCGCAGTTTGGAGGAGACCACCATGACCGGGCTGGCGCCGGCTTGGCGCAATTGATAACTGTCCTTGCCGGGACGGTCGATATCGAATTTGTGATGGGCGTGTTTGATCAATCCGATTTTGAGATTCCGCTGTTTGAGTAGGGGAATCAGTCGGCACAAAAGGGTGGTCTTGCCGGTTCCACTGAAGGCGGCGAATCCGAGCAAGGGGGGAGCAGGATGTGCTTCTTTGTTTTTTGGGAAATCCGTCATCGATAGTCGTAGTAGTCCTTATACCATGCCACGAAGCGGGCAACGCCTTCTTCGATCGGAGTGGTGGGCGCATAACCGGTGGCTTGCATGAGATCGTCGATATCGGCGTAGGTGGCGGGAACGTCGCCTTGTTGCATGGGGAGGAAGTTTTTTTCCGCGCGCATTCCCAGGGCATTTTCCAACACTTCGATAAAACGCATCAGTTCCACCGGGTTGTGGCAGCCGATGTTGTATAGTCGATAGGGCGCTTGGCTGGTGCCCGGGTCGGGGCGATCGCCGGACCAAGCGGGATCGGATTCGGCGATCCGGTCCAAGGTACGGACCACCCCTTCGACGATGTCGTCGATATAGGTGAAGTCGCGCTTGTGCCTGCCGTGATTGTAAACGTCGATGGGCCTGCCTTCGAGTATGTTGCGAGTGAACTTGAACAAGGCCATGTCCGGCCGTCCCCATGGCCCGTAAACGGTAAAGAACCGCAGGCCGGTGGTGGGGAGTCCGTAGAGATGGCTGTAAGTATGGGCCATCAACTCGTTGGCCTTCTTGGTGGCCGCATATAAACTGACCGGATGGTCTACATTGTGGTGGACCGAGAACGGCATCCGAGTGTTGGCGCCGTACACCGAGCTGGAGGAAGCGTAGACCAGGTGTTCCACTTCGTAATGTCGACACGCCTCGAGAATGTTGCCGAATCCCACCAGATTGGCGTCGATGTAGGCGCCGGGATTTTCCAGCGAATAGCGGACTCCGGCCTGGGCGGCCAGATTCACCACCCGGCGCGGACGGTGGCGGCGGAAGGCCGCGCTCAGCGCCTCTCGGTCCTCCAGGTCGGCGCGGATTTCGACGAAGCCGGAACGGGCTTTGAGTCGCTTGAGGCGGTCTTCCTTGAGGCGCACGTCGTAATAGTCGTTGACGTTGTCGACGCCGATGACTTCGTCGCCGCGATCGAGGAGCCTATGAGCGAGGAACGAGCCGATGAAACCTGCGGTACCGGTGACCAGAATCCTCATAGCCGCCCGTCCACGACGTCATGGGGAAGAATGCCTTTGACGTCGAAGACGACTGCGTTCGGCTTGCCCAAGGAGCGGATCCAAGTGGTGCCCATTTCCCGGAACCGGTCGTGGGCGGTGGCGAGGATGATTGCGTCGTATCGCCCCGTTTCCGGTGGCTGTTCGAGCAATTCGATGCCCAGTTCTTCTTTGGCCTCCTCCGGGTAAGCCCAGGGGTCGTGAATTTCCACGTTGGCGTGATAGGTTTGCAGTTCCCGGATCATGTCGATTACCCGGGTGTTGCGGATGTCGGGACAATTTTCCTTGAAGGTGATTCCCAGCATTAGGATGTTGGATTGACACACGTGAATGCGGCGTTGGTTCATCAATTTGACCAGCCGTGAGATCACGTATTCTCCCATGGCGTCGTTGATGCGGCGTCCGGCCAGGATGATTTCCGGGTGATGCCCGATTTCCTGTGCCTTGTGGGTCAGGTAGTAGGGGTCCACGCCGATGCAGTGACCGCCCACCAAGCCGGGGCGGAAGGGAAGAAAGTTCCATTTGCTGCCGGCGGCTTCCAAAACTTCCAGAGTATCCAGATTCAGCTTGTGAAACAAGACCGCCAATTCGTTGATCAAGGCGATATTGACGTCGCGCTGGGTGTTTTCGATCACTTTGGCCGCCTCGGCCACCTTGATGCTGCTGGCTTTATGGGTGCCCGCGGAGATCACGCTTCGGTAAAGCCGGTCGACGAAATCGGCGGTTTCCGGCGTCGAGCCCGAGGTCACTTTGACGATGCTGGTGACCCGGTGTTCCTTGTCGCCTGGATTGATCCTTTCGGGACTATAGCCGGCAAAGAAATCGCGGTTGAAAGTAAGATTGGATTCCTGCTCCAGGATCGGGACGCACACTTCTTCGGTGGCGCCGGGATAGACGGTGGATTCGTAGATAACCACATCGTTCGACTTGAGCAGCTTGCCTACCGTTCGGCTGGCGGAGATCAGCGGGGTCAAGTCGGGGCGTTTGTGATGATCGATCGGAGTGGGGACGGTCACCACGAACACATTGCATTGCGCCAAATCCTCGGCATCGGCGGTGTAGCCCAAGCGTTCGGCTCGCCGGAGCTCCTCCGGTGAGACTTCGCGGGAGCGATCGAGCCCGCGAGTGAGCTCTTTTACCCTTTGCCGGTTGATATCCAAGCCGAGCGTCTCATACTGGCGCCCGAACTCCACCGCGAGGGGGAGCCCCACGTAACCGAGTCCGACGACTCCGATTTTGACGTTGTCAGGTGACGGCATGAAACCTCCTGTAAAAATTATGGCCGAGCAAGCAAAAGCATAGCCGATTTAGGTCTGGGATAGACCCTGGGGCGGTTTAGCATCGGTCAAGGGGGCAATGACCTAAAACAATCGGGTTTCTATTGAAATCTTCGATACCATTCGTTTCCCGGGCGGGAATTCGCATTCTAAAGGAAAGAGAGGTCGGCGGAAAGCTTATAATTCTAAGCATTGACCGCGTTCCGATTTTTTCTGTTAGCATGACGCAGCCAATGGACGGCGGTTTCCATCCATAACAAAAATTGCAGAGTTATGCCCACAATCCGGATATTTCGCCATTATATTTCCGCGGCTTATTTGAGCTTGATGCTGCTGGAGTCCATTTCATTCCTGACGGCCATCTTTGTCGGCGGGAAGCTCCGGTTTCTATTTTCGAGTGGGTGGCAAATGGAACCCCAGTGGTGGATCACCGCCGTTCTATTCACTTTTGCCATGGTCACCCTGAACGCCGGGCTGGGGCTTTATCAACGCATAACCCAATGGAGTCTATCCAACCTTTTGCTGCGTTTGATGGCGAGCTTTGCTCTCGGGACGGCGGTGATGAGCTGGCTGTTCTACGCGTTTCCGGCCTTGTTCGTCGGCCGGGGCGTTTTCGGCTTCGCACTGCTGTTCTCTTTCGCCGCGGTGATCGGGGTTCGGCGACTATTTTACCGCTACGTCGATAGCCAGCGTCTTAAACGCCGGGTGTTGGTCCTGGGGGCCGGCGATTTCGCTCACCGAATTTTGGATTTCGAACGACGTTTGCCATTCGGTCACCTGGCATTCGTGGGATTCGTTCGGATGGGGTATGAGCCTTGCCGGGTCGGTGCGGAGCGATTGCTCGAGCTGAACGCGCCGCTCCGGGAATTGGCGGAAAGCCAAGATATCGATGAGATCGTGGTCGCTCCCGACGACCGGCGTCAGGGGCTGCCGGTGGACGAGATTCTCGATTGTAAAATGGAAGGGGTGGATGTGGTGGATCTGCTGACCTTCTTCGAGCGCGAAGCGGGGATCGTCAAGATCGACTGTTTACACCCCAGTTGGCTGGTTTTTTCCGATGGCTTCCGAATGCGCAGTAGCATGTTGGTCAAGCGCCTTTTCGATATCGCTGCCAGTTTGGCGCTGCTCGCCGTGGCCTGGCCGGTGATGTTGACGACCGCGGTGGCGATCTGGATCGAAAGCCGGGGAAGACATCCCATCTTCTATCGCCAGACGCGGGTGGGGAGCAACTGGAAATTATTCCAGGTCATCAAGTTCCGCAGCATGCGTCCCGATGCGGAAAAAGACGGCGTGCGCATGGCCCGAACGGGAGACGATCGAGTGACCGGGGTAGGGCGATTCATTCGCAAGACCCGGATCGACGAACTCCCGCAATTGTGGAATGTATTCAAAGGGGATATGAGCTTCGTGGGGCCGCGTCCCGAACGCCCCGAGTTCGTGGAGAAATTCGCCGAGAAAATCCCTTATTATGCCGAGCGGCATCGGGTCAAGCCGGGCATCACCGGCTGGGCACAGGTGCGTTATCCCTATGCCGAAGACGAGGCCGATACGGTCGAAAAACTGCAGTATGATTTGTATTATGTAAAGAATTACAGCTTGTTTCTGGATTTTTTGATCATGCTCCAGACAGTGGAAGTGGTCCTTTGGGGAAAGGGGGCGCGCTGACGTGGAATCCTCGATCGGGGCGGTGAGTTACGGCGTGGCCGCCGGGGCTTATTCGTTGTTGTTTGCGATCATGGCCACCGCATGGCGCGGGCGCTTCCGGGGCGGATTGCTGCTAGCCGCGGTGGGGGTGATGACGCTTTGGGCCGGCATCAATGCTTGGCAACTGGGCGAACGAGGTTTGCCGGCAGCGTTGATCTGGACCTTGGAGGCGCTTCACCTGGTGTTTTGGTTGGAGTTTTTGTGGCAGTTGCTGCCGGCCGGTATTCGTGTCCGAAGGCATTTGCGCTGGATTCGATACGCCGGATTCGGTCTGGTATCAACCTTGGTGATTCAGGCATGGACGGAGTCGTGGCTGGAGCGATTTCAACCGGCGTTTAAGTTGATCGAATTACCGCTAACCGGGCAGTTGCTGCTGGCGCTGGCAGGATTGATTTTGGTAGAGCAGTTGTATCGCAATACCCGGCCGGACCGGCGCTGGTATATCAAGTTTTTATGTCTGGCGCTGGGAGGATTTTTCGCTTATGAGTTCTATCTCTACTCGGACGCCTTATTGTTCAAACGGATCGATCTGAATTTATGGATGGCGCGCGGCTTGATGGCAAGCTTATTGGTGCCTTTCCTGGCGGTAACGGCGGCGCGCAATCCGGATTGGTCGGTGGCGGCGTTCGTATCCCGCGATTTCGTTTTCCATTCGGTTGCGGTTGTCGGCGCCGGGCTTTATCTGCTGGTGATGGCCACGGCCGGCTACTATGTGCGCTCGTACGGTGGGCAGTGGGGCGAAGTGATCCGGATCGCCTTTTTGGCGGCGGCCTTCTTATTGCTCTTGGTGTTGTTGTTTTCCGGTCAGGTAAGGGCCCAGCTACGGGTTCTCCTGGATAAACATTTTTTTAATTATCGCTACGACTATCGTAAGGAGTGGCTGAGGATCACTGCCAATCTATCCTATCCGGAGGATGCTTCTCCCTTGGGCGAGCGGGTGATCCGGACCTTGGCCGATCTGGTGGAGAGTCCTTCCGGCCTGCTGTGGGTCCGCTCCGAAACGGGACGTTATTTTCAACAGGCCGAATGGGGGGATCCGGGATTCCAGGTGGCGTCCCTCGAGAGCGATGATCCGGTGGTCGATTTTCTCCGGCGAAAAGAATGGGTGGTGAATTTACGGGAACTTAAGTCCTTGCCTGAATTGTATCCCGGGTTTGTTTCTCCCCCCTGGTTGGCTGGCCAGCACGACGCCTGGTTGCTGATTCCCCTGTTCTACGGAGAAACCTTGTGGGGGATGGTTTTGCTGACTCGTCCCCGGGCCCGCGTCGATTGCAATTGGGAAGTGTTGGATGTGCTTAAAACCGCCGGCCGTCAGGCAGCCAGTTTCCTGGTGGTGGAGGAAACCGCTCAGCGCTTGTTGGAGGCGCGTCAGTTCGAAGGGTTCAACCGCTTGGCGGCGTTCGTCGTGCATGATTTAAAGAACCTGATCGCGCAACTCTCCCTGGTCGTTCGTAATGCCGACAAGCATGCCGCCAATCCCGAATTCGTGCGTGACGCGATGACCACCGTGGAGCACGCGGTGGGCAAAATGAATAGTCTCTTGTCCCAGCTCAGGAATTTGGGCGCGGAAAAAAGGAAAGAACGCATTGATTTGCGCAGTTTGCTGCAGGAAGTGGTCGCCGCACGGGCCAGTCAGTTGCCTCGACCAAGGTACGAGTGTCTGGCGCACTCGGAAATTTACGTCTTGGCCCAGCCCGACAGGCTGGCATCAGCGTTCGAGCATATCATTCAAAACGCCCAGGAAGCGGCGGGCAAATCCGGAAATGTTAAGGTTATGCTGGAGTATCGGCAAGAGCAGGCTATAGTTGAAGTAGAGGACAATGGCCAAGGAATGGACGCGGAGTTCGTTCAGCACCGCTTGTTCAAACCATTCGAAACGACCAAGGGGTTAAGCGGCATGGGGATCGGAGCCTACGAAAGCCGGGAATATGTCCGTGCATTGGGCGGCGAACTCACCGTCCAGAGCGTGCCGGGTGAGGGAAGTCGATTTCGTTTCGCCTTGCCTTTGGCTGAATGCGTATCCGATAAGACCCAGTCCCCTCAAGGAGTTTCAGTTTGACCACTTACTTGAAAAAAGACGGAGAGGATGCTTTGCTCATTATCGAGGACGATCAAGGGTTGAGAAACCAGCTCAAATGGAGCTTTGCCGACCGTTACAAAGTGATTACCGCGGGGGACCGCGAAACGGCGTTGAATTTGGTGAAAAAAAGCGCACCGGCGGTGGTAACTCTGGATCTGGGGCTGCCCCCCGATCCGGGAGGCGTGTCGGAGGGGTTCGCCACGTTGGAGGCATTGTTGGAATTGGCGCCGGCGACCAAGGTGATTGTCATCACGGGGAATGACGATCTCGATAATGCGGTGCGCGCGGTGGGGTTGGGCGCCTATGATTTCTATGCCAAACCGGTGGATCCCAACATGTTGGGATTCGTGGTGGAGCGCGCCTTTCGTCTCTATGAGTTGGAAGAGGAGAACCGCAAGCTGGCGCGCCTGCATGTAAGTCACCCCCTCGACGGCGTGATCGCCGCCAGCCCTCAGATGCACGAGGTATGCCGCTTGGTGGAGCAATTGGCATCCACGGATTTGAGTGTATTACTATTAGGGGAGAGCGGTACCGGGAAGGAAGTGTTGGCGAGGGCCTTGCATCGACTGAGTCCGCGCGCGGCGGGGCCTTTTATCGCAATCAACACCGCCGCCATCCCCGATAGCCTGCTGGAAGCCGAATTGTTCGGTTACGAGAAGGGCGCCTTTACCGATGCCGCCAAACAGACCAAAGGAAAGATCGAAATGGCTCACGGCGGTACCCTGTTTTTGGATGAAATCGGGGATATGCCCTTGGGGTTACAGCCCAAGTTGCTCCGCTTCTTGCAGGAACGAGTGATCGAGCGTGTCGGGGGGCGGCAGGAGATTGCCGTGGATGTGCGGGTCGTCTGTGCCACCCATCAAAAAATTGACCGATTGATTTCCGAGGAACGGTTTCGCCGGGATTTGTATTTCCGCATTAACGAAACCTCAATCGAGATTCCGCCCCTTCGCGAGCGCAAAGAAGATATCCCGGTGCTGAGTAGAGCCTTTCTGCATCGCTACAACCGAAAAATGAAGCGAAATTTGCTTGATTTTAGCGATGCCGCCTTGATGGCTATGGAAGCCTATGATTGGCCGGGAAACGTGCGCGAACTTGAAGGTCGAGTCAAGACCGCCATCGCCCTGGCGGGGGGGCCGAAGGTCGAGGTTCGCGATCTCAAACTGGCCGAAGCCGATGCCGAGCGCCGTTTGCTGACTTTGCGCGAGGCTCGGGAGGCGGCGGAGCGTCAAGCGCTGTGCGCGGCGCTCAACGAAGCGGACGGAAAGATTGCCAGGGCCGCCGAGATTCTCGATATTACCCGTCCCACTTTGTATGCTTTACTCAACAAATTTAATTTAAAAGTCTAGGAGAGGAGATAATGACTCGACATTTTGCCATTGCCTTATTGATGTGGAGTGTGCAGGTGGTCTCCGGAGAAGGGGATCCGTATTTGCAGGAAGCCAAGGCGTATCTCTCCGAGGGGCAAACCAAAGCGGCGGTGATTCAGCTGAAGAATTTATTGCGGGAGGAACCGCAAAACGCGGAAGGACGGCTACTGCTCGGCAAAACTTATTTAAGAATGGGAGAAGCGGCGGGGGCGGTCAAGGAACTGGAAAAAGCCCGGCAACTGGATGTGGAACCTCGCCGTTGGCTGGTTCCTTTGGGCAATGCCTATTTACTCCGGGGGCAGGCTAAAAAACTGCTCGAAGAGATTCAGCCGCAAGCATCGCTGCCCACGGATCTGCGCGCGGAAATACTCGCTTTGCGCGGCACGGCGCAAATGAAACTCGGTGAGCGCCAGGCAGCCCGGGAAGGTTTTACGGAAGCGGTCCAATTAGCGCCGGAAAGTGAAACGGCGCACTTGGGTTTGGCTCGACTTGCATTGTTGGAAAAGCAACCCCAAGTGGCGGAGCGAGAGGCGACGCTTGTTCTGGATCGAAACCCCGATCATGTGGATGCTCGACTGGTGGTGGCTGAGTCTCGGCGTTTGCAAAAGGATTGGGAAGGGGCGGCTGCCGCCTTCTCCCAAGTGCTCGAGAGGCGCCCTTCGGAGATTCGCGCCCTTTCCGGACGGGCTACGGTGATGCTCGTCCAGAAGCGGCTGGATGAAGCGCGCCGGGATCTTCAAGAAGCTCGGAAAATAGCCGGTGAGCTGCCGTTGGTCATGTATCTTCAGGGGTTGCTTGAATTCCAAGCGGGCAATCTGCAGGCAGCCGAGGATGCCTTGGTGAAAGTGGCCAGCGCCGCCTCCGGCCATATACCCAGTCGTATGTTGTTGGGTATTATCGCCTATCGCCAAAATGAGTTGGTATCGGCCGAAGAGTATCTTTCCACGGTTCATCGCCGGATGCCGACTCATCTGCCCACGGTGAAAATGCTGGCGGCGGTGAAATTGAAGCGCAAAAATCCCGAAGCGGCGGTGGCCCTGCTGGAGCCGTTTCGGGATGCGAAGACCGCTGAAGGAGAAGAGATCGCCCGGGATCCCCGGCTTTTGGCTCTATTGGGCAGCGCCTATCTGCAAAACCGGCAATTCGATCAAGGGACGGCGTTATTGTCCGAAGCGGTGCGATTGGCGCCGGAAATGGCCTCGATTCGGACCCAGCTTGCCCTGGGGCAAATCGCCGCCGGGGAAGGAAAGGAAGCGATCGAGCAATTGGAGCAGGCGGTGGCTCAGGACCCGGATCTGGTTCAGGCGGATGTCATGTTGGCGCTGACCCTGCTTCAACAAAAGCAATATGACAAAGCCCAGGCGCAGGCACGCAAGCTGGCGGAAAAAATGCCCGAAAATCCGCTCCCTCTCAATCTGATTGCCGCAACCTATTTGGCGAAAGGAGAGCTTGAAAAAGCGGAAAATCAATGGCGGGAGCTATGGAACAATCATCCGGACTATCTCACCGCGGCGATGAACCTGGCCAAACTCAAGTTGCGCCAGGGGGAACCGGAACAAGCCGAGGATTATTATCGGCGCGTATTGGAGAAACGACCGGAATATACCCAAGCATTGATCGGATTGGCCCGGATCGCTGAAATGCGCAAGGATTACGAAGGCATGCTGAAGTGGCTGGAAACCGCGCATACCCGGAGTCCGGAGGCATTGGATCCCACTTTGATGTTGAACCGTTATTATTTAGCTCGAGGGGAAAGCCTCAAGGCGTTGAGTCTGGCGCGCGAGGCAGTGGAGAAACACCCCCAAGACGCCAATGCGCAATTTGCCCTGGGGCGGGCGCAGCTGGATGCGGGCCAGGCGGCCAATGCCGCGGCGACGTTTCAAAAGCTGGTCGATCGTTTTCCCCAAAACCCTCGCATGCATCACTTTTTAGGATTGGCTTTGGCGGCCGGTGATAATGACGAGGCCGCTTTGGCGGCTTGGGACGAAGTGCTCAAGCTCGATCAGGACTACGCTCCCGCGGCCGGAAATAAAATCCGCCTGCTGCTCGACAAGGAGCGGTATTCGCAGGCGTTGGACGCCGCCCGCAGCCTCCAAACCCAATTTCCCGACCGCTCGGTCGGTTATTTTTGGGAAGGCGAAATCGCGATCAAGCAAAAAAAGTTCGAGCAGGCCCTGAGCGCTTACCGCAAAGCCCATGAACTGAATCCCACCGCCGTCCACGCTCGGCGTCTGCATCAATTGTATCGGCAACTGGACGAACCGGCTAAAGCCCATGCGATTTTGCAAGCTTGGCTCGAAAAGTCGCCTCGGGATGCGGAAAGTTGGACCATGCTGGCCATGGGGTATCAGTCTGAAGGTGCTTACGATAAGGCGGTTAAAGCCTACGAGCAAGCAAGAGAAGTGCAACCGGAGCATTTATTGATTCTCAATAATCTTGCCTGGTTGTACCAGAAACTCGATGATCCGCGCGCTCTGAAATTGGCGGATCAATTGGTCGACAAAGCGCAAGATCATCCGGAAATGCTGGATACGGTGGGCTGGATTTTCACTCAGAACGGTAAACTCCAAAAAGGGGTGACCTTGTTGCGCGAGGCATCGGTCCGAGCGCCCCATTTACCCGCCATTCGACTGCATCTGGCCGAAGCGCTGATTCAATCGGGCGACGGCGAAGAAGCCAAAGCGATCTTGGAGCGCTTGCTTAAGGAGCAACCGCAGTTTCCCCAACGAGCGCACGCTGAAAAGCTGCTGAGCGCGCTCTGATTGAGAATCCCTATCAAACCGCATACAATGAGTGCGGTTTATATGCCGGTCCCGGAGAGACTGTTTCATGTCGGAAGAAATCGTTCATCATCATATATCCAAGCAGTACGAGCAAGAGCTTGAAGATATCCATCATCGGGTTTTGGTGATGGGGGGACTGGTGGAAGCTCAAGTGGCCGATGCGGTCAAATCCCTGCTCGAAAACGATATGGCTTTGGCCGAGGAGGTGATCGGCAACGACTATAAGGTCAACTCCATGGAAGTGGAGATCGACGAACAATGTACGCAAATTCTCGCCCGGCGCCAGCCGACGGCGCGGGATCTTCGGCTGGTTTTGGCGGTGATTAAACTGATCGCCGATCTCGAGCGCATCGGCGACGAAGCGCGCCGAATCGCCCGCCAGGCGCTGGATATCGGTACCCACTACGCCAAGAGAAACCAATTGAGCGAACTGGAGCAGTTGGTGGGGCAAGTCAGATTGATGCTGCATAAGGCCTTGGATGCGTTTGCGCGTATGGATGTGGATCTGGCTTTTCGGATCGTGGAGGAAGACAAAGTAGTCGACCGGGAATACGAGAGCATCGTTCGCCAGCAGATTACCTACATGATGGAAGATCCACGCAGCATCCCCGTTTCATTGGATATCATGTGGTCGGCCCGATCCTTGGAGCGCATCGGCGATCGGAGCTGCAACATATGCGAGTATCTAATTTTTTACGTCAAGGGAAAGGATGTCCGGCACATCAGCCTTGAGCAACTGGAAAAACAAGTCAAAGAATAACCCATTCAGGTGAAACCGGTCGCGTCGCGGCCGGGTCATCCGCCTAGCGGAGTTGAATGAAACCCCATATCTTAGTCTTTTGGATCGCCCTGTTGTGGACGTACGCGGCCTGGGCGTGGGAACCGTTCGTGGTGGAGGATATACGCCTGCGCGGATTGGAGCGGGTGGCCGCCGGGACGGTTTTCAATTACCTGCCGATCAGACCCGGGGAGCGAGTCGATGAACGGCGGGTCGCCGAAGCGATCCGGGCGCTTTTCCAGACCGGATTTTTCAAGAATATTCGGGTAGGTCGAGACGGGGATGTGCTGATCGTCGAGATGGAGGAGCGACCCGCCATCGCCGCGATCAAGCTTGAAGGGAATAAGGACGTCAAATCCGAAGACCTCCTCAAAGCTTTGGAAAGTGTCGGCCTGGCCGAAGGCCAGGCATTCAACCGCCAGGTGCTGGAAAAAATAGAAAGCGAGCTGAGGCGTCAATATTTCAGCCGCGGAAAATACGGCGTTGATGTGAAGACCGAAGTGACGCCGATCACCGAGAATCGCGTGGCGATCCTGATTCAAATCGCCGAAGGCAAGGCCGCCAAGATTAAACGCATCAATATCGTCGGCAATCGGGCCTTCGACGACGAGACCTTGCTGGGGGAATTCGAGTCGGGTACGACCGGTTGGTTATCCTTTTATACCAAGAATGATCAGTACTCGAAGCAAAAGCTGAGTGCCGACCTGGAGCGGTTGCGCTCGTTTTACATGGATCAGGGCTATATTCAGTTCGAAGTCGAATCCACTCAGGTTGCCATTACCCCGGATAAAAAAGATATCTACATCACCATCAACGTCAAGGAAGGGGATATTTTCCGGTTGGAGGAAGTCAAGCTGACCGGCAAATTGATCGTATCGCCCAGCGAACTGATCCCCCTGGTGAAGCTCGGACCCGGCGAGGTCTTTTCGCGTAAGCGGGCGACTGAAACGATCAACGCCATCAGCACCCGTTTGGGAGACGAAGGATATATTTTCGCCAACGTCAACATGGTGCCCGACGTCGACGAGGAGAATAAAACCGTCAAGTTGGCCTTCTTCGTCGATCCGGGGCGGCGGGTATTTGTGCGCCGGATTCAGGTCAAAGGGAACTCCCGTACCCAGGATCAGGTGGTGCGGCGTGAAATGCGCCAGATGGAAAGCGCGCTGGCGGCCACTTCCAAAATCGAGCGCTCCAAGGAACGACTGGAGCGGTTGGGTTATTTTAAGGAAGTCAACGTGGAGACGCCGACGGTACCCGGTACTCTGGATCAGATCGACGTCAATTACACGGTGACCGAGAGGCCCTCCGGGAATCTCAGCGCCGGGATCGGGTTCTCCCAAGTACAGGGCTTGATTTTCAATGCCAGCGTTTCCCAGAATAATTTTCTGGGAACGGGCAAGCAAGTCACCTTCGATTTCAACAACAGTCAGGTATCGACCATCTACCGGGTGGCTTATCAAAACCCCTATCTGACCCTGGATGCAATCAGCGGTGGCTTCGACGTCAGCTATCGCAGTACGGATGCTCAAGCGGCCAACTTGGCTAGATACTCGACCGACGTCCTCGCCGCGGGCATCAATGGGGGCATTCCCCTCAATGAATTCGATCGTCTTTCCATGAATTTGGATTTCAACCGCACGGATCTTAAGACTTCGGACAATACCTCCGATGAGATTCTCCAATTCGTCGCCGATCAGGGCAGTACTTACAACGTCTTGACCCTGTCCATGGCCTGGACCCACGACACCCGGGACAAGGCGATATTTCCCACTTCCGGGGGCAGGCATTCGTTTTCGCTCTTGGGGGCGGTGCCGTTCAGCGATTTGGAATACTATAAGATTCGCTACCGCGGCCAATATTATATTCCCTGGACTCGCGATCTGGTTTTTTCTTTACACGGCGATGTCGCCTACGGGGACGGATATGGCGACACCGACGATTTGCCCTTTTTCGAGCATTTCTTCGCCGGAGGGGTTCAGTCGGTCAGAGGATTCAGGCAAAATACGTTGGGGCCGCGTGATTCTCGCAACGATCCTTTTGGCGGGCCAGTCAAGTTGGTGGGCGGTGCCGATCTGTTCTTCCCCGTGCCTTTCCTGGACGAAGAACTTAAATCCGCTTTTCGCTTGGGGCTGTTCTTCGACGTGGGTAATGTTTTCGAGGACCGGCCGCAACTGGGTAACCTGCGCTATTCCGCCGGTATTTCCGCCCAGTGGCTTTCCCCTTTCGGTCCTTTGGAGGTCAGTCTGGCGCAACCGTTGAATGCAAAAAGCCAGGATGATGAGCAGATCTTCCAATTCTCATTTGGCGCTGGATTTTGATTAATGGGTAAATTTCAAGGAGGCCCTTTTAATGAATAAAAAAACGTTCATCTGGATGCTCATGAGCCTGCTTCTAATGGGAGTCGCGCCGTGGGCCAAGGCAGCAGAGATCAAGGTGGGTTTCGTCAATGTGGCTCAGGTGCTGCAGGAATCCCCTCAGGCGGAAGAGGCCAAAAAGCGCCTCGAGCAAGAGTTTGCTCCCCGGGACAAACGTCTCGTCGCTCAACAAAAAGAAATGGTCGAAATGCAACAGAAGTTGTCTCGCGATGCAGCAGTTATGAGCGAGTCGGAGAGAAACAAGCTGGAGCGTGAAATTCTCTCCAAACAAAGGGATTTGAAGCGCTCACGAGAAGAATTCCAGGAGGATTTCAACATTCGCCGCAATGAAGAGTTGGGCAAATTGCAGCGTGAAATCTTCGAAGCGATCAAGACCCTGGCCCAGGAAGAGAAATATGATTTGATTCTGACCGACGGAGTCGTCTATGCCAGTGACACAGTGGATGTGACCGGCAAAGTCCAGCAGCGTTTGCAACGTTGAAGAATGTTAAGTTCTGTTGTCTCGATGTGAACAAAAATTGGGAATAAGTCCTTTGGATATTCGAAAAATCATGCATTTTCTGCCCCACCGATATCCTTTTTTATTGGTGGACAAGGTAATCGAGTGTGAACCGGGCGAACGTCTGGTGGCAATCAAGAATGTTTCTTACAACGAGCCTTTTTTTCAGGGGCATTTTCCCGGGCAGCCGATCATGCCGGGCGTATTGATCATGGAAGCCTTGGCCCAAGCCACCGGTCTGTTGGCTTCGGAAAGCGCGCCCGAGGAAGTGGGGGCGAAGGACCTCATCTATTATCTGGTGGGATTGGATAAGGCCCGCTTCAAACGTCCGGTCGTTCCGGGGGATCAGTTGCGATTGGAAGTCAAATACTTGCGACATAAGCGAAACATTTGGGCGTTCGCGTGCCGCGCCGAAGTCGAGGGGGATTTTGTCGCCAGCGCCGAAATCATGTGTGCGGCCGCGGATGCCAACGACTGAATGACACAAATCGACGAGACAGTCGATTGGCACGCCCGGCGGGCGAAGGCGCAGGGAGGTGCCGAATGATTCGTTGTGCCGGAGTGGATGAAGCCGGTCGGGGATGTCTGGTCGGCGCGGTGATCGCGGCAGCGGTGATCTTGGATCCCGAGCGCCCCATTGCCGGCCTGGCCGATTCCAAAAAGCTAACCGCCAGCCAGCGTACGCGGCTGGACACGGAAATTCGCGCCAAATCGCAGGCCTTTGCCATCGGACGGGCGGAACCGGGCGAAATCGATCGGCGCAATATCCTCCAGGCATCCCTTTTGGCCATGCAGCGCGCGGTTGCGGGACTCTCGATGCGACCGAATCGGGTCCGGGTAGACGGCATTCATGCCCCTTTCCTTGATGTGCCCGTAGAGACGATAATCGGCGGGGACGGGCGAGTGGCGGAGATTGCCGCCGCATCGATTTTGGCGAAGGTCGCCCGGGATCGGGAAATGCGGCTCTTAGATGCCTTCGCGCCTGGATATGGAATTGGATGCCACAAGGGTTACCCGACTTCCGCCCACCGGCAAAGTCTCCAATTTTTGGGGCCTTCCCGATGGCATCGGTTATCTTTCCGACCTGTTCGATCGGTGATGAAGCACTGACCCATGGTTCACGATTTGAGCGTACCTGCCTCCGATTCAAAAGCTTCCCAAGTGGACTTCGTTCACTTGCGCCTCCATAGCGAATACTCCCTCTACGACGGTTTGGTTCGGATCAAACCCTTGATCGCCCGTTGCCGGGAGCTGAATCTGCCGGCGGTGGCCTTGACCGACCAGGTCAATTTGTTCGCCCTGATTAAATTTTATAAAGCCGCCGAGGGGGGAGGGGTCAAACCCATAGCGGGGGCGGATTTATGGGTTTCTAATCCGGACAGCCCCCGCCATCCGGATCGCCTGACCCTCCTGGTGCAAAATGATCGAGGTTATCGTCATCTCACCCAATTGCTTTCCCGCGCCTATTTGGAAGGGCGTCGCTTGGGACAGCCCTATGTGGAGGCGGATTGGATTCGTGCCGGCGCCGAAGGGCTGATCGCCCTGTCGGGTGCGCGCGAGGGGGAAATCGGCAGGTTGCTGCTCGCCAACCAGCCTGCCGCCGCTCGAGCAAGTCTGGAGCGGTGGTTGAATGTCTTCGGCGACCGCTTCTATCTCGAACTTCAGCGTACCGGTCATCCTCGGGAAGAGGACTATTTGGAGGGGGCGTTGGATTTGGCGGTGGCGCTGGATGTGCCCGTGGTCGCCACCAACGACGTTCGCTTTCTGGATCACAACGATTTTGAAGCGCACGAGGCCCGGGTTTGTATTCACGAGGGTTGGATCCTGGATGATCCCAAGCGACCGCGCCGTTACAGCGATCAACAGTATTTGAAAAGTCCCGAGGAGATGCGGGAGTTGTTTTCCGATCTGCCGGAAGCCTTGGCCAATACGGTGGAAATCGCCAAGCGCTGTAATCTGCAGTTGGAGCTGGGCAAACCCTCCCTGCCGAAATTCCCGATTCCGGAACGGTTCACCATGGGTGAGTATTTCGTCCGGGCGTCGCGGGAAGGCCTGGAACGCCGCGTTGCCTCCGGCGCCATCCCCCGGGACCGTCTGTCCGACTATGAGGAACGCCTGCAGCGGGAGCTGGATGTGATCGGGCAAATGGGATTTCCCGGTTATTTCCTGATCGTGGCCGACTTCATCCAGTGGGCCAAGAAAAACGGTATTCCGGTGGGTCCGGGGCGCGGTTCGGGAGCCGGCTCTCTGGTCGCCTATGCCTTGGAGATCACCGATCTGGACCCGCTGGCTTTCGATCTTTTGTTCGAACGCTTCCTCAATCCGGAGCGGGTGTCGATGCCCGACTTCGACGTGGATTTCTGCATGGAGCGGCGGGATCGGGTGATCGATTACGTGGCGGACCGATACGGCCGTGACAAGGTCTCCCAAATCATCACTTTCGGTACCATGGCCGCCAAGGCGGTGGTTCGCGATGTGGGGCGGGTATTGGGGCATTCCTACGGCTTCGTGGATAAGCTCGCCAAATTGATTCCTTTCGAACTGGGCATGACTCTGGAAAAAGCCCTGGCCGAGAGCGAAGAGCTGAGGCGGGCCTACGAACGGGACGAAGAGGTTCAAACCCTGATCGATTTGGCCCGTTCGCTGGAAGGGGTGACGCGGAATGCGGGCAAGCACGCCGGCGGCGTGGTGATCGCACCCTCCGCCCTGGTGGATTTCACCCCCCTTTACCGTGAAGAAGCCGAAGACGGCGCGGTCACCCAATTCGACAAGGATGACGTGGAAGCGGCGGGGCTGGTCAAGTTCGACTTTTTGGGACTGCGCACCCTGACCATCATCGATTGGGCGGTGGAGGCCATCAATCGTGCACGAAGCGCCAAGGATTTGGAGCCCGTCCATATCGACCGCATTCCCCGCGACGACCCGCCTGCTTATAAATTGCTGAAAAGCTGTCAGACCACCGCGGTATTTCAACTGGAATCGCGCGGCATGAAGGATCTGATTCGTCGCCTTCAACCGGATTCGTTCGAGGATATCATCGCGCTGGTGGCCTTGTTTCGGCCGGGGCCTTTGCAGTCCGGGATGGTGGACGACTATATCAACGTCAAGCACGGACGGGCCCAGGCCAATTATCCCCACCCGCTCTTGGAACCGATTCTCAAACCCACCAACGGGGTCATTCTCTATCAGGAACAGGTGATGCAAATCGCCCGCGACATGGCCGGCTATTCCCTCGGCGGCGCCGACCTGCTCAGGCGGGCGATGGGTAAGAAAAAGCACGAAGAAATGGCCAAGCACCGGGCCATTTTCGTCAAGGGGGCGACCGAGCGCGGGGTAACCGAGGAAACCGCCCAGTACATTTTCGACTTGATGGAAAAGTTCGCCGGCTACGGGTTCAACAAATCCCATTCGGCCGCCTATGCCTGGGTGTCTTATCAGACCGCCTGGCTCAAGGCCCATTATCCGGAGGCTTTCATGGCCGCGGTGTTGTCCTCCGATATGGACAATACCGACAAGCTGGTGGGTTTCGTGGATGAATGTCGGGCGCTGGGGCTGACCCTGCTGCCTCCCGATGTCAACACATCCGGCTATCGTTTCACGGTCATGGAAGACGGCAAGGGACAGCAAATTATTCTCTATGGTTTGGGCGCCGTCAAAGGGGTGGGGCAGTCGGCGATCGAAGCCATCCTGGAGGCTCGAAACCGGGGCGGACCTTTTGCGGATTTGTACGATTTCTGCCGGCGGATCGATTTGCGCCGTGCCAACCGCAGGGTTCTGGAAGCCTTGATCCGCGCCGGCGCCATGGATGGGCTGGGACCTGAGCGCGCCCGATTGATGGGCGATCTTCCCCAAGCGCTGCAAGCCGCCGAACAATATCACCGGACCGAGAGTCAAGGCCAAAACGACTTGTTCGGTATCGAGGTGGTCGATTCCGGCAAAGACGCCACCGATACCGGCGTGGAGCCGTCCGGGGCGCGAGTGACACCTTGGTCGGACAAGCAGCGGTTGGCGGAAGAAAAGGCGGTGCTGGGATTTTATCTCAGCGGCCACCCGATGGATGCCTATCGCCAAGAATTGGCCCGTTTGGTGACGGCGCCGATTGAAGCGCTCGAGCGTCAGTACGGCGGTCCCGGCAAGGAGAGCACTCGGGTAGTGGTGGCGGGTTTGGTGACCGAGTTGCGTACCCGGCAGAATAAACAGGGAAAGAAAATGGCTTTCGCCACCATCGATGATGGCAGCGCCCGTTTGGAAGTGGCGGTGTTTCAGGAGGTCTTGGATTCGATGGAGGCGCAGGAAGCCAACTCGGGAAGGCGCGTCGCGGACCTTTTGGCTAAAGATCGGATTGTGGTGGTCCAAGGCGACCTGTCCTTCGATCAGTTCAGCGGCGGACTGAGATTGGTGGCGGACAAGCTGTTTAGCGTTACCCAAGCGCGGGAAGAGTTTTCCCGGGGCGTTTGGATTCATTGGCCGGTGAACGATACCGCTGGGCCGGATCCCTCTGACATATTGGAGTCGCTGCAGCGGCATCGGGGGGGGAGGTGCCCGGTATATATCGCCTATCAGAGCACCCGGGCGCAAGCGCATCTGCAATTGGGGGACGGATGGCGGATTCATCCGGAGGACGAATTGCTCCAAGACCTATCGAGCCAAGTGGGTCCCGAGCGGGTCAAGCTTCGCTACGATTGATTCTTTCCTTTCGGGCGTTCCGCCGGCTTCGAGCGGCCTGCGCGAACGATACAACATTATGCCTGGGGAAGGTGCTCGCGGTCCCGAAAGAAGCCGAGATCTTCTTGCCATCCAGCACGGCGAGCCACAATGATTGTTGTTTCCGAACGGAGTCCAGCATTAAGTTATACAGGCGAATGCAAGCGCCCAGCGGCGAGCGGCTGCGTCGGATCTCCATATCGACCCGCCATTGGAGACCTCTGAGCACCTTTTGCCTCGAAGGGGGCAGCGTTTTCAGAAAGGCGTCGATGGTGATCCGGCGTTGCCGTTCAAAGCGGGCGGGATCTTCCCGGGCCAGCCGCATCCATTGATCGAAATTGAAATCGTTGGAATCGAGAGCCATGAGCGTTGCTTGCTTCACTCGTTGAAATGGATATAGCACGAATCATGCCTTTTCTATTTTTCTTTTTTCAGAACAAGGGGTTGTGTTTTGGTGATTGGGATTGGAATGACAAGGAATGAAAGCACTGTAAAAAAATATGACAACCTTGCTTTTTTAGAATCTGATCAGTTTTCGGCAAGATGAGGACTGCTCGGGTCCGCTAGAGGAGTTGAATACATGAATATAACCGCGATTCAGAAAACCATTAACCGACAAATCACCGTCTGGCAAACGCGACTAGTCGCTTGGCCCGGATATCAACGTTTCCTGGCCCTTCCCCTTTGGCAGCGAATAGGCATTGGAGTACTGGCGTTTTTACTGAGCCAAATCGCGGTGTTTGGGGGCTTGTATCTCATCTTCGGTGCCACCGTGGTGGTGGGTTTTTTCGCCAGTGTGCTGGCGGGGCTCGCGACGGTGCTGGGGGCCTTGCCGGCGGTAGTTTTCAAGCAAATTTCCTTTCGCACGGTCAATTTTATGATGGGAATGGCGGCCGGCATCATGCTTGCCGCGACCGCCTACTCATTGGTCGAACCCGGGGTGGAGTACGGCGATGAATTGTGGCCGGGTTGGGGGGTATACGTGGTGGTCGCCGGGATACTGATCGGCGCCTGGTTTCTGGATTGGGCCGAGCGGACCATCCCGCACGATTTGTTCGAGGGGGAGCAGGATGTGGCGGCGGCCTTGCGCAAGGTCTGGATTTTCGTGGCGGCGATTACGATTCACAACTTTCCCGAAGGCTTATCCGTCGGTGTCAGCTACGGAGGTGGGGATTGGAGCAACGGAACCCTGCTCGCGATTGCCATCGGCGCGCAGAATGTTCCGGAAGGGATGGCGGTGGCCTTGCCTTTGATCGGAATCGGGTACAAGCCTTGGAAGGCGGTGGGGATTGCCATGATTTCCGGCCTGGTGGAGCCGATCGGGGGCCTGTTGGGCGTCACCATGGTGACCGTGTTCGAAGTGCTATTGCCCATGGCAATGGGTTTCGCCGCCGGTGCCATGTTGTTCGTGATCGCCTATGAGATCATTCCGGAATTTCATTCCGTAGAGCGCTCCCGGCGGGCGGTGTTTGGCGTCTTGATCGGCTTTGCGGTGATGACCGTTCTGGAAACCACGCTGGGATAAGCCTTTCATGTCTGAGGCCAGTCTTGTGTTGTTATCGATCGGTCCGGAATGGATGAATCCTATCCGGGATTATTTCGAGTCGGCGGTGGGCCAGGTTGACTGGGGACGCAGCCAATGGTTGACGGTGGTGACCACCCTCGCCTTGATTGTCGCGGCCGAGGTCGGGGATAAAAGCCAATTGGTGTGCATGACTCTGGCGGCGCGTCACCGCCCTTGGCCGGTACTGATGGGCGCCCTGTTCTCATTCGCATTATTGAACGGCTTGGCGGTCATATTCGGAGCGGCAGTGGCCGCCTGGCTGCCCGGCTGGTTGGTGGGGTTGGTGGTGGCGGTTTTATTTGCCGGGTTCGGTTGGCACGCCCTGCGTAACAGCGGAGGAGAAGAAGAAGAGACCGTGGTGGTGGAAAAAAGCGGGCACGGGATTTTTTTCACCACCTTTACCTTGATTTTATTGGCCGAATTCGGCGACAAAACCCAGATCGCGGTGGCCGGTCTCGGGACCGCTTCCCAGCCCTTGCCGGTATGGATCGGCGCCACCCTGGCGCTGGGAGTGACTTCGGCGCTTGGCGTGATCGCCGGACGCACGGTCATGCAGCGCCTGCCCATTCATCTCATCCACCGGATCAGCGGGGTGTTGTTTTTGATCCTCGCCGTGGTGGCTTTGGCGAATATTGATTGGCAGGCGCTTTGGCAATCGATCGAGCAGCGGATTGGATCAGATTCGATTGTCCAGGGGAGTGCCGCTCTCTTTGATGAAGATGATTCCCAATAGGATGTCGGCCACGATGCCGAAGATCATGCCGATATTGGCCAATTTGATCGACGCGATACCCACGCCCGAGACGGCGATTATGAAAGCATAGGGTCTAAGTAGCGCGATCAGCCCCGACGGGAGCCGCAGTAATTGGACGGCCAGTCCCACCAAAAGCAGGCCGAATAGAATCGAAGCCGCGTTGAAGGCCAGCGACAGGGTATTGGGGCCTATGCCGACGACAGGCAGCAGCGTCAGCGCCGCCCCCGCCGCGTTCAGGCCGATGAGCGCCAGAATGGAAAGATCCGCGCCATGGTACTCATAGCGTTCGTTGAGCAATCGCTTGAAGGTCGTAAATAGGAATGCGAAGATAGCGAAACCGACCATGGCCAGCAGGACGGTAATCAATTTGGCTCCCATGTCGGGACGGGTCATCAGGCTGGAAGTCAAGGCGCTCAAGGGGCGAGTCATGACGGCGTGGATAAAGGCCAAAATGGCGGCGAGCATGAGACGATCATTCGGCATAATTCCTCCTCTCGATTGAGAATTGATTTTTTGATGTGCGGGCAAAGTTTCGGTTTGGGCAATTGACCTTGCCGGATGGATTGTGGCTCCAAACCGCTATAAAACTACGCTATTGTAACGCAGCTGAAAAATAGAAAAACGGCAACGCCGGAACCATCTCGGCGCGCGTGGGGGAGCGGACTTCCGTATCGCCAGGGTGAGTCTCTTGAGGTATTGAAATGAGCAAAGATCCTCGTCAAGACGATCCGCCGCCTTCCGAAAAACTGGTCGATGCGGTGGACAAAAAAGCCCGCCGACGTCTGAAAGCGCAAAGGGAGGCCCGGCGCAGCGTTTGGTTCGGACTGGGAATGTTCGGCTTGGTGGGCTGGGCGGTGGCAGTACCGACCTTAATCGGCATCGCTGTCGGTTGGTGGCTGGACAGAAAATTTCCGGGACCGCCGTCATGGACCTTGACTTGTTTGTTTGTCGGCGTGGTCCTGGGGTGTTATAACGCTTGGCAATGGGTCAAGCGGGAAAGCGGCCATGACTGATCGATGGATGGTATGGGGCGTTCTGGTGCTGGCCGGTGCGGGGTTGGGTATCCTGTTTTACGGCGGCTTATGGATGACGGTTCGGCGTTTACCCGAAATACGCCGACCGGCACTTTGGATGGCGACCAGTTTCATCCTGCGTACAATGGCGGTAATCGGCGGGTTTTACCTGCTGATGGCGGGTGATTGGCGGCGGCTGGCGGCCCTGCTGCTCGGGTTCGTCCCGGTACGTCTGGGTTTGCTGAAATGCCTTGATACCCATTCGCTGCCCACCGTCTCCACCGGCCAACAAGCGGAAAAGCACCGCAATGCCCATGTCGGTCAAACAAAGGCGATTTCAGAAAAATCATTGAGGCAACTGTCCGATCGGGAGGAAAACCCATGACTGGAGACACTTTGGTCGCCGTCGTTTCCATCTTCACCGCCGGCATTACGATCGCGTTGGGCGCTATCGGTCCGGCGCTGGGGGAAGGGCGGGCGGTGGCCCAAGCTCTGACCGCCATCGCCCAGCAGCCGGACGAGGCCAATACCATTACCCGAACTTTGTTTGTAGGCTTGGCGATGGTGGAATCGACCGCAATTTATTGTTTCGTGGTCACCATGATTCTGTTGTTCGCCAATCCTTACTGGGAACACTTCAGTGCGGTGGGAGGTTGACGTGAAAACGGCTTCATCCGAGAGCGACGAATTGGAGTTGTGGCTGCTGCGCCACGCCAAATCCGCCTGGAACGAGGGGGTGGCGAGCGATTTCGAGCGCCCTTTGAACGACCGGGGTAAGCGGGATGCGCCCCGGATGGGACGTTGGATGGCCGGTCAGCATTTGGTCCCCGATTATATCGTCGCCTCTCCGGCGAAACGAGTGCGGCAAACGGTCAAACGGGTCTGTCGTGCATTGAACGTGAATTTGGATCAAGTACGCTGGGACGAGCGGATTTACGAGGCTGACGTGAGGGATTTGCTGGCGGTTTTGCGTGAATGTCCGGCAAGCGCCACTCGGGTTTTGCTGGTGGGCCATGATCCCGGTTTGTCCGAGTTGTTGAAAACTTTGGGTGAGTTTGAGCCTTCAAGAGAGGTGAAATTGATGCCCACCGCCGCTTTGGCTCGTTTGAGGATAAACGGGAGTTGGCGCGATTTGGAGCCGGGCAAAGGTCGTTTGATGGATATTACTCGGCCGCGGGGGCTTCCCAGCGATCTTTAGGGCGTTTAGGACGGTTCTCGATCTTATCCTTGGAGGAGCTCGGTTTTAGTTGACAAATTGGATCAAGGGGGGATTTAGGATGAGCTCGGCGATCATTTCCCGGTTTTCCTGATGCACTGTTAGGCGGGCCGACCCGTCGTGGGGAAGCAGGGATCTTATCAGTTGTAACCCCGTTCCCAATCCTTGTCCGGTTTCCAGATTCAAATCCAACGGCGGACCTTCGTAAGGGTTGCTGATAATCACCTTAGCCTGACCGGGTTCTTTTTTTAGCGCCACTTGGACTTGGGATGCGCATGGCTCACTGTGCTTGACTGCATTGCATATAAGCTCGTTGAGCACTAAAGCGATCATTACCGCCTCGTTTTCGTCGACTTCGATGCTTTGGTAATAGGGAATGTCCATCGCCAGGGGGGTGTGACTGGATTTATTGCCTGCGCGAACGGCGATCCGGGTCAGGTCGCAGAGAAACACCCGGTCGCGATCGGTACGGCTGCGTAGGCCGTAAGTTAAGGCGATGGAGTTAATTTGCCGGATCGGAGCCTCCAGAATTTCCGCCGCTTCCGGATGCTGGAGCGCTTGATTATGAAGCAGACCTGCAATGCCCTGGAGATTGTTTTTGATTCGGTGGTGGATTTCCCGGATCAAAAGATCCCGCTGTTGCCGTTCCCGCTCCAGGGCTTGTCGATTTTTTCGCTTGGTTTCGGTGAAATCCTGGACTATGGCGAGTACATAGGAGGCTTGGGAGCCAAGCGTTTTGTAACCGGCTGAAATCAACACATTTAGTTCACCGCCGTCGCAGGTTTGGAAACAGCTTTCCCAATTGACGGATCGATCGGGGTCGCGATTCAGGTGATCGAGCCGTTCGCGCACGGCAAGCGTTTCATCGGGATGACAAAGGATTTCGAAGGGTTTGCCCTCCAATTCCCCTACGGTATAACCCAGAATTCGCGCCAGGTGTTCATTGACTGCTAGAATGGTCCCTTGGGACGAAAGGATCGCCGCTCCGCTCACCTCGCAGTGGAGACACGGCCAATCGAAAGGGGGTCGTGACGAAGTATGGTTGCAGGACATGGGCGGATTGGTTCCTCAATGCAAAGACTAAAGGACTGTTCGACAATGCAAAAAGCGAAAATTCTCGTCGTCGACGATGATCGTTTGATTTTGGCGACCTTGGTTCAGGGATTGCGGGCCCACGGCTATGAGGTGGCGGAAGCGGTAGGCGGACGACAGGCTTTGGAAACGGCGCGAGCCTTTGTTCCCGACTTGGCGTTGTTGGACATCCGTTTGCCGGATATCGAAGGGCCGGAAGTGGCTGAACAGCTGGCTCGACAAATGGACATACCGGCCTTGTTTCTCTCCGCTTACGACGATACAGCGGCGGTGGAGAAGGCGATGCAGACGGGAGGACTCGGATATCTGGTCAAACCGTTGGCAGTCAACCAACTCCTTCCCGGATTGGAGATCGCCCTGGCCCGGGCACGGGAAATCAGAGGGATGAAGGAAAAACAATCCAAGCTGGAAGAAGTCTTGAGCAGAAATCGGGTGATCAACGTGGCGGTGGGAGTGTTGATGGAGCGTCAACGTTTGCCGCGTCAGGAAGCCTATGAAGTGTTGCGCCGGCTTGCCCGCACCGAGCGCCGCAAGGTGATTGAACTGGCCACTCAGATGATCGATCTTGAGGACGGTCTGAACCGGCTGGTCAGCCGGACCGAGGCGGAGCGCAAGGCGGGTTGAGGCGCTTCGTTGGGCAGTAGTCATTGCTTTTCTTGGGTGTGAAGCAGCCGCGTCAACTCTTCACTGCTGAGAGGTCGGTAAAAGTAATATCCTTGCACCCGGTCGCAGCCCAAATCCTGGATGACGGTCAACTGGGAAGCGTTTTCCACCCCTTCGGCGATGACGGTCAGCTCCAGGCTGTGGCCGATACCCACGATGTGGCGCGCCAAGGCGATGTCCCGAACGGTGTCCAAGTGCTGGATGAAACTGCGGTCCATTTTCAGAGTATCGAAAGGAAAGCTCCTAAGATAACCGAGGGAGGAATAGCCGATGCCGAAATCGTCGATGGCCAGACGCATTCCCATGGCGCGCAGGGTTTCCAGGTTGCCTAGGGTGCAATCGTCGCGTTCCATGAGGACGTTTTCGGTGATCTCCAGCTCCAAACCTTGAGGGGGAAAACCCGTTTCTTCGAGAAGTCTTGAAATGCGCTCGGGGAAATCGGCTTGGGCGATTTGGCAGGCGGAAATGTTGACCGCCATCTGGAGCGGAAAGCCACAGGATTTACGCCAGCGATCGGCTTGCGCCAGGGCGGTGGCCAGGCACCACTCGCCGACTGGATGAATCAATCCGGAATGCTCCAGGTAAGGGATGAAGCGGTCCGGGGCCACTTGTCCCAGGGTGGTGTTGCGCCAACGCAACAATGCCTCGACGCCGAAAATGGCGCCGGACTTCGGGCAAACTTGCGGCTGATAGGCAAGAGACAATTCGTTTCGCTCCAGGGCGCGGTGCAGCTCGCTTTCCAAACTGATTTTTCGGGCCGCGGCCCGTCCCAGGTTGGCGTGGTAGCAGTAGTAGTGACCGTGGCCGCGATATTTGGCCTGATACATGGCGGCGTCGGCGTGCTTGAGCAGGGTTTGGGGATCGACGCCGTGAAGAGGAGACAAGGCGACGCCGATGCTGGCGCGGACGAATACCTCCTGCGTTTCCAGGTGGAATGGCAGGGTGAAAATTTCCAGGATTTTTTCCACGGTTGAAAGATAGTCGTCCGGGGCGTGGAGATCGGTCAAAATGATGGTGAATTCGTCGCCCCCGAAGCGGGCCAGGGTGTCGGTTTCACGGAGTTGGCTTTTGAGCCGCCGAGCGACTTCCTGCAGGAGTCGGTCGCCCGCCAGATGTCCCAGACCATCGTTGACTTTCTTGAAATCGTCCAAGTCCAGGAACAAGACCGCCAGCAGCGTTTGGTGACGGCGGCTTGCGGCCAATTCGCATACGAGCCGGTCCAGGAAGAGGGCGCGATTGGGGAGCTCGGTGAGAAGATCGAAGTGGGCCATGCGCATCAGTTCATCTTCGGCCTGCTTTTGGCGGCTGACATCGCGCAAGACCGCCAAGTAGAGGGGCGGATCGGTTTTGAGAATCGGACTGACGGTGATTTCCAGCGGCACGGCAAGGCCGTCCTTGCTCAACCCGAAGGCGGATAAGGGTTCCGCGCCGGGGCGCCACAAATGGGACAAGAGCTGATGGACGAACCAAGGGCGATAGCGCTCCTTGGTCAACAGTTTGCTTAGGTTGAGTTTTTCCATCTCCCGGGCGTTGTAGCCGAACAATCGCTCGACGGCCGGGTTCCAGGCTTCCAGGCTGCCGTCGGCATGGAAAGTGAGGATGCCGTCGGGGACACTGTTCATGACGGTGTCCAACCGGGCTCGGCTGCGCGCGCTTTGCAGTTTCAGATATTCATGTTCGGTGAAATCCTCGATGGTGAAAACCAGTCCCCGTTCGCTGTCACCGTGAAGTATGTCGTCCAGTTGAATCGGAGCGATTTCGATATGATAGAACAACTGCTCGCCATTCTCCGCTTGCTGCTCGAAGTTGAGCGCGTGGGGCTGATCTCCTTCCAGAAGATCGAGGACTAAGCGAGAAAGGCCGGGTAGCGGCAGGAAGTTTTCCAACGATTGGTTGCATAGGGTGTCCCGAGGCGTGGCAAAGATTTCCTCCAGTTTCGGATTGGCAGTGAGAATCCTGAGATCGGCGGTGGTGACCGCCACCGCGCAAGGGACGGTTTGAATAATACGCTCGGCATAGGTTTTAAGCGCGGCGAGCCGGTGTTGATCGGCGCGCACGTAAGTATCGATGGCCAGTCCCATATCGAAAAACACCAGCCGAATCAAGGATTGCATCAATGCTCTGCGTTCCCCTGGGGTGATGTGCTTTTCATCGCACAGGGAGGTCAGCAAGTGACTGAGAAACAAGGAATAAGCGCCGGTGTACCACTTTAGATCCAGCCCCACCCGTTCATGAGTAACGCCGATTCTGAGGCGATCGGCGACGTAGTTGGCGTCGTAACGACCGGACAGCAGCCGAAGCCAGTAGCGAAACTGGGTTTTCTGTAAACGTCGGACTCTTTCGCTGCTGGGAAGCAGTTTTCTCAGGGCGGGGAAACTCAATAAGTGATTGTAAAATTCGTTGATGAAGCCGCCGCTTAGATTCATCAGGCGCCGGCGGTGGTGGCGCAGCCGAGCGCCGTCCGCGGGCGTAATGTGTAGAAATGCTTGACGCTCTTGGATCTCTTCGGGATCGAAGAGCAAGGTCTTGATGACCGTGGAATCGATATTTTTCATGGTTCTTGCCCAGCTTGAAAGTAGTCAGCTTTAACCGGGCGGGGGCGTGGCCCGAACGTCTGGAAACTCGACGCGGGAACAGGGCGTCGGTGAGATCAGTTCGCTACTTTAAAGGAGTAGATCAGCTCCTGCAATTGGGTAGCCAGGTGTGCCAGCTCGCCGCTGGCGCCGGCGGTTTGTTCGGTGCCCGCGGCGGTGGTTTGGAAACTGTCCCGGACCCGGGTCAAGCTGGTGTTGATTTCCTCGGCGCTGGCGCTTTGCTCCTGGGAGGCCGTAGCGACCTGATTGTTCAGCTGGGATATTTGATCCACGGAGCTCAGGATGGCACTCAATTTGTCGTTTGCTTGGCGTGCCCGCTCGATGCTGGTCGAAGCGTTCGTGCGTCCGGTTTGAATGGCTTGAACGGCTTGATCCGAAGCTTTTTGAAGGTTATCGATCATGGTTTGAATTTCGCTGGTGGAGGACTGGGTTCGGCTGGCGAGCGTTCTCACCTCATCCGCCACCACCGCGAATCCCCGTCCCTGATCGCCGGCCCGAGCCGCTTCGATGGCGGCGTTGAGCGCCAGTAGATTGGTCTGTTCGGCGATTCCCTGAATGACTTCCAGCACCCCACCGATGGCGGTGCTGCCGTTTTTAACCTGATCGATCACCTCGGCGATGTGTTCCACTTCATCGGTCAGGGTTTGAATGCTTTGAAGCGTGCGTTGATATTCCTCCCGTCCCTCGGCGGCCAATCGATCGGCGTCGGTGGCGGCGGTGGCGGTCCGGGTAATGTCCCGGGTCACTTCCTGAATGGTATGGACCATCTGCGTCATGGCGTTGGCCACCTGATCGGTTTCTTCGTGTTGAGTGTGAACCTGCTGACGACTTTGATCGGTAATGGTGGAAAGCTCCTCGGCGGCTGCCGCCAACTGGCCGGCATGACCTTGAATTTCCCGGATCAAGCGCGTCATGGCTTTTCCGGCGCGTCCACATTCGTAGGCCATCCAGGCGAATTCATCCTTGCCGGACAATTTGGGAGGATTGCGCAGATCGCCGTCGGCCATTCGCCTGAGCGCATCGACGATGCGGGTGGCGCGTCCGGCGGCGTGACGCCCCAGATAATGCGCCAGACCAAACTGCAACACGGCAATACCGATTCCGGTCAAAATGACCGGTTTGCCTTGATCCCAACCGGTTAGAGTCAGATTGACCGCCGCCATGGTGGCGATACCGGTCATACTGATGCCGGCCATCAGATACATCTGTTTGGTGAGGGAAAGTTTCTCAACCAGTGTGTTCATCTGCCAAACCTCCGGGATTAGGTCATAATGGTTTGATATATGATTCTCCTGCAGGGGGCGAAGCAGGTAAAAATGGCCGGAAAAGCGGGAACGGGGCTTTCCGGAACCCATTCACAGTTTCTTAATGTCGTTAGGAATATAGTTGATAAATTTAGAATTGCCAGGCGAATGGGTCGGAAATTTCAATCACATAACGGAGGCAAGCAATGGAAACGATTAGGTGGACACCGACGACCCGTTGGCTACATTTAGGCTTGGCGTTTTCGGTGACGATTCAGCTGTTGTTGAGTTTGGCTCTGGAAGAGCCGGGCGAAGCGGAAGGCGTGGGGCGATGGGCGTTGATCGGTCACGAATTGTTCGGTTTGTTGGTCTTGAGCTTGGCTGTGCTTCATTGGGGCTGGATTTTAGCCGGTCACGACGGCGGCTGGCGTCGCCTCTTGCCTTGGGATGGCGAGGGTCGAAGGGCGGTATGGACAGACCTCAAGGGGCTGCTGGGCATGCGTCTTCCCGAGGGCGGACCCCGGGCAGGCTTACCCAGTTTGGTGGAAGGCTTGGGTCTGTTGGTGGTTACCGCGCAAGGGTCGGTGGGCCTGGCGATTTTCGTGGTGCTGCCGCCCGCCGGAAGCATACCGGAGCGATTCGAATTTCTTTACCAGATCCACGGGATCATCGGCAGCTTGGTATGGCTGTATTGGTTCGGTCACGTTGGCATGGCGCTGGTGCATCGACTCGCCGGCGACGAGACTTTGCGGATGATTTCGCCCTTCAGGCAAGATGGCGTTTCAGAGCCCAATGCACGTGCTCTCGAACCAAAGGGGAAGGGTGATCGCGGCGAGCTTTAAGGGCGGCAATCACCTTCGGCGTGGAGGGCGCATTGCCGAGGGCTACCGAGAGATTGCGCAGCCAGCGCTCGTAACCCAGGCGGCGGATGGTCGAGCCTTGGGTTTTGGCTGAAAATTCCTCTTCGTCCCAGGCAAACAACTCGATCAAGCCGGCGCTGTCGAGTCCGTGGCGGGGAAGAAAATCGGGCTCGACGGTGTTCCGGGCGCGGCGGTTCCACGGGCAGAACAGCTGGCAGTCGTCACAGCCGTAGACGCGATTGCCGATGGCCGCACGGAATTCCTCGGGAATGGGACCCTTCAGCTCGATGGTCAGATAGGAGATGCAACGCCGCGCATCCAAGCGGTAAGGGCCGACGATGGCACCCGTGGGACAAACGTCGATGCATGCCCGGCAACTGCCGCAGTGGCTTTGCGTTACCGGCGGATCGACCGGCAGGGGCAGGTCGGTATAGATTTCCCCCAGAAAAAACCAGGAGCCCTGCTTGAAGGCGATCAGGTTGGTGTGCTTTCCCTGCCAGCCGAGTCCCGCTTTTTGGGCGATGGGTTTTTCCAGCACCGGCGCGCTGTCGCAAAAGACCCGGTAGCCGTGAGGGCCTGTGGCCTGTTCGATCCGCCGCGCCAGTTTTTGCAGACGTTTGCGGATCAGTTTGTGATAATCGCGTCCCAAGGCGTAACGGGAAATATAGGCGCGCCGAGGCTCTGCCAGGGCCTGCTCCATGGCCGTTTGGGACTCGGGCAGGTATTCCATGCGGGCCGCGATGATCCGCACGGTATCGGGTACCAACTGCTGCGGCCGGCTGCGCTTGACGCCGTGGCGGGCCAGGTAGTCCATTTCTCCGTGAAAGCCCCGCGCCAGCCAGCGCTTGAAGTTCTCTTCGGCGGTACCGAGGTCGATGTCGCAGATTCCGGTTGCTTGAAAACCCAGCTCTCGTCCCCACTTTTTGATCTCTGAGGCCAGGCGCTGCATTTGGTGTCCGTTCGAATTTGAGAGAAAATGGACCGGATCAGAGTTAGGAGGCATGCCTTGAAACCGAAAATCGTAACCGCGCAGTTGCCGAAACGATTGTACCGGGCCGAACAGGTTCGCGCCATGGATCGTTACGCCATCGACCGGTTGGGTGTTCCCGGCCAGGTGCTGATGGAGCGGGCCGGGGCGGCCGCTTTTCAAGTACTGCGTCGGCATTGGCCCGATGCGCGGCGAATTGCGGTGTTGTGCGGCGGTGGCAACAACGGCGGCGATGGCTATGTGGTGGCGCGTCAAGCGCTCGATGCCCGCTTGGAGGTCGAGGTGTTCGCCTTGTGTTCCCCGAAACGTCTCCCAGGCGATGCGTTGACGGTCTTTCAGGCCTATCAGGCCGCCGGCGGCAATATAACGGAGGGCGCTCCGGGGCCGTTGGAAAATTTCGACGTGGTGGTGGACGCCTTGTTGGGAACCGGTCTCGATCGCGCGGTGGCCGGTTCATACGCCCAAGCGGTCGGGGCGATCAACGCGTTTTCCGGCGGTGTGCTGGCGGTGGATATACCTTCCGGCCTTCACGCCGATAGCGGGAATATTTTAGGCTGTGCCGTGGAAGCGGACGCCACGGTCACCTTTATCGGTCTCAAGCAGGGTTTGTTCACCGGCGAGGGGCCGGCGTGCGGCGGGAAAGTTTGGTATGGCGATTTGGCGGTTCCGGAAACCGTCTTGACCTGCCAGGAACCTTCGGCCCGTCTATGGTCGCGCTATCGGAATTTGCTTCCGCCTCGCCGGCGCACCGCCCATAAGGGGTATTTCGGCCATGTTTTGGTCGTGGGCGGCGAGGTCGGTTTTACCGGCGCGGCGCGGATGGCGGCCGAGGCGGCGGCCCGGGTCGGCGCCGGCTTGGTGAGCGTTGCCACCCGTTCGGCCCATGCGACTCAGTTGAACGCGTTGCGGCCGGAGATCATGTCCCACGGGGTGGAAACCTCCGCCGATCTGGCGCCTTTATTGGAGCGGGCCACTGCGGTGGCCGTCGGTCCGGGCTTGGGCCAGGCCGATTGGGCTCGGGATTTGCTGCAAAAAATATGGGACAGCGACTTGCCGGTGGTGGCGGACGCCGACGCCCTCAATCTGCTCGCCCAAAGCCCTGTCAAGCGCGGCAAATGGATGCTCACTCCCCACCCCGGCGAGGCGGCTCGATTGCTGGAAAGCAGTCCTCGGCTAGTGGAGGAAGACCGCTTCGCGGCCTTGGCGGCCATGCTGGAACGATATGGAGGCGTCTGCATGCTCAAGGGGGCCGGAACCTTGGTGGGAGAAACCGAATCAACGCCGGGGATTTGTGCCTTGGGGAATCCGGGCATGGCGTCCGGTGGCATGGGAGATGTATTGACCGGCGTCCTGGCCGGATTGATCGCTCAAGGGATGCCGCTGTTCGAAGCGGCGCGGATGGGCGTGTGTCTCCATGCCGCGGCGGCGGATGCCGCGGCGGCGGAGGGGGAACGCGGTCTGTTGGCAACCGATCTGATGCCGTGGTTGCGCCGCCTGGTCAATCAATGAGTCAAACGGTGGTGGAAAAGTATTGGGATTTGCCCGAACCAGAAGCCACTTGCCGGTTTGCCGCCCGGCTTCAAGGCGTCGTGAAGCCGGGAACGGTGATCTACCTGCACGGTCCCTTAGGGGCCGGTAAAACGACGCTCGTGCGTGCATTTTTGCAAGCGGCCGGTTTTGCAGGATACGTCAAGAGTCCCACTTATACCCTGGTAGAAACCTATCACCTGGATCGTTTTCCGCTGGCCCATTTCGATCTTTATCGGCTTGCCGATCCCGAAGAGCTGGAATGGATGGGAGTGCGGGATTATCTCCAAAAGCAAACCGTTTGTTTTATCGAATGGCCCGAAAAAGGGCTAGGATTTCTCCCTTCCCCGGATTTGGACATTCGCTTGGTAGTGGAAGGCGAGGGCCGGCGTTTGAGCATAACAACGGCGTCTTTGCAGGGAGAGCGGATGCTGGCGCGATTGGCCTCAGATTGTTCGGATTGTTGAAAAACTGATAAAATCACTTGGGTTTTAACCTATCCAGAGGATAAGCGATATGAATGTTACGGAACGCATCGAACAGCAGCTCAAAAGTCATTCTGTTCTTCTTTACATGAAAGGAACGCCGGATTTTCCTCAATGCGGATTCTCCGGTCGGGTAGTGGAAATCATGAATGCCTGCGGCGTACCCTATTCCTATATCAACATCTTGGAAGACCCGGAGTTGCGCGAAGGTTTGAAAACCTATTCCCATTGGCCCACTTATCCCCAGCTTTACATCGAGGGCGAGCTGCTCGGCGGTTGCGACATCATCATGGAGCAATATCAGAGCGGCGAATTACAGAAGAAGCTGAATGAAGTGGCCGCCACCGCGTCCGCTTCGGAGTGATCAAGCGATCATCGGCGAGGAGGCCCGCTTAAGGGTCTCCCAGCGGTTGACGATGGTACAAAACAATTCGGCGGTTTTCTCGGCATCGTACCGAGCCGAGTGGGCTTCCTGATTGTCCCATTCGATTCCGGCGGCTTGAACCGCTTTGGCGAGCACTGTCTGGCCATAGGCCAGACCGCCCAAGGTGGCGGTATCGAAGGTGCTGAAGGGGTGGAAAGGATTGCGCTTAAGACCCGCCCGCGCAGCCGCTGCATTCACGAAGCCGAGATCGAAGGAGGGGTTGTGTCCCACCAGGATGGCGCGGGTGCATCCGTTGTTTTTGATCGCCGCGCGAACTGGCTTGAACACCTTGAGTAACCCTTCTTTTTCTTCCACTGCGATTCGAAGCGGATGGTGCGGATCGATGCCGTTGAATTCGAGGGCGGCGGGATCCAACGCCGCTCCCGGAAACGGCTTAATGTGGGCGGAATAGGTTTCGGAGATTCCAATAAGGCCATTGTCCCTCATCTTCGGAATCACCGCGGCGATTTCCAGGAGGGCGTGTTTACGTGGATCGAAGCCGGCGGTCTCCACATCGACAATGACCGGGAGATAACCACGAAAACGCGACGACATCGGTGGTTTGGACGGGTTGACTTGAGTCATCGATAATCGGGTTTGTACAAAAAACTCAGTATAGTTGAAAAACTTTGAATTCGAAATTAGAAGCCGTACGCCGAATATGCTATTTTTAGGCCATTCTCGGTAGACTCAAGCGGTAACGAAGATATGAAAAACAAAATCATAAAAGCAATAAGTGTTGGCGCGCTGGCTCTGATTTTAGTCGGTATCACAGGTTGTGCCACTCAAGGGGATCCTCGTGATCCGATCGAACCCTGGAATCGGGGAGTGCAGCAGTTCAACGATTCCCTCGACGACTATGTGATGAAGCCTATTTCCGAAGGATATCAATGGGTTACTCCGGGGTTTGTCGATCAAGGGGTCACCAACTTCTTCGAGAATTTGGACGATATCGCTGTGACCGTCAACGACATGCTTCAGTTCAAAGTCAAGCAAAGCGGCTTGGATGCCTCTCGCTTCGCGGTCAATACGACGGTGGGGGTGGCCGGCTTGATCGATGTGGCCTCGCGAATCGGCCTGGAAAAGCACGAGGAGGATTTCGGCCAGACCCTGGCGGTGTGGGGCTTGCCCAATGGGCCTTATCTGGTGCTGCCTTTCCTGGGGCCGATGACGCCGCGGGATGCGGTGGGTAGCGTGGCGGACGGTTTCATGAACCCCATCGCCTATACCATTATGCCGGTCAGAGTGGGGCTCTACGGTTTGAAAACAACCGATTTTCGGGCCGATAATCTGAGTGCCACCGAGATCATGGATGAGGCGGCTTTGGATCGCTATTCCTTTATTCGAAACGCCTATTTCCAACGCCGGGAATATTTGGTCTACGATGGCGAGCCTCCCTTGGATGATGAGTTCGAGGATTTCGAGGAGGAATTTTTCCCAGAAGAGGAAGAGATGGAGAGAGAGGAAGGTTCTCCGCCCGGCGCGCCGGTGCGACCGATATAATTACTCCATTCTTCCCTCGAGAGAAAAGGTTTTAAGGCTTCTCCGGATATGAGGATAGACGCCAGCGCAAGGTTTCCCCGGCCCTGAGCGGTACGATCTCACCCGCCTCGCCGCCGTAGCTTGTCGGCATCGTCCACTCGCTGCGCCGCAAGACGATTTTTCCGGAATTGCGCGGCAAGCGATAGAAGTCGGCGCCGTGAAAACTGGCGAAGGCTTCCAGCTTGTCTAAAGCACCGGCTTGGTCAAACGCCTCGGCATACAATTCGAGCGCGGCGGGGGCGCTGAAGCAACCGGCGCATCCGCAGTCGGTTTCCTTGTGCTGGCGCAGGTGGGGGGCGCTGTCGGTACCGAGAAAGAATTTGGGATTGCCGGAGATAGCGGCGCTCAGCAAGGCTTGGCGATGCGTTTCCCGTTTCAGTACCGGCAGGCAGTAGTAATGGGGTCGGATACCGCCGGTCAGCAGCATGTTGCGATTGTAGAGCAGATGTTGCGGCGTGAGCGTTCCGGCGACGGTCTCGGGAGCACCGCGGACGAAGTCCACGCCTTCCTGGGTGGTGATATGCTCCAGCACGATGCGAAGTCTCGGAAAACGCGCTACAACGGGGATGAGTTCCCGCTCGATGAACACCTTTTCGCGATCGAAAATATCGATTTCTGGATCCGTTACTTCGCCATGCACTTGGAGCACCAAGTCGTGTTCTTCCATCGCTTCCAGGATAGGATAAATTTTGTCCAAACCCGTCACGCCAGCTCCCGAATGCGTCGTCGCCCCTGCCGGATAGAGTTTGAAACCCAAGACATAGGGACACTCTGCGGCGACCGACACCTCTTGGAGGGGGGTCTTGTCGGTGAGGTAGACGCTCAGATAAGGGGAAAAGCCGTTTCCCCGAGGCAGGCTGTCCAAAATGCGTTGCCGGTATGCCAAGGCCTGTTCGACCCGGATAAGAGGCGGTTTCAGGTTGGGCATGGCCAACGCCCGGCTGAACTGGCGGGCGCTGACCGCCGCCACCTGTCTTAGCAAGGCGCCGTCGCGCAGATGGAGATGCCAATCGTCGGGGCGGGTGAGGTGAACGGTCTGTTGCATGAAAGTTGCCTAATAGTCAATGGAATCCGGTATACTAAAACGTTTATTTAGTGTGGGCAAAATTGAAAAATCCTTTGCCCGCCCCCAATTAACCGTGGTGATATGACCTTGTCATAACATGAGGTAATGCCATGCCGATTTATGAATATCGTTGTCAGTCCTGCGGCCATGCCCTGGAAATTTTACAGAAAGTGAGCGATCCGCCTCCGGATGCGTGTCCGGAGTGTCATCAGCACAGTCTCCAGAAGCAAGTATCGGCCGCCGCTTTCCGGCTCAAGGGAGGCGGCTGGTATGAAACCGATTTCAAGAAAGGTCCGGAGAAGAAGCGCAATTTGGCCGGCGATTCGGGCGACAAATCCGATAAATCGGATAATAAATCCAGCAAAAAGGACAAAGCGGAACCGACTCAATCTTCGAAGGGTAAATCCTCTTCGGAAGCGGCCTAGCGCTTTGCGCGGAGACGGGCTTGCTCCCGTCTCCGCTTAACTTTTAACATTTCTTCCCTTTGGCAAGACAGAGTTAGTTGATTATGCGAACCCATCGGTGCGGAGAACTGAACGCGACCCATATCGGTCAGGAAGTGGAATTATGCGGCTGGGTACACCGTCGCCGCGATCACGGCGGGGTGATTTTCATCGATCTCAGAGACCGGGAAGGGTTGGTCCAGGTGGTGGTGGACCCTTCGATGCCGGAAGCGTTCGCTCGCGCCGAAGAAATCCGTAGTGAGTATGTGATTCAAGTACGCGGCACGGTGCGGCCGCGACCGGAAGGCACCGAGAATTTGGCCTTGCCGACCGGGCAAATCGAGGTGTTGACGGCCGACTTGGTGATCCTCAATCGCGCCGAGACGCCCCCGTTCCCGCTCGACAGCGAGATTCCGGTGAGCGAAGAAGTCCGCCTGCGCTATCGCTATCTGGATCTGCGCCGGCCGGAAATGCAGGCCAAGCTTCGCGCCCGGCGCGACGTGATCCGAACCTTGCGCAATTTCCTCGATGCGCATGAATTCTTCGAGATCGAGACCCCGTTTCTGACCCGGGCCACCCCGGAAGGCGCGCGCGACTATCTGGTGCCGAGTCGCACCCATCCGCACGCTTTTTACGCTTTGCCCCAATCGCCGCAGCTTTATAAGCAACTGTTGATGATCGCGGGCTTCGATCGCTACTATCAAATCGTGCGTTGTTTTCGCGACGAGGACCTGCGCGCCGACCGTCAGCCGGAATTCACCCAGCTGGATATCGAGACTTCCTTCCTGGATGAGAACGAAATCATGGCGCTGATGGAGGAGATGATCCGCACCCTGTTCAAGGAAAACTTGGGCGTGGATCTCCCCAATCCTTTTCCGCGCTTGACCTATGCGGAAGCCATGCGGCGCTTCGGCAGCGACAAACCGGATCTCAGGATCCCCTTGGAGTTGGTGGATCTGGCCGACCTGATGCAGACGGTGGAATTCAAGGTATTCGCCGGTCCGGCCGCCGATCCCGAGGGGCGGGTGGCGGCATTGCGCCTGCCGGGCGGAGCCGACCTGACGCGCAAGGAAATCGACGACCTGACGCGATTCGTGGGCAACTACGGCGCCAAGGGCCTTGCCTATGTCAAGGTGAACGATCGGAGTCAGGGGATCGAAGGGCTGCAATCGCCGATTTTGAAATTCCTGCCCAACGCGGTGATCGAAAGCATCTTGGAACGAACCGAAGCGCAGACCGGCGACATCTTGTTTTTCGGCGCCGACAAGGCCAAGGTGGTGAACGAAGCCTTGGGCGCGCTACGTATCAAACTGGGCCAGGACCGCGGTTTGGTGGAGGCAGGTTGGCGACCCCTTTGGGTGGTGGCGTTTCCCATGTTCGAATGGGACGTCGAGGCAAAACGCTGGGAGTCCTTGCATCATCCCTTCACCGCGCCCGCCTGTTCCATCGAGGACCTCAACGCCGAGCCCGGCAGGGCGGTCTCGCAGGCTTACGACATAGCTCTGAACGGAGTTGAAATCGGTGGCGGCTCCATTCGTATCCATACCCAGCAGATGCAAGAGGCCGTGTTCGAACTGCTCGGCATCGGCCGGCAGGAAGCCGAAGAAAAATTCGGCTTTTTGCTCAACGCCCTCAAGTACGGTTGCCCGCCCCATGGCGGGATCGCCTTCGGTCTCGATCGGCTGGTGATGCTGATGACCGGTTCCAAGACCATCCGCGACGTCATGGCCTTCCCCAAGACCCAGGCCGCCGCTTGCCCGATGGTGGACGCGCCGGCGCGGGTCAATGAGGAACAATTGCGGGAACTGTTCATCCAATTACGCAAACTGGCCCAGCAACGGAACATGAAAGAACCTTTCTAAAGAGAGAGATGATGACCGCAGCACTGGCCATTCAAGATTATGCCTTGTTGGAGGATGCCGATTGCGAGGCGCGCATCGCCGCCGCCAAGGCGAAGTTGGGCGATAAAGTGGTGATTTTAGGTCACCATTATCAGCGCAACGAAGTGTTTCGGCATGCGGATTTCACCGGCGATTCGCTCAAATTGTCGCGCCAGGCGGCCCAATCCAAGGCCGAATACATCGTTTTTTGCGGTGTCCATTTTATGGCCGAGGTGGCCGATATTTTGTCGCGTCCGGAACAAGTGGCTATTCTTCCCGATCTGGCGGCCGGTTGCTCCATGGCCGATATGGCCGACCTGGCCAAGGTGGAGCAATGCTGGCGCGAATTGGGGGAGGTCTTGGCGGTGGAGGATCGGGTTACCCCGGTCACCTACATCAATTCGGCCGCGGACTTGAAAGGGTTTTGCGGGCGTCACGGCGGGATCGTGTGCACTTCCAGCAATGCCGCCTCGATTTTGGAGTGGTCGTTCACCCGGCGGGAAAAGGTGTTGTTTTTTCCGGATCAGCATCTAGGCCGCAATACCGGATATCGCATGGGTATCGGTTTGGATGAAATGGTGGTCTGGGAGCCGGGCAAGCCTTTGGGAGGGCTGACCGAGGAGCAAATTCGAAGCGCCAAGATTATCCTGTGGCAGGGGTTTTGTTCGGTGCATCAGATTTTCCGCCCCGAGCATATCGACCAATTTTTGGAAAAATACCCGGATGCCCGGGTGATTTCCCATCCCGAATGTTCCTTCGAGGTTTGCCAAAAAAGCCATTACATCGGTTCGACCGAAGCGATCCTCAAAATTGTACGCGATGCGGAACCGGGCAGTCGGTGGCTGGTGGGGACCGAACTCAATCTGGTCAATCGGCTGCGTGAAGAAATGAAGCCGAAGGGCGTGGACGTGCATTTCATGTCACCCATGGTGTGCATGTGCTCCACGATGTTTCGGACCGATCCTCAGCATTTGGCCTGGGTTTTGGAGAACCTGGTGGAAGGCAATGTGGTCAATCGGATTCAGGTGCCGGAGGAGACCGCAAGGTACGCCAAGCAAGCCTTGGATCGCATGTTGGCGCTGGGCTGAAGCGACGGATCAGACGGACTCGCCCCCTTTTTTCAGGCTCAAAAGATGCGCCATTCTTTCTGCCTTGGTGCGCAGATATTCCCGATTTTCCAAATTGTGGTCCACCTCAATGGGAATTCTCTCGGTCACGCAAATTCCGTATTGCTCCAATTCCTCGATCTTGTGCGGGTTGTTGGTGATCAATCGCACCGAGCGGACCCCCAAATCTTTGAGAATCAAAGCGGCGATCCGGTAATCGCGTTCATCGGCTTCGTGGCCCAGTTGCAGATTGGCGTCCACGGTATCCAATCCTTGATCCTGAAGATTGTAGGCGAGCAGCTTTTTGAAAAGACCGATACCGCGCCCTTCCTGGCGCAGATAGAGCAGCACGCCGTATTCGGATTGGCCGATCAGGTGTAAGGCTTCCTCCAACTGTTCCCCGCAATCGCAGCGTTTGGAGCCGAAAACGTCACCGGTTAGGCATTCGGAGTGGAGCCTGACCGGCACGTGGGAACGGCCTTGGACCTTTCCTTTCACCAAGGCCAAGTGTTCTTTACCGTCGAAGTCGTTCTCGTAATAGTACAGGAGAAACTCACCGTGCCGATTGGGAAGGCGGGCACAGACGGTGTTTTTAACATGGATCTGCTTCATAGGTGTAGGTGGGCAATATACCTCGACCCCGGTCCCGGGGGATCAGTGAATAGGTAAGTATATCATTTGACCACGCTGATACTCTTTGGTTTAGCCTCCTTCGGCCGGTATTTGCGCCAAGCTCGGCGCTCTTTGCACCCATTCCTGAAGTTTTTCCTCGCTGGTCGAGGGGGTTTGCTGATCCAGTTGCAACAGGGAAATGGTCATAGCCGCGGTTGCGATGGGGTCGAGGAATGAGGCCTTGATCCAATAGGTCAAAATCAGCGCGAAGACATATTGCCATACACCCAGGTCGGAGGGGAGGGCGGCGTCGATCCATCCCACCGGTTCCAACAAAATCCAGAAGGCGATTAGGGAAAACCCATAGAGAAAGGCGCTGGCCAACAAGCTCTGAGCGAACACCTCCTTGTAATGCTCCCCATAAACCACGGCTCCGCGTCGGCAAGCGGAAAGCCGATTGGCTTGAATCGCAAAAGCCAGGACGGCTCCGGCACCCCAGCCTAAAAAAACCGCCGCTAGTGTTTGCTGCAAGCCGGAAGCCAGTGGTTGAGGGAGACGGTTCAGGCGATTTCCGGGGGGGAAGCTGGCGAATATCTCGCAGATGATGCGACGGACGTTCAGGTAGCCGCCATAACTGGCTTTCGCCGACGGAAAGGACGATTGCAGGAATTCGCTCAGGTGAGTCAATTGCTCTTTCCCAGCGGGAAGATTCTCCCCGGCTAGGCGCTTGGTCATCGCCGCCCAATGCACTAAATCGACATGATGGAAAATACGCGGGCGGGCCAGGCGGATAAGGTAGAAGCAGAAGGCCAGGCCCAGCATCGCCCCGGTTTGCGCCCAAAATACCGGGTTTTCTCCAAAGGACGCCAGGCCGAAGAAGGTTCCGGCACCGATGGGGATGGAAATCAAATAGGCCAAGGTGAATGCGCCATACGCCAGCAAGCGGCGAGTGGTGGTCGGCATGGTGCGTTCCAGGAGGCGGGTTGCGGTCAGTAGTTGTAGTTGCGTCATGTGGATGAACCCCATTAGCGTTTAGGTTGTTTTAGAATTTGCGGACGTATCTCTTCGACCCAGTCGATTGCCTCCAGATAGGCGTGCAAAGTGGCTTCCAGGTCGAGGTTCGTCAGGGGGAGTTTATGGCACAAGCCGTGTTCCAGGCTCAAAGCGGTTTGGAGAATAGGACCAAAAGGGGGGCTGCCATAAAGCAGGGCTTGATTGATGGCATCCGCCAAATTAAGGTGGCGCAGAATTTCCTGCATGGGCGCGTCCATGATCGCATCGAGCAAGGAGAATAAGCCCATGATGTAATACTCTTCGGGGTTTGCTTGTCCTTGTTGGCGGGCGATTTCCTCGCAAATTCGGGCGCGGACCAAAGCTGTGATTAACAGTTCCTGAGGGTGATAATCGATCGCGTTGACCAATATGACGGTAGCCCAATGTTTGATGCGGGTCAGGCCGAGAAACACGACTGCTCGGCGGAGGGAATCGACCCTTTTGGGGAGTCCGTAGAACGAGGCGTTGATCAAGCGCAATAATTTATAGCTTAAAGTGATGTCTTGACTGACCAGATCCTCGATTTCCTCGATGCTCACATCGGGATCCTGAAGGCGTGCGATCAGATGTAAAATCGCGATTCGGTTGGCCGGCAACTGGGTGCCGTGAATCAGTCGAGGCTGCTCGAAATAGCGTCCTTGAAAGTAATCGAATCCGGCTTCGAGTGCGGTCTCGTATTGCGCTTTGGTATTTATCTGACGGGCGAGCAGTTGGACTCCCCGAGCGTGGAGCGATGCCAACTCAGGCTTGACCTCGGTGAGGCGAGTGTCGACGTCAAGCGCCCAGAATTTGGCGAATTGCAGGTCTTGAGCCAACTTGGAATCGTAGCGCTCGCTACCCACGGCAATCAGATAACCTTGCGCCGTCAATCGATTCACGTCGTCGGCTGACAGCTGGTATAGCGCTTCCTGGGAAAGATGTAGGATCAGTTTCTCCCGGGGCCAGGGTAGGGAAGACAAGTCTTTCACCCATGGGGCGGGCATGTTGATCAAGCCGGTTTGACCGCCGGTAAGGCTTTCCAAGCGCAGCGTTTCCCAAATGTGCCGCGTTTCCGCCGTTGCTTCCTCTTGGCTCGGAATGCTGCAGGGGCGTAGCTCATAGGCGAATAAATTAAGTGCGCGATCATAGACGGGTACGCGGCCGATGAATCGGTAAATCATAAATGTCACTCCGACTTGGTTTTGAAGGAGCATAGAAAAATGCGATGGATAGCACAAGCTGAGAGAGGTAGCCCTTGACATGGGGTTTTAAGGTTTAGGATAATAGTTGCTTCTCAAGGCTACGTAGCTCAGGTGGTTAGAGCACAGCACTCATAATGCTGGTGTCGGTGGTTCGAGTCCACCCGTAGCCACCATTCCCTTCTCTATTATCTCGTCTCAACGTTTCCCTTGATCTCGATGAGGTTTGTGTCAGATTGGCCGTTTTGGCACAATGAATACGTCTTAAAATAACCACAATGAGTGGAGGAGAATTATGCGAACGACTATCAAGCCCGTTTTGTTCTTATGTGCGATTCTTTTTGGTACAGCCGCTTTCGCTGACGGGGGGGGTGGTGGCGGAGTCGGAACCGGTTGCCGGTTGCCGATGGGAAAATTCGTCCTGATGTTTTCCGCGTATCAGCCTCAATTGACAGGTAGCAAAAAGTATTGCACTACGCTTCCGAAATTGGGTCGGAGCAACCTGGTCTTTGACTTCGAGACGATGGGCGATACGACGGAAACGCTACTGAAAGGCACGAAAGGGAGTACGGTGCTTGGAACCCCGGAGGGGACCAAAAATACCCTGGAGAATTTGGATGATCGGATGAAGGAAATGTCCGGATTGATGAAACAAATGACCATGTCCATGGAAGTGGTTGATAATAATGGCAGAACCGTTTTCGAACGCCCTCCGGAGAAGATGGATCGGGGCACCGTTGAATCGGTCGTCGATTTCAAGGAAGCGGGCAAATACGAGGTCCATGTTACCTTGACCGACCCCAAGGGAAAGAGCATGGAAAATCATCTGGCCATTCAAGTCGGGAAAGACCCCGGAGAGACCACCCGGAATATGATTATCGCCATCGTGGTGATTTTCGCAGTTTTATACTTCATTTACATGTCCAGCCCGGGTTTCCGCAAACAGGTGGATGGGGTGATTGCTAAGCTCAAAAACTTCTAACATATTTCCGGTTTCGCCCTTTGATTCGTCCCCTCTATGGCGGTGCCTGCAACCCTCAGAGAAGCGGGCCACGATGCAGACGGAGGGGACGATATTGGCGTCACAAACACTTCTCCCTCTTTCGCGGAATGATTTGTGTCGGTTGGGCTGTTTTGGCACAATAAACAGGCTTTTCTATAATAACCACAAAGAGTGGAGGAGAGTCATGCGAACGATGACCAGATCTATCCTGATGCTTTGGATGCTGCTTTTGGGTACTCCCGCTTTCGCCGATGGTGGCGGTGGCGGCGGAGTCGGAGGCGGTTGCCGTCTGCCGGTCGGCGATTTTTTCTTGATGTTCTCGGCCTACCAGCCCCAGGTGACGGGGAATGTCAAGTATTGCACCACCCTTCCGAATTTGGGGCATACCAATTTGGTCTTTGATTACGAGACCTTGGAGGGAACCACGGCGCAAAAATCCAAACTGGATTTGGATCGTCAAATCAAGCAAATGATGATTGAAGTGGAAGTGGTCAAAGATGGACAGACCATCTACGAGCGCCCGGCGGAATCCATGGAAAAGGGAACAATCGAATCGGTCGTCGACTTCCAGGAAGCGGGTGAATACGAAGTTCACGTCACCTTGGCCGATCCCAATGGCAAAAGCATAGAAAATCATATGGCTCTTCAAGTGGGGAAAGACACCGGGGAAACTACGCGGAATGCAATTATCGCCGCGGTGATTATCTTCGCGGTGCTTTACTTCGTTTACCTGTCCAGTGCGGGCTTCCGCAAGCAGGTGGATGCGTTGATCGCGAAATTCAAGAAATTCTAAATCACAATAACAACATCCCAGGATAATCAAGTTGATGCGGATACGTCTTGCGAGCGCGGCTGCCAGCGTTGCGATATTGTCTGTGGTAAATACGGCGGCGGGGAATCCCCCGCCGTCGTCGATTGAAGTGGATAAAGGACAAGCCGAGCCTTTTTGCCCCAAGGATAAGCCGGTTGAGTGGCGCGATGCCCAGGCGGTGGATGGCATCGAGATTGAGGAAGAACGCGTCTGTTGGCCGGATAATCCCCATGACATCGCTGCTTTCGTCAAGGGTACCAACAATATTACGATGCCCACCCTGATGAAGACGCGACTGGCCGCTGATTCGGTGATCAAGCGGAACGACCGCGACGGCGACGGCGATCCGGATGAAATCGTCATCAAGCTGGAAGTGGCGGAATTGAACGGCGCGTCCCCTATTGCCGACGAATCGGTTCTCGATTTCGATATCGCGCCGGGTATTCGACCGGCTTTCTGGGTGTTCGCCCCTAAAACGCGGGGCATGGCCACCGAGGACGCTCACAGCGCGCAAGCCAACTCCCTGCTGCGTACTCCCTCGCCGGTCATTCGCGTCGAGCAAGGTGATGTGGTAAAGCTCGTCCTGGAAAACACCCACTATTTTCCTCACACCATTCATTTGCACGGCGTCGATCACCCATTCATGGATGAGGACGGCGAAGGAAACGACGGCGTGCCGCAAACCAGCGAGGGTTTCGTTCTCCCCGGAGGTCGGCGCATATACGACATCAGCCCGCGACAGCCGGGTACCTTCATCTATCATTGCCATGTTCAAACTCATACCCATTTGGCCATGGGCTTGATCGGTATGCTGGTGGTGGAGGAAAACCGCCCCGATAATTGGCTTCAAACCTTCAATGTGGGCGCGGGCAAGGTGCGCCATCCATCCAAGGGAAGCCTGGAGGCGTTCGATCAGGAATATGATCTCCATTATCAGGCGGTGGACAAGGAACTTCACGAAATTGTCCAGTCGAACAGCGATCCCCGTTTGATCGCCAAGAAAATGAACCGGGAATATGATTTGACCGATGCAAGCGAGGATTATTTCCTTCTCAACGGTCGTTCCTTTCCCTATACCCTGCGCGAATCCCTCATCGTCGTAGACCCGGACCAGGACATCAAATTGCGTGTGCTGAATGCCCAGGGAGATTTGTTGGCAATTCATACCCATGGACATAAAGCCACCATTACCCATTACGATGGCGTGGAGGCCAATCCCGCCGCGCAAATTACCCGAGACGTTTACGATTTGGCCCCGGCCCAACGGTTGGATCTGAAGTTGGATACCACAAACGACGGACTGCACAATTACGGTCCCGGCGTATGGGTTTTTCATGACCATGTGGAACGCGGGATTACCACCGATGGCATGAACCCCGGCGGGAATGTGAGCGCCATCGTATATAAATCATTTCTTGACCCCAACGATGTGCCCCGGATTCAGGGAGTCGATCTCGGCCAATATTTCACACGGGCTTTCTACGAACGCAAGCTTCCGGTATGGCAGGACATCGACGAATGGAACAGCTTAGGTGAATCGGGTGCAGATCTTTCCCAAGCGGAGACGGAGTCGTCGAAGGCGCATCGGGAGGAGGCGGCTGAGCAGCCCGCCAAAACCCCCTTCCGCAACCTGTTGGTGGGGCTGTTCTTAGGGTTGTTGGCCTACGTTTTGTTCTCCAATCGTAAGCGCGCTCGAGAGCTGCTTTACCAGTATTGGCCTGGCAAAGGTTGAAAGGGGTTTAAAAGATGCGATTGACTGTTTTAAAGGTTCTAGCGGGAGCAACCGTTTTGCTGAGCATGGCGGGACGGGCGGCAGAGATGCCGATGATGGATCATGGCCGGATGATGATGGATATGCGCGGACACATGGTGATGGGGCAAAATACCGATCAGCTTCCCGACGGCTGCCGCGAAATATCCGAAAACGTGAAGCTTACGGTTCATGCGGGGCATCGCCATGCCAAGTCTTATCCGGGAACGATATTCGGCTACAGCGAACACGAATGGAAGGTTGAGCCTTGTGCTCGGGTAACGGTGAATTTGGTCAACGACGACAATGTAAGGCACCAATGGATGTTGCACGGATTACCCGAGGATCTTTATCCCATGGGGATGTTTCATATTGAAGTCACCGGCCCCGGTGAGGTGACCGGAACGTTCATCGCACCCCCGGAGAATAAAACTTATTTGGTACATTGCGATATTGCCCAGCATACCGAAAAGGGCATGAAAGCCCAGTTAATAGTGGGCAAGGGAAGCGGCATCCTACCCGGTATCCCCGGGGTGTCCGACGATCTGGTTAGCGCGTCCGGCCACGCAGGCTTATCGACCGCGCCGGAAACGGAAATCGGATCATCGCTGTTTTCGGGGATGGTCGTGTTAGGCTTTGTGGCGGGTATCCTGGGCGCACCTTATTTATTCCGCTGGGCGGGCATGCGCTTTTTCGGAATGAGCGGGAAAGATTTGAACAGCTATTTCTTCAATCGCATGACGGATTTGTTTTGCTTGTTCGTGCGCCTGTTCGTGTCGCTTTGGCGGCGTTTGGCTTGGACGAGGAGGCCGGTCTAGGGAAAGTTTCAGCGACCGCCTTTAGCGCTGGAAGGCGGGTTTTAATTGCAATGAGGCGGGCGGGGCCGTCCCTGGCTCCGTGCATTGCGGTTATCGGTACAAGGAATAGGCACCGAAACGCATTTGATGCGGATGTCCAAGTTTTTCCTCTATGAAGTCGATGGCGAATTCCGGGGACAATCGCTGACCGTCCCATTGATAAGCCTTGACGAATTGTTCGTTGTCTTTCCCTTTCTTATCCCATTGGGATAAGAGGGAGGAGCTGAAGTAGACGCGCTTCCCGTCCCAGCTCTGGGATACCATGTTGACTTGGGCGCCGATCTTCTTCTGGTAGATTTGCTTGGGATGGAAAGGGTCGGAAATGTCGAACAGACGAGCAGTGCCATCCATGAACGTGGTCACCCAAAGCCGCCGGTCGTCGCTTTCGATTGAAATATCCACCGGCAGGAGCGTTTGCTTGGGATCGCCGATATCGGCAACTGCTCGGGCTTGCCAGTTTTCTTCTTCATCCAGATAAATGAGCCAGATTTTGGCCGTCAAAGCGGTGCTGGTAAAACAGTAATTGTGGTTGGGATCCCAAGCGCATCGAATCTCCAGGGAGGCGCCTGGGACGTCGAATATCTTCTTGGGCTGACGTTTTTGCAGATCCCACAAAACCATGGTGTTGCCGAATTGTTTCATCGCCTCCTGATCTTTCACCAGACTGCCGAAATCCCGCATGTAATTCTTATGTCCGGTGAAAGAACTGCTCAGCATGATATCCAAGCGGGGGAGGGCGCGCACGTCGTAACCGTAACCGTCGGCGTATTGCCCGGTTTTAACGGCTCCTCGCAGATTTTTATCGGTGGGCATCCAATAGGTGGCGACGTATTCGCCCGCGTTGGTATATTCCACCAATGCGGTGCGGCCACCGTAATCCTGGTGGTTGGATAAACCGCTGATGATCATCCGATCGGGCAAAGCATAGGTCGTATGTGGGCCGACCACGCCGCCGGTTTTTTCCACGAAATCGTCAATGACTTTGAACAGCTTCGGTTTGGCGGGATCGGTATGGACGTCGAAAATAAATATTTTGCTGGTATCCAATCCGCCCGCCCATAAATATTTGCGATCATCGGTGAATCCGGAATGGTGAGCTTCGTGGCGCCCGCCCACCGAAAGCGAATGGATCACTTCTCCGTAATGGGAGGATTTAGGGTTGACGTCGATGGTGACCAGCTTGTCGGAGCCGTCTCCAACCGCCTCCATTCCCAGTGTCCAGACATAGACGAAGTCCTCTTGACCGACGATTTTTTGCATGTAAGGCGATAACGGCGTTTCATCGCCGTGGCTTGGATTGCCGAGAGCAACCATCAAGCAACCTAAAATCATCAATAGCCAATGTCGCATAACGCACCTCTTATCTAGGTTACGGGCGGAAGATCGGAGGGCCGCCCATAAGTATTATTGGTTTTCCGTCAACAAGCTCAATGCTTCGCACGGCCACCGATAATCTTATCCGGATCGGGCGTCGTTGGATATTTCAATCCTCGAATGCGTCTCTAGTCCTCAGCGGCGACTTGCACCCAAGCCGGTGGGGTCCACAAGTTTCTCACACGGTTCGGTAATGTCCGCAAACTGGTCCATTGGTTGATTAACCAAGTGGCTCCTCCCAGGGCCACCGCGTCCACCAAGCAATACCACGTTGCCACTCCGCTCGGAGGATTCCCCTGAGGGATGAAGAGAAGAGGGTCTGATGCAACCCAAGCCCATGTGCCCAGCGACGTTCCGATGAGTTCCAGATGAGTGGTGACAAAGAACGCGGCTAAATAGACCAAAGGCGCCCGCCCCCATAGGATGCAAGGGATGTAGATCGAAAATAAGATCATGCCAATCCAGTCGCCCCGTTCAGCAAGCGTGATCCCCCATAGAGACCATGCCCCCATCGTGGTGAGCACTCCCCAACAAATCGGGCGTTGAAAATATTGGAAGATGGGCGAGCGAGCGAGGGCCACGGCGGTCAGGTAAACCATGCCGTGTCCGGGCGGAATATAGGCGGGAATGTTATGGAAATAGTAGATATATCCATGCATGAGCCCGGAGGCGAAGTGCTCGCCGGCGGTGGCGAACAAGACCGCGACCATGACCTGGAGACGAACCAAATTGGTTTCCCAGTACAATAAACCGATCAATACCACCCATCCGCATTTCCCTAGGGCATTTTGCAAGGGCAGATCATGAAAGGAATCGACGTACAGACAGAAAGCGATGCCAATAAAAGTAACACCCGCGATAACCAGATCGTGAGCGCTGGCTTTGAAGGATCTCCAAATCATGTCATGAAATCATTTTATTTGACCGGTCAAATTACACGTTTCGAGCCGAAATCTCAACCGCTGAGGGCTGGACAAGCTCGGCTGGAGAAGGCAAAAAGCCGTCTCCCTGCTGGTCAACCGCAGGCGGAATGGGTATGCTTTCTTGGTGAGAGAGGAGAAATACGACGCTTCGAGAGGGCGTCTAAAAGAAGTTCGGAGATAAATAATCGAATGAGGATGGGAGTGTTCGATCTATGTGGGAAAAATTCATAAAAAATAAATATTCAGTATTACTATTAATTGTTTATGTCATCGCTTTGTATGTCATTCTCAACAAAGTCGTGGTGCCGTTCGTGCTCAATATGACCGGAAGTGAATTTTTCACGGGCGATTCCTCGGAAGGGGGAGAAGCCGCCCAAGTTCATAACGAGCGGACCGCGATGGCGTTGCTGCAGTGCAATGGCTTTGTACGGGATAAATACGACGAGGATACCGTGCTCGTTTTCGACGACAAGGCACATCAGTCCTGGGATATCGGGTTCGGTCGATTTTTAATCAAATCGAGGGTGATGGTCACCGAACCGGGAGAAGCGGCCGTCCGCCAACAGTATGTTTGCGAACTCAAACATACGGGAGGCGATTTGGCCGATCACGATAATTGGAAGCTCACAGGCTTATCGGTCACCGACGTTGCGGCTACCCAGTAAAATACGCGATAAAAAAGGCGCCGCTGAAAGGCGGCACCTTTATCTATCTCTTTATCTATCTTCAGGATGAGGCTTCGATCTGCTGGATTCCGTCCAAGATCCAAGCGGGGCGAAAGTGGCGTTTTGAGCGCACAAAATGCCAAATTTCCTGAATTTTCTCAGGTGTTTGCTGGGCTTCCTGGAGTTCGGCATCGAACAGGACGGCCGCTTCCTGCGTGTCCGGTGTTTCCTGATAGTCCAGTAGCTGTGCTTCGAGGGCCAAAACCTCGGTGAACGGTCCATTGCCGTCCATTTCTTTTTGCGCCTTGATGCCCATGAATACCTCGTCGGTGGTCAAGCCGCGAATATCGGCCAATTCATCCCGATTCCAGGCGTCTTGAAGCTGACGAAATAGATGCTTGACCTCTTCGAGGAATTGTTCCACGTAGAAATCAGCCGGTACCGCCGTCAGCGAGGCGGGGATGGGGCTTTTTGAAACGGAATCGCCTTGTTTGAACAATAAGTCGGTATCGAAAGGTCTGGAACCGGTAGCTGGACCAGATGGATCGCGGTGGTATCCCGACCCGGATGCCGCACCGCCGTAAGGCGCTTCTTCGACCGGCTGAGATCGGCGGGCGAGGAACTTGAAAGCGAGCATGGCCAGGCCGCCGAAAATCAAGAAATCGGCAAGATTCAAATGTTCGAATGCGCCGCCGAAAAACAGCGACCCCAAAAGCCCTCCGATCAGCAAGGGCGCCATCCAACCCAGCAGTCCCCCGCGATTGCGCCAGGATTGGCGTGCGGACTGGTTGGTTCGGGCCACCTTTTTCTGGGACGCGGTGCGCCGCTGTTGCAGTTGGGAGCGCTTATAAGGCGTGCTGTAAAAGGATTTGCCGCCAAAGGAACGCCCCCCGCCAAAGCGTTTGGCTTCGGCGTCCTCGATTGGAGCCAATAAGAAAACGATTCCGAGCGCCATGGTCGATAAGGCGAGCGTCAATTTAGGCATAAGCTGTTTTTTTCCTCATGCAGTGAGTTCAGAAGATTGGTTTTTCAAAGCGATGGGTCGGGCGTGATTGGATACGTCAATCGCGTCGCCAAAGACCGCTGCGGCCGCCGCTTTTTTCGAGCAAGCGGATGGTATGCATCGTCATGCCGCGGTCCACACTTTTGCACATGTCATAAATGGTCAAAAGAGCGGTTTGAACCGCCATCAAGGCTTCCATCTCCACCCCCGTGGGAGCGGTGGTTTCCACCTTGGCCAGGCAACGAACGCATTGTCGTTCGGTTTGCGGGATCAATTCCAATTCCACTTTGGTCAAAGCGATAGGATGGCAGAGCGGAATCAAGTCCGCCGTCTTTTTGCTTGCCATGATACCCGCGATTCGGGCAATACCCAAAACATCCCCTTTTTTGTGTCCGCCTTCAAGGATCATGTTCAGGGTATCCGCATGCATCTCGATATAACCTTCGGCCAGAGCGCTTCGTTTGCTCGCGGGTTTGTCGCCCACGTCCACCATATGGGCATGGCCTCGGGCGTTGAAATGGGTAAGCTTCGTCATAACGGGTCTGCTCAAGTTGGAATGGGTTGTATATGATATGTCATATCTTTGCTATCGAGTTTGGATTGAGAGGCAGTTTATGGGGATTCAGGTAAGGATGTTTGCAAGCCTGCGCGAGCGCTGGCGCATCGATCAAGTTGACTTGCCGGCCGATGAAGCGCGAACCGTGGCCGATGTCTGGCGCGTTTTGACCAAAGAGCCGTTGCCGGAAGAGGTGTTGGCGGCGGTCAATATGGAGTACGCGCGACCCGAAGCGCCGGTTAAAGAGGGGGATGAGGTGGCCTTTTTTCCACCCGTCACCGGAGGATGAGTCCATGACAGTCAAGTTGATCGCAGAGCCGTTCGATCCATGGAGCCGGCTGCAAGAGCATCAACATCGGCTTCTGCCGTCGGGGGCGTATGGGGCCACGGCCAGCTTTGTCGGAACCATGCGCGACTTCAACGAAGGAGAATCGGTGGCGGCCATGTTTCTCGAGCATTATCCGGGTATGACCGAACGCGAGTTGGAACGGATCGTCGATGAAATACGATCCCGCTGGGATTGCCTGGAGGTTCTGGTGATTCACCGGGTCGGAGAAATCCGGCCCGGCGATCCCATCGTTCTGGTGGCGGTCTGGTCGGCTCACCGAAAGGCGGCTTTCGAAGCCTGCCGCGCCGTCGTGGAAGCGCTTAAAAGCCGGGCCCCTTTTTGGAAAAAGGAGCGCCTGCCCGGCGGTGCGCGCTGGGTGGAAAAAAACACGCCTGCTTAATCCGGGATGTTTTTTAGAAGTTGGGTTTGTCCTGGACCCGATTGTAGCGCTCGATGCTGTCGAGAATTTCCTGTTTGGCTTCTTCCCGACCCAGCCAGCCTTCCACCTTGACCCATTTCCCTGTTTCCAAGTCCTTATAGTGTTCGAAAAAGTGGGCGATTTGAGCCAACTGGGCTTCGGGAATGTCACGGAAAGAATGCACCGTTTTATAAAGCGGGGTGAGCTTATCCGCCGGTACCGCAAGAATCTTGGCGTCGACGCCCGATTCGTCGGTCATTTGCAGCATGCCGATGGGGCGGCAGCGGACCACCGAGCTGGAAATCAATCGCCAGGGCGCGATGACCAGCACATCCACCGGATCTCCGTCTTCCGACAGGGAGTGGGGAACGTAGCCGTAGTTGCAGGGATACTGCATCGCCGTTCCCATGAAGCGATCCACGAACAGGGCGCCGGTTTCCTTGTCCACTTCGTATTTGACCGGATCGCTGTAAGCTGGAATTTCGATGATGACGTTGATATCGTGGGGAACATTTTTCCCGGAGGAAACCTTCATCAAGGCCATATTGGGACTCTCCTCGAACTCATTGCAAAAACGATAAATTATGAATTACCGCGGCGCTTTGCGCAAAATGAAAGTGACTTTACAGGCCGACGGCAGGGTCGGCTATCATCTCCCCCTGGGAGAGGATTCGAGGGTTCCCTTGGTCGATTGGCTGGGTCATTCCCTGACCTTGGTTTATCAGGGTGAAATTCATTGCATTCACTGCGGGCGCAAGACCAGCAAAAGCTTCAATCAGGGGTATTGTTTTCCTTGTTTCCGCAAGCTGGCCCGCTGCGATCGTTGCATCGTCAAGCCCGAACTGTGTCACCACGATCAGGGTACCTGCCGGGAGCCGGAGTGGGCACGGGCCAATTGCTTCCAACCCCACGTGGTCTATCTGGCCAACGCTTCCGATCTAAAAGTCGGAATTACCCGCAAAAGCCAGCTGCCGACCCGTTGGATCGACCAAGGGGCGACCCAGGCACTACCCATTCTGGAAGTGACATCCCGCTATCTGGCGGGATTGGTGGAAGTCGTCATGAAGCGTCATGTGTCCGACCGAACCCATTGGCAGAGAATGCTCAAGGGTGAAGCCGAGCCTTTGGACCTTTCCGCCGAACGGGATCGTTTGCTCGATCAATGCCGGGATGCGATTCAAGCGGCCGCAAACGGTTTCGGTCCCCATGCGATTCGGGTCCTGTCCGACGCCCGGGCTTTAAGTATCCGCTACCCCATTTTGGAATATCCGAACAAAGTCAAAGCGTTCAATTTCGACAAACAGGACGAAGTCGGCGGGGCTTTGCGCGGCATCAAGGGACAATATTTGATTTTCGATCAAGGGGTGGTCAATGTCCGCAAGTTCGCCGGCTACGAGGTGGTGCTCAAGGCGTGACCGGTGGCCGGGCGAGAGCGTTCGGTTTGCGATCCAGCTTGCGGTAGCCGATGGCTTCGCTCAGATGTTTGGCAGTGAGGGCGTCGCTGCCGTCCAGATCGGCAACGGTGCGCGCCACCTTGAGAATCCGATGCAGGGCGCGGTGGGACAAACCCAGTTTATCGACCGCCTGGGAAAGGAGTTTTTGACCCGCGGCATCGGTCCGGCAATGGCGTTCGATCTGGCCCACGTTCAGGTGGGCGTTGAGTTTGCCGCTCCGATCCAGGGCGATGCGCCGGGCGGCATCGACCCGGGCGCCCATTTCGGCGCTGGCGCATTCCTCGCCGTCTCGGGCGCCGAGTAATTCGCCGGTGTGGCAGTTGACTTCCAGATGGAGGTCGATCCGATCCAGCAGCGGACCGGAGATACGCTGGCGGTAACGGGCGATTTGCTGGGGAGAGCAATGGCAACGGCCGGAAGGATCTCCGTGATAGCCGCAAGGACAGGGATTCATCGCGGCGACCAGCTGAAACCGGGCGGGAAAGGTCGTTTTGCGCGCGGCGCGGGAGATGGTGATCCGTCCGGTTTCCAGCGGCTCGCGCAAGACTTCCAGTACTTTACGGTTGAATTCGGGCAGTTCGTCCAGAAAGAGGCAGCCCAGATGGGCCAAAGAGATCTCCCCTGGTCGGATTTGACCGCCCACCCCGCCGCCTACCAGCGCCGGCGCCGAGGCGGTGTGATGCGGGGCGCGAAAGGACGGCACGCGCCAGCGGGCGGGATCGAATGGCTGGCCGCTGATGGAGGCGATGGCGGCGGTTTCCAGCGCTTCGGTTTGGCTCAAGGGCGGCAAGATGGTGGGGAGGCGTTCGGCGAGCATGGATTTTCCCGAACCCGGCGGCCCCATCATCAGTAGATTATGACCGCCGGCGGCGGCGATCTCCAGCGTCCGCTTGGCCTGGTAATGCCCCCGTACTTCGGCGTAATCCACATCGTTCGCGGGACCGGGTGTCTCTGAGGGAGGCGCTACCGGCGCCAAAGGCTCTCGATCCTGGAGATGGGCGCAGACCTGAAGGAGATGCCCGGCGCCTCTCACGAGCAAATCATCCACCAAGGCCGCCTCGTCGCCGTTGAATTCGGGAAGGATGAGTTCGCGCCCGGCTTTTCGACAGTGGAGGGCCGCGGGCAGGGCGCCATAAACCGGACGCATCTCACCGCCCAGGGACAATTCGCCCAGAAATTCGCAGTGAGCCAGCGGCTGACCGGGAATCTGGCCGGAGGCGGCTAAAATCCCCAAGGCGATGGCCAGATCGAAACGCCCGCCTTCTTTGGGAAGGTCCGCCGGGGCCAGGTTGACGGTGATGCGTTGAGTGGGAAACTCGAAGCCGCAGTTGGCCAGCGCCGCGCGTACCCGGTCTTTACTCTCTTTGACCGCGGTTTCCGGAAGTCCCACGATGGCCAAGCTTGGCAGACCGTTGGCCAGATGCACTTCGACGCATATTTCGGGCGCGTCGATTCCGCTCTGGCCGCGACTGTAAACCCGCGCCAGCGCCATCTCAGTCGCCGAGCTTCTGTTCCAGCTCCCGAACCTGTTCCTCCAACGCTTCCAATTGCTTGCGAGTGCGTTGGAGCAGGGCGGTCTGGACTTCGAATTCTTCGCGGCTGACCAGATCCATCTGAGAGAAGGTGCTTTGCAGGATGGCGCGAAAGTTCTTTTCCATATCCTCGCGCACCGACTTGAGCCCTTCGGGTAGGACATCGGACAGGCGTCGAGCCAGATCGTCGAGTTGTTTCGGATCGAACATAAAAATCCTTTCTATCGATAATGGTTCAAGCATAGCCGATTCGTTTCCGGCGGCCAAATTGTCTTTTGGAATGTTTTTCGGCATAGTTTCGGCGTGTGTAATCCATTTTCAGGAGTGAATGCATGAAATTAATCACTGCAATCATCAAGCCCTTCAAGCTCGACGACGTCCGGGAAGCCTTTTCGGAGCTGGGTATCGCCGGAATGACCGTGACCGAAGTGAAGGGCTACGGCCGCCAGAAGGGTCATACCGAACTGTACCGCGGGGCCGAATACGTGGTGGATTTCTTGCCCAAGGTGAGAATCGAGGTGGCGGTGACCGACGATCTTTTGGAAAGGACGGTCGAAGCCATTGCCAGTGCCGCGCGGACCGGCAAGATCGGCGATGGCAAAATTTTCGTATCGCCCTTGGAAGAAGTCATTCGGATTCGAACCGGTGAAACGGGCACGGAAGCCTTGTAATCGAAAGAGGGGCAATTCCATGGCCAATAAGAATAAAAACGATTTGTTGCGTGGTTTGGGAGGCGCGGCGGTTCTTCTGCCGCGCTCGGCGTCGGCGGTCGAGTTCAGCGGTGCCGATACGGCTTGGGTGCTGACCGCTACCGCTTTGGTATTATTCATGACCCTGCCGGGGCTCGCGCTTTTCTACGGGGGCTTGGTGCGCGTCAAGAATGTCCTGTCGGTATTGGCGCAATGCTTCGCGGTTGCTTCGCTGGCATCCATTTTATGGCTGACGGCAGGCTATAGTCTGGCTTTCACCGAAGGCGATTGGCAGCCTGTGATCGGTGGCATGTCACGTCTGTTTGCCCGGGGGTTGACCTTGGAAAGCCTGTCCGGATCGATTCCCGAAATCATTTTCCTCGCTTTTCAGATGACCTTTGCCATTATCACGCCGGCATTAATCGTCGGCGGTTTTGCCGAGAGGATGCGGTTTTCCGCCATGCTCTGGTTTAGCGGTTTATGGCTATTTTTGGTGTATGTGCCGGTATGTCACTGGATCTGGGGCGGAGGTTGGTTGGCCGACTTGGGGGTGATGGATTTCGCCGGTGGGATCGTGGTCCACGTGACCTGCGGGGTGGCGGCTTTGGTTTCGGCGTTGGTGTTGGGGCCGCGGCGGGGATTTCCGGAGGTTCCGATGCTGCCCCATAATTTGACCATGACGGTGACTGGCGCGGGTATGCTCTGGGTCGGCTGGTACGGTTTCAACGGCGGCAGCGCCTTGGGCGCCAGCGGCGCTGCCGGGATGGCGTTGTTCGTCACCCATATCGCGGCATCCGCCGGTGCTTTGACATGGATGTTCTGCGAATGGATACGGTTCGGCAAGCCCAGCGTTTTGGGCTTGGTCACCGGGATGGTGGCGGGGCTGGGAAGCGTCACCCCGGCCTCCGGATACATCGGTCCGGCGGGAGGCTTGCTGTTGGGCCTGCTGGGGGGTGGTCTTTGCTTTGGCGCGACTCAATTCCTCAAGCGGGTGTTGAAAATCGACGATTCCCTGGATGTCTTTCCGGTCCATGGGGTCGGCGGAATTCTGGGAAGTCTCTTGACCGCCGGTTTGGCCGCGAAATCCATGGGCGGAATGGGTCTGCCGGAAGGAGCGACGATTGCCGGCCAATTTCAGGTTCAGGCTTTGGCGGTGGGTGTGGTCGGTCTGTGGTGTGCCGGCGTGACCTGGGGCTTGTTGTCGCTATTGGATAAACTGTTGGGATTGCGGGTCTCCGCCGAAGTGGAGACGGAAGGGCTCGACATTTCTCATCACGAGGAAAAAGGCTATCATTGGTAACCGGCTCGCCCCGCCTCTGCTGAGGCGGGGCCTCAAGCGACCTCGTCGGTGGGGATGTCCGGGGACAGATATTCGCGGCAGATCAGCTCCATATCCTGTTCGCTCAGGGGAAGCTGCGTCAAACCGCAGTAATGGCCGTCTTTCGCGGTTTGCAAGTGTTTGCAGGTCTTGCAGACCCCGAAGGTTTTGAAGCGATGGGCGAATTGCATGGATTTGAGCAGGGCCGCCAACCCCTCTTCCAGTTGCCTGCATTGGGCCGGGGTCAATTGATTGATGCCCGTCCTCAAGACGCTGGGAGGAGAGGTCGCCGCGACCAGCGCCTTGCCCTTGGCGGTTAAATGCAAGTGGAACACGCGCTTGTCTTGCGGGTCCGGCGATTTTTCGACATACCCCTTGGTTTCCAGCACACTGAGGGTTTGGGAGACGGTGCCTTTGGTCAGGCCCATATATTCGGTGACCGCGGTAGGCGTGTTGCTGTGGCGGTTGCAAATATCCAGATAATGCAGGATTTCCAGTTGCACCGGTTGCAGGCGGCCGCTCTCGTCGCTTTGGCGTGCCTCGGCTCGAAGAAGGTTGCCAATCCGTTCCAGGTATTCGTAGACTTTTCGTGCGGTCATCTGAAGTTATTGACAGACTGCTTGGCGATTCGGTAGGTTTCCTCTAACTGTCCCGCTCCCGATCATATTTTAACGAAAAATAGACGATGGGTTTAAGAGAGTTATGAAAAAAACTATATTTACAACTCTAACAATATTCGCTTTGCATTTCTATGGCGGTGAAGTAGGGGCCGCCGATGCGGAGGCAGGCGAGAAGCTTGCGCGATCCAAAGGATGCGCCGGTTGTCACGGGGCCAACGGTATTAGCCCCGAAGGGACCTCCTATCCCAACCTCGCCGGTCAAAAAGAGGTCTATCTGAGCCAAGCACTTACAGCCTATCGGGAAAAAAGCCGCGAGGTTTCATTGATGAACGGTATGGCCGCCAGCCTCAGCGATGAAGATATCGCCAATCTGGCCGCTTATTTTTCCAGTTTGAGTCCTTGTCCTTGACGGATGCGCGAACGGACAGGCGGTGCGGCCTGTCCGTTCTTGGTGCTGTGGAGAATCTTTTCCACATCTTTATCGACTATGAGAAGCATCCTCCAGGAAGAAATTCGGAGCCGCGAATGCCGCCTTATGAATTGCCAGATTATAGTATCGGGTAGGGAAGGGTCGGTTTTCGATCGCTTCCTCCCGAGGCTGCCCCAGCGCATCTTTGCTGGCCAAGGTGGCGCTCCACCAACCGGAAGGATAAACCGGCTGCGGAAAGAACAGGCTGTGCACCGCCTGGAATCCGGCGGTTTTCATGGCCTGCCGCATGGGATGCAGAATATGGGGATGGAAGAAAGGGGATTCGCTTTGTTGTACCAATAATCCCCCCGACCCCAGGCAGCGTAGGCAATCGCGGTAAAAGGATTCGGTGAATAACCCTTCTCCGGGTCCCAAGGGATCGGTGCTGTCGACGATGATGACATCGACGCTTTGATCCGGTGCTTCTTTTACCCAGCGAATGCCGTCGTCAAATGTCAATTGGGCCCGAGGATCTGAATTGGATTCGCACAGCTCGGGAAAATATTGCTCGGCAAGACGGGTGACGCGTTCGTCGATTTCGATTTGAATCACGCTCTCCACTTCCGAATGCCTAAGCACTTCCTTGAGGCTACCGCAATCACCGCCGCCGATGATCCATACCCGCTTGGGATCGGGATGGGTAAAGAGTGCCGGATGGGTCATCATCTCGTGATAAAGAAAGTTATCCCGGCTGGACAGCATGACAAAACCGTCGATCACCATGAGTTTGCCGAAGCCGGTCGTCTCATAGATTTCGATCTTTTGGAAGGACGTTTGTTCTTCGTGCAGTTTGCGCTCTATTTGTAAAGAAAAGGCCGTGTGGTTTTCCGGGTCGACTTCGGTAAACCAGTCGTTTGTTTCCAACATAGTTACTTTGAATGTGTGGTTTTTATAAACAGGGCCAAAGTTTCCTATATGGGCGGACAAGAAGCAAACCCGACATTGACCTGTTCAAGGCAATGGCGGTTTAATTGACTTGAAAAAACAATGGGAGTCGTGGGAATGGCGGAGGAGCTGATGCGCACCACGGTATTTATGTTAGTCCTAGGGATAAGTTTGCAAGCCATGGCGGTGGACGAGAGTCCTCCGCAATTGGAGCCGTTGCCACCCCAGGAAGCGGAAGAGCAGGAGTTGCAACCGGAGATCACCATTCGGCGACGGGGCCAGAATGTGGTGGAGGAATATCGAATCGGGGGACGTCTTTATATGATCAAAGTCACTCCGCCAGTGGGCCCTCCTTACTATTTACGCGATACCGACGGAGACGGGACCATGGATGTACGCCGCAGCGATATCGAATGGAGCCTGCGTACCCATCAGTGGAAAATCCTGGAGTGGTAGGCGAAGTCAGAGCAGTCCTTCCACGACGTGATCGGTGATTTCATCCACATCGCTTTCGGGAATGGCGAAGCTGCGGATGGATACGCCGGCATCATGGACACTTTCCGAATCGCCGCTGATCAGCGGATGCCATCCGGGCAAAGGGTTTCCTTCGGCGATCAGGCGATAAGCGCAGGTGGAGGGGAGCCAATTCAAGGGCGGGAAATTTTCCTTCAAGTCCATGCAATCGGGCACCAACTGTTGGCGGATGCGGTAGCGAGTGCATTTTCCGCCCTCCAGGTCGAATAAATCGCAGACCACGTTGGTGGATAGGATTTCGCCGGTATCGATGTCCTCGATCTTGTGCAGACAGCAACGGCCACAGCGGTCGCACAGGCTTTCCCACTCTTCCAGGGTCATTTCTCGGAGCGATTTGGTTTCCCAGAAGGGACGAGGCATGGTTCGGTTTTGTCTGGCTGACATGGGATCGTTTAAGTTTACCATCGACGGCGGTGCGGTGTTTGAGCCAAATGTTCGGCGAGATAATCGGACCGATGCATCGGTCCGGCCAAAATCAGTCCGGCCAAGAAACCGCCTACGTGTGCCCAGAAAGCGACTCCGCCGGTGCCCGGAGCGGCAAAAACACCTTCCAAAATCTGAATCAGAACCCAATAACCCAGCATGAAATAAGCGGGCACTGATACAATCGTAATATAAAAGCCGAGTGGCAACACATTTTCCACGCGTGCATTGGGATAAAGGCGGGCGTAAGCCCCCATGACCCCGCCGATAGCGCCGGAAGCGCCCACCATCGGGATCGCGCTGCCGGGATCGCTGACGATCTGGGCCGCTGCGGCCGCCAGGCCGCAAAGAAGATAAAAGGCAAGAAAGCGCCAACGCCCCATGGCGTCCTCCACGTTGTCGCCGAATATCCAGAGAAACCACATGTTGGTAATAATGTGCATCCAGCTTCCGTGCATGAACATGGAGGTGAAGACGGTCAGCCCGGAACTTCGGTTTTCGATCACGCAATCCACGTTCTGTGCCAGAGAGATGGCGGTGCCTTCGGAGATGCGTCCCAGCAATTCCCCCGGGATCAGGGCCCAGTCACACATGGATTGCAACAAGGGTATGGGCGAACCGAAACCCTGCAAGCCCGCCCAGACGAGCGCGTTGAGAGCGATGATGGCGATCGTCACCACCGGGGTACGGATGACCGGGTTCACATCCCGAATAGGAAACATGGCCGACCTCTTTCGAAGGAGCGTTCTGAGCGGCTTTTGTAAACAGCCTCTCAGCGACTCGGGTTCAGATAAACGAAGATCTTAAACATTATCTCAGCCCCGTCGATAAAGAGGAAGGCTCCTTGTCCGAATCGGGTTTGCCCAGCGTGGATCGGGGACCGATGGGAAGTAGGGGTCAGATATTCAGGAATAACCTTTCGGGCGCTTCCAGGATTTCCTTGATGGTGCGCAAAAACAGGACCGCCTCGCGGCCGTCGATGAGGCGGTGATCGTAGGTCAGGGCCAGATACATCATTGGTCGAACCACGATCTGACCGTCCACCACGACGGGACGGGGTTTGATGGCGTGCATGCCCAAAATGGCGCTTTGAGGCGGGTTGAGTAGCGGCGTCGAAAGGAGCGAGCCGAAGATTCCGCCGTTGGTGATGGTGAAGGTGCCTCCCTGCAATTCCTCCAGGGACAGATTGCCCTGCTTGGCGCGGGTAGCGAAATCGATGATTTGCTTTTCGATTTCGGCAAAATTCATTTGATCGGCGTCGCGCAGAATGGGAACCACCAAACCGCGGTCGGTGGAAACCGCGATGCCGAGGTCATAGTAACCGTGATAAACGATGTCTTCCCCGTCGATGCTGGCGTTGACCCCTGAAAAGCCTTTGAGGGCTTCGATGGACGCTTTGACGAAAAAACTCATGAACCCCAACTTGACGCCGTGTTTTTTTTCGAAGGCTTCTCCGTGGCGGCGGCGCAGACGGGTGACCTCTTCCAGATCCACTTCGTTGAAGGTGGTGAGCATGGCCGTGTTGCGCTGAACTTCCAAAAGCCGTTCGGCGATTCGGGTCCGGATCCGAGTCATGGGGACCCTTTGTTCCGGACGTTCCCCGCTTGGCGCGGATGGCGCTTGCGGCCGCTCGGCTTCCGCCGGCGGTTTCCGCTCCAAGTGGGCCTGAATGTCCTCCTTGGTGATTCGACCGTCCTTGCCGGTGCCGGTGATTCGCTTCGGGTCCAGGCCGTGTTCGGCGATCAGGCGGCGTACCGACGGGCTCAAGGGCGGAGAAGGTTCGGCTGCTTCGGGCGCGGGAGCGGCGGCCGGTTCTGCGCCTGGAGCCGGCTCTTTCCGAGGTTCGGGCGGGGCTTCGGCGACTTCGCCGGGCTTGATCGTCGCCAGCAATTCCCCGCTGGTGACCGTGTCCCCCTCGCTGTGGTGAATTTCCTCCAGGACGCCATCGGCGGGGGCGGGAACCTCCAAGACCACCTTGTCGGTTTCCAGATCCACCAATTTTTCGTCTTTTCGGGCCGAATCGCCCGGGTGCTTGTGCCAGGCCGCGACAGTGGCGTCGGCAACCGATTCCGGCAATTGGGGCACGCGAATTTCCATAAATCAACCTGCTGCTGCCTTGAGTGTGACTTCGGGATGGAGGGCGGCGTCAATGATAGCGCGTTGCTGTTCCACATGCATGGGGAAGGTGCCTTCGGCGGGCGCGGCCGCAGGGGGGCGTCCCACGTAAATCAGCTTGACGCCGGACGGGATGATCTGCAGAAAGCGGTGGCGAATTTGATACCACGCGCCTTGATTCTGAGGTTCTTCCTGGCACCATACCAATTCCTGTAGATTGGGGTAATGGGACAAGGCGTCTTGAAGCGCCTGACCCGGGAACGGATAAAACTGTTCCAGGCGCAGGATGGCGATGTCATCGAGTTGTTCCCGGCGCCGGCTTTCCAGCAGTTCGTAGTAGATTTTTCCGGCGCAAAGGATTGCCCGACGAGTCTTCTTGCGGTCGATGCCGTCGATTTCATCGATCACCAACTGGAAGTGTCCCCGGCTGAGTTCTTCCAGACTGGAGACGGCCTGCCGGTGACGGAGAAGACTCTTGGGCGTCAGCACGATCAAGGGTTTCCGGTAGGGTCGGATCATCTGGCGGCGCAGCAGATGAAATATCTGGGCCGGGGTGGTGGGGATACATACCTGCATGTTGTCCTCGGCGCACAACTGCAGGAAGCGTTCCAGCCGGGCGGAGGAGTGTTCCGGCCCTTGGCCTTCGTAACCGTGGGGAAGGAACAGGGTGAGCCCGCTGAGACGCCCCCATTTGGCTTCCCCCGAGCTGATGAACTGGTCGATGACTACCTGCGCGACGTTGGCGAAGTCCCCGAATTGGGCTTCCCAGATCACCAGGGTTTCGGGCTCGGCGGTGCTGTAACCGTATTCGAAGCCGACCACCCCTGCTTCCGAAAGGAGCGAATCGTAGAGATAAAACCGGGCCTGCTGTTGATAGGCGAGTTTTTCCAGAGGGACGAGCGGTTCGCCGGTACGGTGGTGATAAACGATGCCGTGGCGATGGAAGAAAGTGCCGCGCCCCGAATCCTGGCCGGTCAGACGCACCGCGATGCCGTCCGAAAGCAAGGTGGCGTAAGCCATGTTTTCGGCGTATCCCCAGTCCACCGGCGTTTCGCCGGCGGTCATTTTGAGACGTTCCTCCCAGACTTTGGCCACCCGCGGATGGGGTTCGAAACCCTCCGGAAAGGTCAGCCACGAATGGGCCAATTCCCGGAGCTTGGCGAGCGGAGCGCCGGATTCGTAAGGGCTGTCCCAACGCTTATCGGAATAGCGGTGCCAAGGCGCCCGGGGAGTGACGTGCCCGTTTTGCGCCACCGGCCGCAAGTTGGGATGGCCTTGTTCCAAGGCTTGCAGATACGCCTCCTCCATCGCCTTGGGCGTTTCGGGGTCGATGACTGCCGCATCCGTCAACCGCTTGCCGTAAAGGGTAGCCACGCTGGGGTATTGACGGATGTGGCGGTACATCACCGGTTGGGTGACCCCCGGTTCGTCGGCTTCGTTGTGGCCGTGACGGCGGTAGCAGACCAAATCGATCACCACATCGCGGTTGAAGGTCATGCGAAAATCCAGTGCCAGCTTGAGCGTGAACAACACCGCCTCGGGATCGTCGCCGTTGACGTGAAAAACGGGCGCCTCCACCATTTTGGCCACGTCGGTGGAGTAGGTGGTGGAGCGGGCATCGAAGGGATTGCTGATGGTGAAGCCGATCTGATTGTTGACCACGATGTGGATCGTGCCGCCGGTGTGAAAGGCGCGCGTTTGCGCCATTTGCAGGGTTTCCATGACCACCCCCTGGCCGGAGAAGGCGGCATCGCCGTGGATCAGAAGCGGTAGAATTCGGTTATGGCCATCCTTTCCGTAACGATCCTGGCGCGCCCTGACCGATCCCTCCACCACCGGATCGATGATTTCCAGATGGGAAGGGTTGAACGCCAAGGCCAAATGGACCGGCCCCCCGGGGGTGTCCACGTCGGAGGAAAACCCCATGTGATATTTGACGTCGCCGGTGGTTCCTTCCAAGGGGCGGCCGCGGCCCTCGAATTCTTCGAACAATAATTGGGGCTGCTTGCCCAGGATATTGGTCAGGACATTCAGCCGGCCCCGATGGGCCATGCCGATCACCACTTCGCGTACTGCTTTGGCGCCGGCCTGCTGGATGAGTTCGTCCAATAAAGGGATGAGGGTTTCGCCGCCTTCCAAGGAAAAGCGTTTCTGTCCCACGTACCGTCGGTGGAGATATTTTTCGATGCCTTCGGCGGCGATCAATCCCTTGAGTAACTGACTTTGCTGGGCCGGGGAGACGCTCTGGCGGGCTTCGGTGGTCTCCAGCCTTTCCTGGAGCCACTGCCGGATCTCGGTCTGCAGGATATGCATGATTTCGCTGCCGATCGATCCGCAATAGGTCCGCTTGACCTTGGCCAGAATCTCGCGCAATTTCATCCGTTTTCCATTGGCCAGGGTGGCGGCGTCGAATTCGGCGTCCAGGTCTTTATCGGAAAGGCCGTAATAGATCGGATCCAGTTCCGGCAGATAAGGTCGGGGAGCCAGGGGCAAGGGATTGGTTTCCGCAGTTCGATGCCCCATCAGCCGATATCGATTGATCAGCTGGTTGACCGCGATTTGTTTGTTGCAAGGCGCGGCTCCGGCCGCTTCAGGCCGGGCAACGCGTGGCGATGGAGGCATTTCCTGGAAACGGCGCCGGATTGCCTCATGCGGAATGTCGGGGTGGGACGGCATGCGTCGCTGGAGTATCCGGAAGTGCTCCCGCCAGTGGGGCGGGACGCTTGCCGGGTCGCTCAGGAATTGTTCATACAGGGCCTCTAGAAAAGCGGCGTTACCGCCGTAAAATGGAGAAGTATCGAGATAGTCGGCGAGTGACTTTTTCATGGGAATTTCAGGCGGGTGGTCGGGCGGGGTCCAGCATCGGATCGTATATTCCCCAGGGCAGCGTTGGTACAATGGTCCTTTAATCTTAGCAAAGCGAGCGTTCCATCCCCAAGCCGTCGGCTTTACTCATGGCTAGCGCAAAAATCAACCCGTTTGGTTTTCGTTACGATGAATTATAAAGCGAATGTCGCGCGATTAAACGATTTTCTAACTTGAGGGGTAAGGGTGATACCCGTAAGGTTTTTGGTCCTCGACCGTTATCTGGTGCGCGAAATTTTGCGTCCATTTGCGGCGACTTGTCTGTTGTTCATTTTGTTGTTCGGCAGTTACAGCAGTGCCCGTATGCTGTCCGATGCAGTGGCGGGTTTGTTGCCGATGGACGTGGTCTGGCAATTGATCGCGCTTAAAATACTGATTGCCTTGGAGGTGCTTTTCCCCATTGCCCTGTATTTATCGGTGGTGATGGGTTTGGGGCGGCTGCACGCCGATTCGGAGATGGTCGCCATGGCGGCCTGCGGCTATGGCGAAGGTCGGGTGGCCTGGACGACCTTCCGCTTGGGACTGATCGTGGCCGCGGTGGTGGCTTGTTTCGCCATCCTGATCCGCCCCTGGGCCTATACGCAAAGCTATCAAATCGAAAACCGCGCGGAAGCGGAGTTTGATGTCAATAAGCTTGAAGCGGGACGCTTCCACGCCAGTCAAAGCGCCGGTTACGTCCTCTTCGCCGAAAAGGTGGATCGGGCCGAGGGGCGACTGCGCCGGGTTTTTTTCAGTCAGGATCAGGCCGACGATAAAGTCCAAGTCGTCTACGCCGATTCCTTGACTCAAGGAGAAAGGGAGCAAGGGGCGACGCCTTTGATTTTCCAAAACGGCTATGCCTACGAAGTGGACCCCAGCGGCAGTTCGGATATGACTTTACGTTTTCGGCACTTGACCTTGTTTTTGGACGGTGCGCCGGAGCCGCTCGGATACCGCAGCAAAGCCGCGCCCACGAGTCAATTGTGGGGGGCTGAAGACCCCAAGGATATCGCCGAGCTGCAGTGGCGAATTTTACGTCCCGTGAGCGCGATACTCCTGGCGTTGCTGGCGGTTCCCCTGAGCCGCACCGCGCCCCGACGAAGCAGATATATAAAGACGATTTTGGCGATCGTCCTATTCGCCGTCTATTACAATCTCATCGGCATGGCCAAGACCTGGGTGAAAGAAGGGGTCGTGGGCCCGGTGCCCGGAGCCTGGTGGCCGGATGCCCTGTTGCTAATGTGCGTCTTGGTCTGGTATTGGCCGTTGATTACCGGCCGTTGGCGCTTGTTTCGGCTACAAACCTTGGGTTGAACCGTGGATATCTTAGAGCGCTACCTCGGGTTTAATTTTCTCAAAGGCTATTTGCTGGTCCTTTTGGTTTTGTTGGCCTTGTTCGGCTTCCTCGATCTCATCGACGAACTCAGCGAGGTGGGGGAAGGCAGCTATCGAATGGCCGACGCTTTTTTGTATGTGTTGTCGACTTTTCCCACTAAGCTGATCGAGTTTTCCGCCGTTTGCGTTCTCATGGGAGGCAGTTTTGCTTTAGCTGGATTGGCCCGGGGGAGCGAGCTGTTGGCCATGCGCGCCGCCGGCATGTCGGTGGGCCAGATCGCGGTGGCGCTATTGAAAATCGTCTTGATGTTGGCGGTCGGGTTGGGTCTGGTGGCGCAGTTTGTCGCACCGCGCAGCCAACAGTGGGGGTTTCTGCATCGGCATCAAGCGTTGACCGATAGTGACGCATTGCGAACCGCGCAGGGGTTTTGGTCCCGGGATCTGCATTGGTTCATGAATGTGCGCAGCATCGTGCACGGGCGCATCCCGCAAGATATCGACATCTATCATTTCGATGACGACGGTCGCTTGCTGGACTTTATTCATGCCAGCCACGCCGAGATCCAGGTAGGCGGTAAATGGTTGCTGCAGGACGTCACCTTGAAGCACTGGCGCGAGGGGGTGCTAAAGACCGAGCGTCAGCCGCAATGGTCGTGGCAGTCTTTCCTCACTACCGAGCAACTGCAAAGTTTGAAGCTCCCGGCGGAAACCTTGTCCCTATCCGATCTTTGGGGCTACATGCGCTATTTGCGCGGCAGCGGACAAAAATCGGAGCGCTATGAATTGTTGTTTTGGCAGCGAGTATTGTTGCCGGTGGGAATGGCGGTCATGGTTCCGTTTCTGATTCCCCTGATCCTGACCAACCCCCGCGCCCAGGGATTGGGATGGCAGGTCGCGTTTTCGCTCGTGGTGGGGGTGCTTTATTTTCTGGCCACCCAGGTGGTCGCCAATACCGGTTTGCTTCTCAACATCCCTCCCTTGTTGACCGCGTTGACGCCGACTGCCGCGATCTTGGTTTTAACCGTGGGGGTATGGGCTTGGTGCCGGCATTAGGGGGCAGACATCGCAGTGGGGGCGACCGGCCGGTCGTTTCTGCCCTAACCGCCGACATCCAAACGGAACCGTCCTTCGGGGTGGAAACATCCGGTCGGCGTGCAGTAGCCGCGAATTTCCACCTCGATCTCGAAGCCGCCGGTGCGGGGGATCAGGTGGTAGAGATGGTAGCGGGCGCGATAACCGCGTTTCCGCCCCCGGGCGGAAGCGGAGGGGATGCCGATCACAGGAATCGGTTTGCTCGGGCCGGGGAGCCAATGGAGCTGCCAATAGTGGCTGTGGCCGTGAAGTATCAGCCCGCTTCCGTGTTGACGCAGGATGTCGTTCAATGCGGCGGCGTCGGTCAGACGTTTGCGGTGTTTGACCGCTTCCGGATGGGGGGGGTGATGGATCAGCAAAATCCGGCAACGACCCGGATCGGGGGGGCGCCCGAGCAAAGCGGACAGACTTTCCAATTGAGTCCTGCCGAGCGTGCCGGTGGCCAGGAAGGGCGCGCTGGGAGGGGCCGAATCGATGCCGATCAGATCGATGGGTCCGCGCCGTCGGAGGGCGGGGAAAATCCGGGGATTCGCGCGGTGATCGCCGAGCAGGTAGGGTTCCCAAAACTTTAGGGATTCTTCCCACCGAGTGGCGATATAACGGTCGTGATTGCCGGGAATGACCGTGACTCGTTCGGGTCGGCCCAGGCGGGCCAGCCAGTCCGCCGCCTGAAGGTATTCCGATGGCAGTCCCAGTTGGGTCAGATCGCCGGTCACGGCGATATGGTCCGGATCTTGAGCTTTTAAGTCCCGGTGCAAGGCTTCCAACACTTCGGGCCGGTGTTCGTGGCGGCGTTTGAGTTGCCAGGAAAGATACCCCAACAGGCGTTTTCCCCGAAGTTGCCGAAGAGAAATCGAATTGAGCGAAGTGAGATGAGGATCGGATAAATGGGCGAGACGGAAAGTTTGCGTCATTGGATGAGTGGTCAAATTCAAGCCCCGGCATTCGCGCCGGTTGCCCCGTTGGTGGAAAAACTGCGTGAGCTGCACGGTGCCGGGGTGGCCGCGGTGCTCATGTACGGCTCCTGTCTCCGCAGCGGCGATCCTTTCGATGGCCTAGTGGATTTATATGTGCTGGTGGACGATTATACCAGCGTCTATGTACACCGCTGGCAGGCGTGGGCCAATCGTCTCTTGCCGCCCAATGTCTTTTATTTGGAAATAGAGGTTGAAGGGCGTCCCCTCCGGGTCAAGTATGCGGTCTTATCGCGGCAAGATTTCGCCGCGGGCGTGAGCCAATGGTTCCACTCCTATCTCTGGGGGCGCTTCGCGCAACCTTGCCGCTTGCTCTACGGACGCGATTCCGATACCGCCGACTGGATCTCTGAACGGCTTGTGGAGGCGGCGCGGACATTCATCCGGCGGACCGTTCCCGCATGTTCGGCGTGTCTTACCTTGCCCGAGTTATGGCAGAGGGGGTTGCGGTTGAGTTATCGGGCCGAGCTTCGCGCTGAAAACGCCGCCGCCAGGGCACAGCAGTTATTCGACTATGCCGCGGATTTCTACCAAATCTTGACGCCTCCCTTATTGCGAGAACTTCCCTGGACGACGCAGTGCGAGAACGGACGCTACTGCTTTGCCATTCCCAATGCGACTCGAAGGATCGCCAAAGCCGGATGGGCGCTGCGCTTCCTCCAGGGGAAAGGTTTGTCCCTGCTGCGCCTGATCAAGTCTCTGTTTACCTTCCAGGGCGGGGTGGACTATATCGTCTGGAAGCTGGAGCGCCATACCGGTCGGAAGATCGAAGTTCCGCCCCGCGCCCGCCGCCGTCCCCTGGTTTATGGTTGGGGCGTGTTGTGGCGACTCTATCGCGAAGGGGCGTTTCGTTAATAGTTTAAGCACCTATACATAAATTGTGTGGTGTATGGAGGTGCGCCGGTAGTATTCCGCAAACCCGTTTTTCTTCCCTGAAAAAAGGTTTACAGGCACTTCCCTTTGTTTTCCTAGAAGGAGAGAGGGCCGGGAGATTGCCTTGAGGGCGTTTGCCCCCTCCCTGGCCCTCCCCCCAGCGGGGGAGGGTTGGGTGGGGGGAGAAGAATCTTTCCACTGGCTCAGATCGCGATTCAAAAGGGAACCGAGCAAATCGATGTCTTCTCGGAAAGTGGCTACGAGTTCTTTCCGAAGATCATTCGCCATCGGGGGGCGGGGGCGATAGACAAGATTTTTGCTCAGCAACCATTTGCGCAACCGTTTAATCGGATGTTTCTTCTTGGTTTTTTTTCTTTTTCGTTGGTGCTCCAGATGAACCAGAAAGCTTTGTACCTGGGTGGGCGGGCGTTTCAGCCAGCGCTGCAACCATTTGAAGCGCGGATATTTGTGGCTCGCCCGCGGCGGAAACGCCGTCCGACCGTCGTACTCGACGCCGATGAATTCGAGCACTTGCCGATAGACGGAGAGCGGATCGGCGATGAAATCGTCGAATACCAGCACCAGGCAGCGCTCCCGGCCGACCTGTTGGAAAAACCGCTCGAGATATTTTCCCAAACTACCGATCTCCGCATACTGCAGCAAGAAAGGGTTGCGGCAGGCTTTGGGCAGGCGTTCTCCTTGCTTGCGTCGTTCCTGCAGCCGCCAGGCGGTGGCGAAATCCGCTTCGTCTTCGTCCAGGAGGGCGACCAAACGGGAATGATAGGAATAGACCAGATCCACGGGGTTGCGCACCATGACGATGAAACGCGCCCCCGGATTCAGGGTCAAAATGCGCTCGATGGCATCCCGGTCGTACAGGTAGGACACCGACCCTTCTCCCATGACTTTATGGCGAGCAGGTTCATAATGGGAAAAGCAATGGCGCAGATAGAAATGCTCGTCGAGATCGGGATGGCGCTTGCGGATCAGGCTGAAGAAATGGGGTTCTTTGGGTTTGGAAAAACAAATCTGCGGATGATGGCCGAGATAATGGCTCATGGCGGTGGTGCCGCAACGGGGGGCTCCGACCAGGAAAAAATCGGGAAAGAACGGAAGATCCATTTCCGTTGCGCAGGGTTTCGGTTTGGGGTTCATGTATTTTAACCGTCCTGACTGACGGGTTGGTTTTCCATGCGGCGCAGGGCCGCCGCGTACCGGTCTTCCCAGCGCTGCATATTCTTGACCCCGTCCTTGACATAGGGGGACGCCTTGATCAACGCCAGCATCAGCCGGCTGACGATTTTTCCCTGCCAGCGCAAGGGGCGTTCCACATGCACCAGGAGGACGACCCGGTGTTCGTCGGTGTCGTTGCGTACTTCATGGTCGAAGGTGTCGTCGAAGACGAAGCATTTGCCTTCTTCCCAGGTGAGTTTGCGATCGGCCACCCGCAAATAGCATTGGTCCTTTTCCTTGGGGACGATCAATCCCAAGTGGCAGACGGTAAAGCTCTTGGTGGGTCCCCGGTGGGGCGGAATGTGATAGCCCGGGTCGATCATGGAAAACCAAGCGGTCATCAGGCCGGGGATGGACTCCAGGACCTTGGCGGTTTCCGGGCAGCGCTCGCAGTTTTGTTCGATGCGGCGACCGAAGCCGTACAAGATATGGGTCTTCCAGTGATCCCCTTTGGAAATCCGGGTCTGGTCGGGGGAGATTTCGTGGAAGGCGGGGATCAGATCCCGCTCCTGCAAGAGCTTTTCGGCTTCCTTTTGGATTGGCGCATAGTTTTTCTCCAGACTGGGCACCCAATCGAATTGGTCGGCCTCGAAGGCGGGCGCGTCGCCGATCAGGGATTGGCTGGCGAGAAAGCGGTCCACCGTTCGGGTGAGGGCCTTGCCCGTTTTGATGATGGCGCGGCGTTTTAGCTGCTTGATTCGCTCCAGATTCATGTTCGGTGCCTGTGGCTTTGTTTTAACCCTACAGATTGTAGCATTAGGACAACGTTTGCAGTAGTCGTTTGATTTTGCGCCATTTGCGCCGCCCCTTTCCCCACAAGGCATAGCCGTACCAAAAGTGTTCGATGCGCCTGGTTTTGGCCAGAATCGGGGCGATCGCCACCGGCTGCAAGAACAGGTCGGTCGGCGTAACGGCCGAATCGGGTTTGCGTGCGACGACGACGATCACGCGGTTCTGGCCGGTCGCTTGGATGGGATCGATGCTGCACTGAACTACCTCGAAGCCCGCCGCTTTCAGATAAAGCGCCATGCTTTCCCGGGTGAGGTGGTATTGGTGGGCTTGGCCCGAGGCGAAAGGGGTGGGGCGGGCGACATTGTAGTTGGGACGCAGGACGTCTTTTTCCAGCAAGAATAGCCATCCTCCCGGTTTCAAGATGCGCAGGGCGTTGTGCAAAAACTCCCGGGGGGAAAGTAAATGGGCGAGGAGATGTACGGTCAAGGCGGTGACCGCGTCGATCGATGCGGAGGGAATGTCCGCCAAACGGTGCAATTCCGTCATGGGCATTTGTTGCGCTCGCCCGAGTTTGCGGTGCTTTCGGGCATAGTCGATGTTGGCCGGAAAGGGATCCACGGGAATGACTTGAGCGCCTTCCGATGTCATGGCGGATGCCAAGGCGCCCGAGCGCGAGCGCAGATCGAGCACGATTTTTCCGGTCAAATCGATATGCCGGCGGATCAGGGGTAGTGCCCAGCGGTTTACGCGCCGTTCCTCGGAGCGGACTTTCTTGGGCGTGGGCAGCCCCTCCTCGCCGGTGATGGCCCGGGCGCCCGCATCCCCGGTGAAGTCGCTGCGATAGAAGGACTCCAGCGCTTCCGGAGTCAGGCGCGGGCGGGCGAAAAACAAGCCGCAGCGCCGACACAGGGCGATCCGCCCTTGCTGAGGCGGGTTGGGTTCGGAGACGATAACGGCGTCATCGGCCAGACAAAGATCACACGCGTCCATATCAACCTTCAGAGGATTGGGTTGAGAAAGTTTGTCGCCGGTACAGGAATTCGGCGAAGGCCAGATCGATGGGGTCGTCGATGTTGGCCGTGTATTCGTCGATGACGACCCCCGCGCAAGCCGATTCGACGATTTGACGCCGCTCCACGACGGCCTCCCGCCAAGCGGCGTAGCAGGCGCCGGTGCGATAGTAATAACGGGACGCCGTTTGCCGGTTGGAGACGAATTTTTCCAGATAGGGTTGGACCCGTCCTTGATCGTCCAGGCGCAGGATTTTCTCGGGAACGAAATGCCCCGGCACCGGCGCAATGGTGGTCGCCGCCTCAAAGGGCCCCGACCATAAGGTTTCCACCGTCCGTGCGATTTGCTCGGGCGTGCGAAGGGGCGTGGTGGGTTGCAAATAGAGACTCAAATCGAACCGGCAACCGTAATGGTCTTCGGCCGCCAGCCACCCGTGGCGCCAGACGTCGACGCCCAAGGCGGTATCGGTGGCCAGTTCCGGGGGGCGAAAAAAGGGCACGGGAAGGCCTTCCCGGCGTCCTTCTTCCGCCAGTTCCGCATCGTCGGTACTCAACAGGGCTTGATCGATCCAGGGCAATTCCTCGATCAGGCGAGCGGTCCAGCCGATCAGGCTTTTGCCTCCGACGGTGCGCAAATTCTTGCGGGGTATGCCTTTGCTGCCGCCGCGGGCCGGAACGATGGCCAGTACGGATTTATCTTTCCACATCTTGAATCCGGTAGAGGTTGGTCTCCAATTCGGTCACCGCGACCGAATGGAAACGGTTCAGTAAGCGGGAGAACGATTTCGTTTGTGCCTCGACGTAGGCGACCGGGGTGGGCGGATAGAGGTCGGCGAACATGCGCTGCTTGGATTTGCCCTTCATTTGGCGTTTGATTTGCTTCCGCGCGATTCGCATTCTGCCGGCCAGGCGTTCCCCGAGGGAAGCGGTCTGAGGCGGCAACGCTTTGAATATTCGGGCAATTCGATCGCAGGCCAGCGGTCCTTCCGCGGCGGCCAGGTGGCGCTTCAACACCTCGCCCTGGGCGGTGCGGGCCTTGAGATCCGTTTCCTCTTTGAGGACGGCGGCCAGGGTGTCTTTGAGTTCGTTAACGCTGGCGACCTCCAGACTCAGCTGGATCGGCAGGGGGGGATCGAGCGCTTCGTCGCGGAGGGGACGGTAACAGATAACCGACTTGCCCAGGACGAAGGACTCCACCGCCGTGGTGCAACTGTGATGGAGAACCGCTTGACTGCCCAGGATCCAGGGGGTCACTTCGCCTTCGTAGATGACGTGGCAATTGTTCAGATGCGCGGTGGCTTGCTGCCAGGGAAAGGAGCTTTCGGCCGGGTGTGGCCGGAGGATGAACTGCAATTCCGGAAACGATGCGGCCAACTCGGGGAGGGCTTCCAGGTAGGCGCGAAACAGTGCGATTCGATAGCGCGCCAGGTCCGGGTTGTAAAACTTGGGAGTGGGGAATTTCCCCGAGGCCACATCTGCCGGAGAAGGGAGCCGGGTGGCGGCCGCCTTGCGGGTGTTGACCCAGTGAAAATTGCTGTTGAACAGGAGGTAGGGGCCGTAACGGTCTCTGAGGTTTTGGGCTTGTTTTCGATATAGCTCGCGTAAGGGAGAGCGGAACAGGTCGAAGCGGGGATTGCCGGTGACATGGATTTTACCCCCTTCCCGGGAGCCGAAATAGTCGCGCCAAAGTGTGGCGTTGGCTTCCCCCCAGGCGAAGAGCGCTTGGGGTTGCTGCAAGGTTCCGGCGCCTACTCGACGGGTCTTGTAGATCTCGGGGGAATAAATCACCAACCCTTCTTCGTCCAAGGCGGTGACCGTATGCCCCAGTTGGCGCAAGTGACGGTAGAATTTTTCCATGTCACCGGTCACGCTCTTGCCCAGATAAATGCCTCGGGGAAGGCGATGGGCGAGCGGCTTGAGCCGGTCCCGATCGCCAAGATAGACCGAATGGCCCTGTTCGGCCAGCACGCAAGCGAGCAGGATCATGGCGTCCAACTCCCGGGTTTTGATTTCCACCGGCAGGAAGACGGGAAGGCGATCGCTCATTTTTTGAAACTCAACGGTGTGGTGGCGAGAATCTGGGCGATGCGCTCGCCGGCGGCGCCGTCTCCGTAAAGATGATCCGGTGCCGGGCGCGGGCTATGGTTGACCTGGTCGATGGCGGCCAAAATCTGGCTGCGATCGGGGTTGACGTCAATCACATTCTTTCCCCGATCCCGTCCGTGCTGGCGGCTGCCGATATTGAGTGCCGGCACCCCCAAAAAAGCGCATTCTCGAATCCCGGCGCTGGAATTGCCGACGATGGCCAGGGAATTGTGGACGAGACGCAGGAAGTCCTCGGGCGGCACGTTTTTGAAAAAATGGATATGGGGGGGGCGATAGCGTTCCCGAAACGCCCGGATGCCGTGGGAGACCACGTCCGAACCGGCGTCGATATTGGGCCAGAACCACAGGGCGGGAAGATTGCTTTCATACACCGCATGCAAGGTTTCGTCGATTTGTTGTTTGGCCGATTCGGTTTCGGTGGTGACCGGGTGTTGCAGGACCACCAGATAAGGACGGTGCCAATCGATTCGCGGGCCGACGCCTTTATAGGCGTCGAAAATATCCACCCCGATTTCCGGATCTTCCCGCACCTGGGCGGCGATGTCGATGGAAGGGCAACCGGTGACGTGAACCTTGTCCGGCTCCTCCCCCAAGGCGATGACCCGTTGGCGCGCCGGGTCCGAGGACACCAGGTGGAGATCCGCCAGCTTGGTGATGGCGTGGCGCACCTTGTTGTCGATATTGCCGGTGATTTCGCCGCCTTGAATGTGAACCAGGGGAATATTCATGTAGGAAGCCGCCACCGCCGTGGACAAGGTTTCGAAGCGGTCGGCGATGGTGATCACCCCGTCCGATTGGAGGGTTTGGAAGGCGGAGGCGAGTTCGATGATGCCGAGCCCCGTGGATTTGGCGGCGGTGATCAGATTGCCGCCTTCGAGCATGGTATGCAGTTTGTAATCGATCTTGAAGCCATCGGCTTCGATCACCCGGTCGGGAAAGCCGAAGCGTTCCAGAATCGCCGAGGCGGCCACGATGATCTGAAGCTCCAGCTCCGGGTGGCGGGCGATCGCCTCCATGGCGGTGCGGAAGCGGGCGTAACTGGGGCGCGCGGTAATCACCACGCAAATTTTGCGGCGTTTTTTTTGAGTCATCAATCTTCCAAATCTGCCCAGGTCAGGAGATGATCGGCGGCGGCATCGCGGCGCAGGCGTTTGCCGACCACCTGCTCCAGGTCATGAGCGGGGATACCGGTGCCGGGTTTCTTCGCGGCGAGGTGGTCTCGTTCCAGTCGGGTACCGGCGCTAAGGGGGCGATTGATCACCACGCTTTTCATGAATATCGGCCTGAGTTCCGCCACCGATTCGGGCAAGTGGGTTTTGTCCACCGGATGATTGAGGGCCGTTTCCAGATAGCGGATACCGGTGACCAGCTGCTCGAGTTCCTCGACGGTGACGGAGGCGGGCACGTCCGGTCCGAACATGCGTCGACTCAAGGTGACGTGGACTTCGACCGCCTGGGCGCCTAAGGTGGCGGCGGCCAGGCTCGGGAAAATTTTGCCCGAGTGGTCGGAAAGCCCGCTGGCGCCGTATCGCTCCCGAAACAGGGAAATATTGTTGAGGCCGATGCTTTCCGGCGGGCACGGATAGGCGGAAGTGCACTGCATGACCAGCGACGGGATTTTGAAAGGTTCGAGCCAAGCGATCGTTCGATCGATTTCCGCCAAGGCGCTCATTCCGGTGGAAAGCAAAAGAGGACGTCCCGTGCGCGCCATTTTTTCCAACAGGGGACGGTTGGTCAGCTCTCCCGAGGCCACTTTCCAACCGGCGACGCCGATGGATTCGAGCAGTTCGAAAGCCTGCTCGGAAAAAGGGGTGCTCAAGAACAAAAGTTCCCTGTCTTCGCAATGCGCTTTGAGTCCCCGCCATTGGGCGGGAGTGAATTCCATCCGCTTCCAATAGTCATAGCGGGTTTCATCTTGTAGACTGAAGCGCGCCCGCCAGGGTTCGCCGGGGGTGCTCTCCGCATCGGCAATATGGGTTTGGAATTTGACCGCATCGGCGCCCGTTTCGGCGATGGCATCGATAAAAGCGTGGGCCGTGCCCAGGCTTCCGTCGTGAGCCTGGGCCACCTCTGCGATGATGGTGCAAGATGCCGCAGGGCCGGGTTGGTGGAGCCAGGTGGTTTCCGAAGTCATGGAGTTTGGTCGAAATGCAAAGAAAAAGTCCGCGTGTCTGGTTAATCGTCGGAGATAAATCGGGCGACAATGCCCAAGTCCGCGCCATCGCCGAAGCGTTGGGCTGGCCGGTCGAATGGAAAGTGCTCCATTTTAAGCCACCTTTCGTCAAAGGCAAGCCTAAGGTGAACGCTTCTCTTCATCATGTGGACTTGACCCGCTCCGGTTCATTGTCACCTCCCTGGCCGGATTTGATCCTCACTGTGGGGCGGCGCCCCATCATGGCGGCGCTTTGGGTCAAAAGGCAAGCCGGCGGCAAAACGAAAATCGTTTTGCTCGGTCGCCCCAAACGCGGTTTCGATCCCTACGATTTGATTCTCGCCCCTTTGCAATACCGTTTGCCTCCTCACCCCAAACTCATTTCGATGGGTTTGCCGCTATTATTTCCATCCCTGGAGAAAATAAATGAAGCGAAAGAGATTTGGCAGCCTCGGTTGGCTTCCATGGCGCGGCCATTGGTGGCCGTATTGGTGGGGGGAGCCACCAAGCCGTATCGTTTCGATCGCCGGGTGGCCCAAGACTTAGTGGCCAAAAGCAGGGCCTTGGCAGGCCAAGGTTCATTATATTTTTGCGCCAGCCGCCGGACATCGCCGGAAGTCCTGGCCGAGCTTCGAAAAAGCGGCGCGCCTGTCTACGGTTGGGGAGAGGGGGCTCACGATAACCCCTATCTCGGTCTCTTGGGATTGGCCGACGCCTTCGTGGTGACCGGCGACAGTGTCTCCATGATGGTGGAAGTGGCCCGACTCGGTAAACCTTTGGCGATTTATCCACTGCCCATCAAGTATCCGCGATTGCATGCCGTTTATCGGTGGCTGATCGAGCATGGGCTATATCGATCCGAGCCGAGCGCATTCGGATCCCGGTTGGCGCGCTGGGCGTTTGAGGTGGGGTTGATCGGTTACCTGCGGGAACTGGAGCGGGTTCACCTATATTTGTACGATCACAAGTTGGCGCTGCCCTTGGACGGGGAGGCGGGCATTTCCAAATCACAACTGGATGAGTGGGTGCCGCAAGGAGAAGCGATCGATGTGCTTCCTGAAGTGATCGATCGAATTCGGGGGCTATTCAAATAAAGCAGTTCTTCGCTGATCGCCCACCCCAGGGGAAACCAAAAGAAAATCCATCCTTCCTTGGTACCGGTTAAAAGTTCCCATTCGTTGGGTGTGATGCAAAGAAAACCGTAAATCAGCAGCCCAAACGGTAAAAAATTCCCGGATAGGCGGCCGCTTCTGAAAGTGATAAACAAGCTGTATCCCATCGTCCAAAGTGTCAAACCCAGCCCCAGGACACCACCTCTCCTGAAATTGGCAAGGAAAAAGCTATGGGAATCGCCGTAATGGAACGTGGTGCCGTCGGGCAATCGGGTGACGCCATCGGGCGCGGCGAGGTAGCCTTGTCCCAACCAGGGGTGTTGCAGCGCATGGGCAAATGAATCCATCCAAATATAAGGGCGATAAGGCATGGCACGGATCAGTTGAGCGGTGAGATCCGGTAGTATCGTGCCTAGCACCAGGGCGGCCACCGCTCCGAAAGCGATCAGGTATAGCCCGATGCGTTTACTGGGTGTCAGGATATGGAGACAAAATAAGGCCGCACCCATCGCCACCAGTACGCTGCGGGTCCAGCTCAAGCAAATATAGGCGAGAATGACCGCAAATATCACTCCGTAGGCGAGACGACCGGCAACCTGGAGGGAGCCGCTCATCCCATGCCAGGCAATCAATGCAAAGAGTCCGAAAGCGGCGGCGCTACGGATGGGATGATCCAGGTATCCGAGACCTTCCATGCGCGATTCGGGAAAGGGGTGCTGACCATACCACACCAGCATGACCCCCAGCGCCGATAAGGCGACCCAGCAACAAAGCCAACCGAGATGGCGGTCGAATGTTTGGAAATGCCAGGTGCGCAGTCCGGCCGTCAAGAGGATGAAATGGGCCATGGTGGCGGCGCCCGCCATTCTCGCCAATAACGGCTTCAGTTCCACGTGCGGAGACCAGAAGAGGCTTGCCAACAAAAAAATCAGATAAAGCAACAAGCTCCAATAGAGGCGGCTTGCCGCTACGGTGCGCCAAAGCTCGGGAAGGAAGCGCCAGGAGGCGGGTACGATCAATCCCGCGTACAAGGCCCATACGATTTTGCCGTCGGGAATGACAGTGAAAAAACAAAGGCTCAGAAAAAAAATATAAGTTAAGAGCAAACGTTGCCGTCCATCGAGGACGGCAAGCCTTTGGAGTAGGAACATAAATGTTTAGAGAAACAAAGGCTTAGTGAGCGCGTGCGTAAGTGCCGACCAACGCGGTTTCTTCCAAAACGTGCCCCGCCATGGCTTCTTCCAGCCGTTGTTTGGTGGGCTGGCCCAGGTCTGGCAACACGGTATCCAAAGCGTAAAGTTTGAAGAAATAACGGTGCCTGCCTACGGGAGGGCAAGGTCCGCCGTAGCCGGTCCGTTTCCAATCGTTGAGTCCCTCTCGAGTTCCTGAGGGCAGCTGGGCCCGAGTTGCGTTTTGGAGAAGTTCAGCCGAATCGGGGGGGAGATTGTAAAGCACCCAGTGCACCCAGGTCATTTTGGGGGCGCGGGGATCGGGCGCGTCCGGATCGTCCACGATCAGGGCCAAGCTTCGGGTTCCCTCGGGAATCCCGGACCATTTCAGCGGGGGCGAGACGTTTTCCCCGTCACATGTGTAGAGGGCGGGAAGGCTCTCATTATGATCGAATTCGTTGGAAGTGAGGGTAAGCGCCATAACGGACCTCGCGATTGCCGAGTCAACGGCCAGTGCCGACAGCGTAGCCAGTCGGATCCCAAATCGGTATGACATGATTGATTACTTTCAACCGATATGTGCTTATAATGCCAAACTTTTTCCAGATCTTCTAGGCGATGAACTGGCGGGAAATAGAAGCTTCCATTCGTGCCGCGGTGGGTCATCGGTTTGAAGTGATGCATGCGCTTCCCTTGAGCGGCGGATGCATTCACGCCGCCTATCGAATCAGCGGAGTCGGAGAGCACTTTTTTGTGAAACTCGCCGAACCGAATTTGTCTAATGCGTTTGCCGGCGAGGCGGAGGGTTTGCGGATGCTGGCCGCCACCGGGACGGTGCGGGTGCCCTTGCCCATCTGCGAGGGGAATACGGCGACCGAGGCGTATTTGGTTTTGGAGTATCTCCACCTGAAGCCGCGCGATTCGGCTTCGGATCGGCGTCTGGGAGAGCAATTGGCGGCTTTGCACGCCATCGATCAGCCGGCGTTCGGTTGGACTCGGGATAATTTTATCGGGGCGACGCTTCAGCCGAACGAGCTTTGTGACGATTGGGCGGCCTTTTGGCGCCGCCGTCGGTTGGCTTGGCAACTGCAATTGGCCGCGGAAAACGGATACGGGGGCCGGCTCCAGCGTCTGGGAGAGCGACTGCTGGTCGGCTTGGACCGGCTGCTTGCCGATTACCGCCCTCGTCCGGTTTTGCTGCACGGCGATCTTTGGTCGGGCAACGCGGCGATGACCGATGCGGGAATGCCGGTCATCTTCGATCCGGCCTGTTATTGGGGGGACCGGGAAGCGGATCTCGCCATGACCGAATTGTTCGGGGGATTTAGTGGGGCATTTTATGACGCTTACGAGAGTCTAATGCCCAGGCGGCCGGGCTATGAAACGAGAAGCATGCTTTACAATTTGTACCATGTTTTGAATCATCTCAACCTTTTTGGCGGAGGTTATTTGAGACAAGCGGAAACCTTGTTGGAACGATTGTTGATTGAAACCGGATGACAGCCTGTTGCGGGAGGTAATGACGATGGTTGTGGATCTGGATGATGATTTTCATGAAAATCAAGACCCTATTTCTTCGGACAATTTCGAAAAAGAGGTGGATGAGCTTTTTTCCGAATGGCGAGAGGATCAGGAAAAGCTGGCTTCCCGGAGGCGTTTGGAGCGTTATTTCGAACTGAAGCGCTTGCGTGAGCAGATCGGCGATATATACGAATTGGACGACGATTTTTGAGGACGCTTGAATTTCCCGTGAATTTATCCCATATTCCGAACGGGGTTGAATGTTTGAGAGGATGCAGAGATGGATGCCAGAACCGACTTGAACGAATTGCTCGAGACTTTGAAGCAGGATCGGGATGAACTGCGCGTCAGAATGCATTTGGCGAGGATGGAGCTGAAAGAGGAATGGGATGAGGCGGAAAAGAAATGGGAGCACTTCAAACCCAAAGTAGACGAGGTGCTACGGGATACCAAGGACAGCAGGGATGAAATCGTCAAATCGACCAAAATTATCGGAGAGGAACTGAAAAACGCCTACCGCAGGATTCGCGAGCGTTTATAAAAAGTTATTAATCGATTGTCGAAAATGGCCGCTCCAAGCGGCCATTTCTTTTGCAGTATAATGACCTGTTTTTTAAGCAGAGAGTGATTTGAATTCATGGCGGATAAAATCGACAAAGTGGTATTGGCCTATTCGGGTGGTCTGGATACTTCGGTGATCCTCAAATGGTTGCAGGAGACCTACGAATGTGAAGTGGTTACCTTCACCGCCGATCTCGGTCAAGGCGAGGAATTGGAGCCGGCGCGGGAAAAGGCTCGCACCTTGGGCATTCGGCAAATCTACATCGATGACTTGCGGGAGGAATTCGCGCGCGATTTCGTGTTTCCGATGTTTCGCGCCAATGCGATCTACGAGGGAGAATATTTGCTCGGCAGTTCCATCGCCAGACCCTTGATCGCCAAGCGGTTGATCGAGATCGCCAACGAAGTGGGGGCGGATGCCGTTTCCCACGGGGCCACCGGCAAGGGGAACGATCAAGTTCGATTCGAGTTGGGTGCCTATGCCTTAAGACCCGATATCAAGATCATCGCCCCCTGGCGGGAGTGGGATCTCAATTCCCGGGAAAAATTGCTGGCTTACGCCGAGGCGCACGGGATCCCCATCGAAAAGAAACGGGGGCAGGCCTCGCCTTATTCCATGGATGCCAACTTGCTGCACATTTCGTACGAAGGCGGTATTTTGGAAGATCCCTGGGCCGAGCCCGAAGAGGCGATGTGGCGTTGGACCCGCGCACCGGAAAAGGCCCCGGACCGTCCCCTATATCTGGAATTGACCTTCGAGCGCGGGGATGTGGTCGCCATCGACGGAGAGCCGCGTACCCCCGCCCAAGTATTGGAAGTGCTGAACCGATTGGGCGGTGAGCACGGCGTAGGAAGGCTCGATATCGTCGAAAACCGCTATGTGGGGATGAAATCGCGCGGTTGTTACGAAACCCCCGGCGGTACCATTCTCCTCAAGGCGCACCGCGCCATCGAATCCATCACCTTGGATCGGGAAGTGGCCCACCTCAAGGATGAATCGATGCCGCGCTATGCTTCCCTGGTCTATAACGGTTATTGGTGGAGTCCGGAACGGAAAATGCTGCAGGAAATGATCGATGCTTCCCAGTCGAGCGTCAACGGCGTGGTTCGGGTTAAGCTCTACAAAGGCGGTGTGACCGTGGTGGGACGCAAATCGGAGGCCGACAGCTTGTTCGACGCCAACATCGCCACTTTCGAGGACGATGCGGGTGCCTTCGATCAAAAGGATGCGGAAGGATTTATCAAATTGAACGCGCTCAGGCTCCGAATCGCCGCCCGGCGGGGAATGAAGTTTTGAAGTTTTAATGCTTCAAAAAAAGATGCCTCAATCTCCCTTGTATGTTTTGTGTTGCTGGACAGTGGTTGTTTGAGTAGGTTTATGTCTGGCCCGGTGCGGCAGTTCGAAACTCCCTTGGGACACCAAGCCCGTGGGAGAGCGATGAGCGTCGCACCGGTTTTCATGGATACCCCGGACGGTTGCTTGGGCAGATAAGCCCGTATTTTTGCAAGGTTGGGAATCATGAACGAAATGAATGCAGAACAGTTTGTTGGTATTGACGTGTCGAAAGCGACGCTGGATGGGGCGGTCGAGCCTCAAGGTCAGGTATGGCAGGTGGCCTACGATGCCAAGGGGATCGATCAGCTGGTTTTGCAGTTGCAAGAGATCGGGCCGACCTTGATCGTCATCGAGGCCACCGGCGGTTTGGAAACCCAGATTGCGTCTGCCTTGGCGGGTAAGGAATTGCCGGTGGCGGTGGTCAATCCGCGCCAGGTGCGCGACTTTGCCAAGGCCAGTGGCCGGCTGGCCAAGACCGATCGGGTGGATGCCGGGGTGCTGGCGGCGTTTGCCCGGGCCATCCGTCCCCAGGCGCGTCCGCTCAAGGATGCGGACACCCGCGCTTTGGACGATCTGGTGGATCGGCGGCGGCAGTTGATCGGCATCCGGGTTCAAGAGGTCCTCCGATTGAATGGGGCCACGACGAAACCGCTGCAAACCAGTCTGAAAAAGCATATCACCTGGCTGGACAAGCAGATTGACCAGAACGACCGGGACCTGACCCGGCGGTTGCGCGAGTCGGACGCCTGGCGGGCCAAGGACGATCTGCTCAAGAGCATTCCCGGCGTCGGTTCGGTGACCATTGTCACGTTGCTGGCAAAATGCCCGGAGCTGGGCACCCTCAACCGGCGCGAGATTGCCGCGCTGGTCGGCGTGGCGCCGATGGCCAACGACAGTGGCCAGTATCGCGGCAAGCGCTTCATCTGGGGTGGTCGCTCCGAGGTTCGCGCCGTGCTATACATGGCCACGATCTCGGCGATACGCTGTAATGCGGTCATCCGCGCCTTTGCAGAACGCCTCAAAAACGCCGGCAAACCGCCCAAGGTCGTCATCGTCGCCTGCATGAGGAAGTTGCTCACCATCATGAATGCCATGTTGAAAAATAATACCCCTTGGCAGCCACAAAACACTTGACTTTAAACACGGTTGCTCTCCCGCTGGCGGGAGAGGGTTTAGAGAATCCGTTTTTCAGCCGATACTGTATTTCTGCATTCGGTACAATAGGGTGTCGCGGCTGATTCCCAGAAGCCGCGCCGAACGGCTGCGATTGCCGTTGGTTCGAACCAGCGCCTGACGAATCAATTCGATCTCCACTTCCTCCAGGGACAGGCCGGAGGCGGGGAGGGTGATGCCGGTCTTGGGGCGCGGTTGATTGAGCGTGATTTCCGCAGGCAAATTGGTCGGTTCGATGGTTTGGCCGGCCAGCAGGATGGAAAGCCGTTCGCAGACGTTGCGCAGTTCGCGCACGTTGCCCGGCCACTCGTAGTTCATGATGATCTGCTGGGCGGCCTTGGAGAGGCGGGGCGGTTCCAGGCCGTGCTCCCGGGTGGATTGGCGAATGAAGTGCGCCGCCAATAAGGGAATGTCCTCTTTGCGTTCGCGCAAGGAGGGGGTTTCCAGGGGAACCACATTCAAGCGATAGTACAGATCCTTGCGAAATTCGCCGGCTGCGATTCTCCGCTCCAAGTCGGCGTTGGTGGCGGCGACGATCCGAACGTCCACCCGCTCGGTTCCGGTGGCTCCCACCGGCTGGCATTCGCCGGTTTCGAGAAAGCGGAGCAGTTTGGCCTGGAGGTTGAAAGGCATCGAGTCGATTTCGTCCAGAAACAAAGTGCCGCCGTCGGAGGCTTGAAGCTTGCCCAGGTGGTTGCCCATGGCGCCGGTGAAAGCGCCCTTGCGGTGGCCGAATAATTCCGATTCCGCCAGGGATTCGGGCAAGGCCGCGCAATTGATGGTAATGAACGGCTTGTCGGCGCGGGGGCTGGACTGTTGTATGGCGTGGGCCAATTCTTCTTTGCCGGTGCCGGTTTCTCCGGTGATCAGGACGGTGACATCGGTGGCCGCCACCATCTTAGCGGAGCGCAGTAACGCTTCGAAATTCGGCGCTTGGCCGACGAGCGATTTGAACTTCTCCATCAGGTCTACCCCGTTGATTTTTATTTGCTGCATAACCCATGGGTTCAACTTCGGGAAGGCCGCCAGCAAAGCCAGGAGAATCATGACGATTCCGGCGAAATACCGAAAACGGCGCATTCTAGCCAAACGGACCATCCAATTTGTCATTATACCCACCCCCATGACAGCGGGTAAAGTACCGGCGCCGAACGCCGTCATGACCAACGCGCCGTGAGTCGGGCTGCCCGCGGTGGCGGCCAGTGCCAGGGCGGTGTAAACCAGACCGCAGGGCAGCCACCCCCAAACCATGCCGAACAGGAAAGCCTGGGAAAGATTGGTGACCGGCAGAATACGTCGTCCAAAGGGTTCGATCCGCCGCCAAAGCCGGGCGCCGAGCCTTTCCAGATAGGCGAAACGGGGGAACCATCCGGCGATATATAACCCGCAGCTGGTCATGATAATGGCTGCCAGGATCTGGAGCAGGCGATAGCCTTGAATGCCGAATGGCAATTCCAGCGCGTACCTCAAACTGCCGGCAATCAAGCCGGCCATGGAATAGCTCAAAATCCGGCCCAGATTGTAGCTGAGTACATAGGGGGTCAGCCGCTGCTTGCGCATGCGGATTTCCTGACTCAAGCTTAAGGTCAAGGTCCCGATGATGGAGCCGCACATGCCGATGCAATGGAAGCTGCTGAACAGCCCCATGAGAAAGGCGACCAGGTAAATGGGATTCAGTGCTTCTGCGGACATGGATGTAAACATTAGCATAATCCCTGCAAGCTAGGGGTATCGTTGTCAGTCGCCTCGCCGCTGAGGCAGAAAGTGCGGGAAATGCCGCACCAGGTGCGTGATATCCCACACTTTGAAGGCATTCGGTTTGAATTGGGTCGGGTAAGGTGATGTAAAATCAATTTTCTAGGTATCATGGCAAGTTAATTGCATAGCTAAAGAGTTCAAGAACCCTGATTATCATCAACTAAATCATAAATGAGGGGGATTATGCAGATCGGGAAAAGAAAATGGGTGCTGGCTCCACTTGCCGCCGCCATCGCCAGCCAAGGTCAATATGCCCTGGCGCAATACGAGGAGTTGCCCACCTTGACCGTGGAGGGAGAGGTCATGGAATCCGGCACGGCCTCCCTTCAGCCGGGAACCTCGGGGACTTTGGATGCCTCCGATTTTCTCAAGCGGGTGCCGGGCGGAAACGTGAACCGGAACGGCCCGCTTACCGGGATCGCCCAGTTTCGCGGCGCCTACGCCGAGCGGGTCAATGTGCTCACCAACGGCGTGGCCCTCAGAAATGCCGGTCCTAATGCCATGGATTCACGCATGAGTCATATCCCTTCGGCTTTGATGCGCACGGTAAAAGTATATCGAGAGGTCACGCCGGTGAGCACCGGTTTGGAAACCCTCGGAGGATCGGTGATTACCGAATCGCGCCGCAGCCGGTTCACCGACAGCGAGCAATTCGATCTTCAAGGTTTCGGCAGCGCCGGTTATATGGGGGTCAGTAATGGACACTACGGCGCCGGCTTGCTGGGGGTGGCTAACCAAAACTACCGCTTCCATTTTTCCGGCAGCGTAGAGCGGGGGCGCGATTACCGCTTCGACCGCACCCGGCGCGTCAATCCCAGCAAATATAGCCGCGAGACCTATAACCTGGGTTTCGGTCTGCGCAGGGCGGGACATGAATTCGGTTTCGACTACGACAATAAATATACCGGATTCACCGGCACGCCTTCCTTGCCCATGGATATCCGGTTCATCAATACAGATGTATTCCGCGGTAACTACGGTTGGGATCTGGGGGGTGGATGGAAGTTGGCCTTTGCAGGTTTCTACCAGGATGCCGACCATAAGATGGATAATTTCTCTCTGCGTCCCGCACCTACCGATCCGACTCGTTGGCGAGAAATGAAGACGGATGTGGAGGCCGGTGGTTATAAATTGGCCCTGACCGTCCCCGGCGTCGGGCCGGGCAGTTTGGAAGTCGGGGTGGACGGAGATGTGGGCGTCCACAACGCGACGGTATCCAACCCCAACAACGCCGCATTCTTCGTATCCGCTTACAACGATGTCAATCGAAATCGTTATGGTGCCTACGCGGAATGGGAAGGGGCACCGCTGGACAAGCTGCTGGTCACCGCCGGTGTTCGCTATCGTTTCACCTTTATGGACGCCGGCCAGGTGGACGGCACGCCCGCGATGATGATGCCGGCGGCCCGCATGCTTCGGGATCGATTCAATGCCTCCGACCGGCGCCAGGATCAACATGACGTGGATGTGGCGTTGAATTTCCGCTACGCCCTCCAGGAAAGCCTCGACCTGGTGCTCGGTTTGGCTCGGAAAACCAACGCACCCACCTACCAACAGCGCTATACTTGGTTGCCGTTGGAAGCGACCGGCGGCTTGGCGGACGGTCGGGTTTATATCGGCGACGTCGGTCTGGACAGCGAAAAGGCCTATGAAGCGGTGGCCGGCTTCGATCTTCACCTGGACCATCTGGTCGGCGATTGGGTCCACGATGTCTATTTCGAGCCGCGCGGATTCTACCGCTACGTCAACGATTACATTCAGGGGCAGGCGGTCGACGATCCGACGGTCGTCATGGCGGCCAATATGATCCTGCCCGGCGCCAGCTGCCCCAACGACCCCACCCCCGGTGACGGCAATGCCGCCGATTGCGTGCTTCAGTGGGCCAATGTGGATGCCCAGTTTTACGGCACCGACATCCAGGCGGGCTTCGCCGTGGGGGATCATTTCCGCGTGGACGGCTTGATGAACTATACCCGCGGAATAAAGCTCAGCGGCAAGGACGACAATCTCTACCGGATCGCCCCGCTCAACGGGCGGATTCGCGGTACTTTCTCCTGGTGGGATCTGGCTTTTTCCACGGAATTGGTGGCGGCATTGCGCCAGGATAAGGTGGCCGAATACAACAACGAGCGTCAAACTTCCGATTGGAGCGTGTTGAATCTGCGTCTCCAATATCAACCGTCCTATCAATATGTGGCGGGGCTGAAAATCGCGCTCGGCGTCGACAATGTTTTCGACAATGAGCACACCGACCATTTGAACGGTCTCAACCGGGCAAGAAGCGTGCGCGATTTACCCGTGGGAACTCGCGTACCCAATCCGGGTCGCAATCTTTATGCAACGGTTGCCTATGACTTTTGAGCTCAATCCGGCTTTGGATTGATTGTGCCATCCCTCTTGAACGCGCCTACGGGCGCGTTTTTTTGGGAGGGTGAAATTTAGGATTAAATAGGTCGGCAATCGGGTGGATTTCATGATAAAAAGAGCCGTATTCGGTTAAGCCGACATTCGGTTAAGTTGGATTGATCCATGTTGGCTTGCCGTGATGGAGCGACCCAAACTGTATCGGGTTCGGGTCTTCGTTGATATGACGGTTATCTTCCGCCGTGTCGTAGCTCATTTAGATTTATAGGAGAATGAGAAATGACGATAGAGTTAAACGAATTGATGGGAATGACCTCGGAATTGGAGCGCAAGCTCAAGGAGATCGGTATCAACGACAGCGGGGATCTTCTTGATGCCGCCACCACTCCCAAACAGAGACAAGTCTTGTCCCAGCAGATGGCGGTTCCCACGCGAGATGTCCTGGAACTTGCCAATCGTGCCGATTTGGCCCGAATCAAAGGCATCGGTTCCGTTTATTCCGATCTTCTGGAAAAGGTTGGCGTCGACACCGTCAAGGAACTTGCCACTCGGCGTTCCGATCATCTGCATCAGAAGATCCTGGTGACCAATGAGCAGGTTCAGTTAGTGAAACGGCCTCCCACGCTCGCCCAGGTGGAGCAGTGGGTGGAAGAAGCAAAGCAATTACCCAAAGTATTGCAATATTAGAGGGTATCCATCATGAATCTGTTGCAGATAGTCATGGAAAATGGCGGGCAATCTGCGATCCGCCAAGTAGCCCAAAGGATGGGCTTATCGGAAAGCCAGGCGAATCAGCTTTTTTCCATGCTCGTGCCCGCCCTTGGAGAAGGTATCAAGCGCAATGTGAAGGCACCTTCGCAACGGGAGGGCTTGATGAACGCCCTGGCCCAGAAAAAACACCAGCAGGTTCTGGAGCAACCGGATGCCCTCGTCCAGGATGACACCATTCAAGATGGCAATGCCATTCTGGGGCACTTGTTCGGAAGTAAGGATGTGAGCCGAAACGTGGCTTCCCAGGTTGCCGAAAGAGCCGGTACGGAACCCGACATCGTCAAACAACTGCTGCCGATGGCCGCCAAATTGGTGATGGGCGCGTTGAGTAAGGAAACGGAAAAAAGAGGAATGTTAAATGATCAAACAGGTTCTCCAGGGACGCAACAAGCCGACTTCATGGGCACCTTCATGGATTTTCTCGATATGAACAATGACGGCAGTGTTATGGATGATCTTTCCAATATCGCCCGGAAATTCTTTAAATGATTGGAGGTAATCATGGGCTTATTAGATTTCGTCAAAGATGTGGGCCACAATCTTTTTACCAGCGATGAAGAAGCCGCGGAGAAAATCAAACAACACATCGAGTCCCACAATCCCGGCATTGAAACTCTCGAAGTCAGGTATCAAGATGGATCCGCTTTTCTTAAAGGCCGGGCTTCCTCATTCCAAGCCGTCGAAAAAGCCATTTTGCTGGCCGGCAATGTGAAAGGCGTATCCAACGTGATGAACGAACTGGAGCTCGCCGAATCCCCGGAGGCCCAGGAGCAGCCGGAGCAGGTGGAATACTATGTCATCCAGAAAGGGGATACGCTCTCGCTCATCGCGAAACGCTATTATGGCGATCCCATGTTGTATCCCAAGCTTTTCGAGGCCAATCGGGAGGTCATTCAGGACCCCGACAAGATTTTTCCGGGACAAAAAATCAGAATCCCCTTGTCCTGAAGGGTTTTATTCCTTCGGGTGAAATAAACTGGCGATTTGCTCCTGGATGGCTCTGGCGGCGGTTTTTGGATCCTGGGCATCACGGATCGGGCGGCCGACCACGATGTAGTCCACGCCGTCGGTAAAAGCCTGCTGGACTGTGACCACCCGCTGTTGATCGTCCTGCCGATCGGAAGTAGGCCGGATGCCGGGCGTGACGATCAGGAAATCGTCGCCCACCGCCTGACGGATCGACGCGCTTTCCCGGCCCGAGGCGATGACGCCGTCAAGCCCTGCCTGTTGAGCCTGGCGCGCGCGATCCAGCACCAGGGAGTTCAAATCGCCGGTATATCCCATCCGTTTCAAAGCCGACTCGTTCAGGCTGGTCAAGACGGTCACCGCCAGAATCTTTAGCGTTTCCCCCTTGCCGCGGGCCGCGGCTTCCATGATCGCCGGGTCTCCGTGGACGGTGGCCAGTTGCACGGAAGTGCGGCTCAATGCCCGTACCGCGCGTTCCACCGTGGCGGGAATGTCATAAAATTTGAGATCGGCGAACACTTTTTTGCCGCGGCTTTCGAGCCAGTCGATCAAGTCGAAGTAATCGCCGGCCATGAACAGTTCCAGGCCGATTTTATAGAATGACACCGCCTCTCCCAGGCTTTCCACCAATTCCTTGGCTTGCCGGTGGGTGGGCAAATCCAGGGCGACGATCAAGCGTTCACGGGAGGGAACGGGCTGGGTGGATAGTGGCATGATGTTTTTCCTTCGTTAATCAGGGGGAGCCAAATGATACACAATCGAAACGTTGCGACGCAGGATTTGGACGCTCGCACAGAGAGGGATCCATGTCGTCGGTTTTGATTCAAATGTTTTTGCTGATGGTGTTCGGAGCCGCCTGGCGTGTGTTGCGCCCGGCGGGATTGAACGGGGATCAGACTCGGTTGGTATTGACAACCCTCGTTTATTATCTGTTCTTGCCGGGCCTGATCTTGAAATTGATGAACCGGGCGGATCTGGGGATGGAAACCCTTTCCATTTCCCTCTTCGGGGTCGGGATGTTGGGCTTCAGCGCTACCTTGGCGGGGTTGTACGTGCGTTGGCGGCGAATGCTCGCGGCACGGGCGGGGGCGGTTTGGTTGGCGATGACTTTTCCCAACATTACCTTTTTGGGATTACCGGTGCTGCTCGAGACTTTCGGCGACTGGGCGGCGCTGATGGTGATTCAATTGGATTATTTCGCATCCACCCCTTTGGTTCTGACTTTGGGCGTCGGGGTGGCGAGGGCATTCGGCAGCCGCGGTCAGGCGGGCAATCATTTTCTCGCCCTGCTGCGCGTCCCCCCCCTATGGGCGGCGATAGTGGGCGTGGGATTGAACTTGTCCGATTGGTCGCCGCCTTCCTGGTGGACGGATTTTCTCAACCTGTTGGCCGGTGCAGTCACCCCTTTGATGTTGCTCGCTTTGGGGTTGGCTTTGGATTGGCGCAGCTTGCATTGGAAGAGTGCGCCGGTGGTGCTGCCGGTGGTGTTGCTCAAATTAATTTTGATGCCGGCGTTCGGATGGTGGCTGGGGCAGCTGCTTGGATTTTCCGGTAAACAGCTCGCCGCCTTGGTGTTGGAGGCGGGGATGCCCAGCATGATGTTCGGAATCGTGCTGTGCGATCGCTTCGGTCTGGAGAGCCGCCTCTACGCACTCTTGGTGACCGCGACCACGCTTTTGTCGATGGCGTCTTTGCCGCTATGGTATCGCTTGCTCGAGGGCGCGGTATAATTGCCGCTCGATTTTTTTACTTCAAAAAGGTAATTTTATGGGTTTCATGCAAGGCAAGAAGGTTTTGATCGTCGGCTTGGCCAGCAACCGTTCCATCGCGTGGGGAGTCGCCCAGGCGATGCGTCGGGAAGGGGCGGAACTGGCTTTCACTTATCAAAACGACAAACTCAAGGATCGGGTGGAAAAGTTGGCGGGCGAATGCGGCAGCAGTTTGACCGTTCCCTGCGACGTCAACAGCGACGAAGAAATTCAAGGCGTGTTCGATTACCTGGGCCAACACTGGGATGGACTGGATGGCATCGTTCATTCGGTGGCCTTCGCTCCCCGCCGGGCGCTGGAAGGAGATTACCTGGAGTCGGTCGATCGAGAAGCGTTCCAGGTCGCCCACGACGTCAGCTCCTACAGCTTCGCCGCCCTGGCCAAGGCAGGCCGCTCCATGCTGCAAGGGCGCAACGGCGCGCTGCTGACCTTGAGTTACCTGGGCGCCGAACGGGTGATACCCAATTACAATGTCATGGGCGTGGCCAAGGCCAGTCTCGAGGCCAACGTTCGTTACATGGCGAGCGCTTTGGGTCCCGAAGGCGTCCGGGTCAATGCCGTTTCGGCCGGTCCCATCCGTACCTTGGCCGCTTCCGGCATCAGCAATTTCCGGGAAATGTTGAGCAAAGCCGAGCAGGCGGCGCCGTTGCGCAAGAATGTGACCATCGAGGAAGTGGGGAATGCCGCGGCGTTCCTGTGCTCCGATTTGGCTTTGGGGATTACCGGCGAGATCGTCTACGTGGATGCCGGCTACAACACGATCGGCTTGGCATTCGAAGGCTAAGATTCATGGCCTGTATAGGCGCAAGGGGGGGTAATAGTCTGTTTCAAAACTCGTGTGAGGGTCGGAAGTAATCGCGAATGCCATTATCCCCCTTGTATGTTTTGTCTTGCTGGAGAGGCGTGTCGCAAAAGCCCCTCTCCCGCTGGCGGGAGAGGGACGCTTCTTGAGTCATTCCCGGACGGAGAGGAAATTAAGGGGGGACGCGTCATGCCTCATAGGCTAGCTTGTACGGTATATCGAGTTTTGAAACAGACTGTAAGGGCGTTGGAGTGACTCAATCTCAATGTGCCCTAGGATTGTCGAAGATCCCGGCGGGGGTTCGCGGTCGATGGAGCATCCGCTCGAATTCCTGAGCCGGCATGGGTTTGCCGAACAGATACCCTTGACCTTCGTCGCAGCCCATGCGCTGCAAGGCGGCCAATTGGCCGGGCGTTTCGATCCCTTCGGCCAGGGTTTTCAGATGGAGGCTGCGGCCGAGGCTGATGATTCCCTTGACGATCGCGGTGTTGCCTGGGCTTTTCTCGATTGGCCGGATGAATGACTGGTCGACTTTCAGGGTGTGGAGCGGAAAGCGGCGTAGGTAATTCAGCGACGAAAAGCCGGTGCCGAAGTCGTCCAGCGCCAGTTGAATGCCGAGTCGTTTGAGTTGGTGGAGTATTTTGGCGGTGTGGTCGATATCCAGCATGGCCGCCGACTCGGTGATCTCCAGTTCCAACCAGCGAGGATCGATGCGATATTCCGACAGCAGGCGCTTGATCAAATGGGGAAGGTCCTGCTGATGAAATTGGTAGGCGGAGACGTTGATCGCCAGGCGGATCGGACGGTGTTGCCGCTGCCATATTTGCAGTTGACGCAATGCCCGATGCATGAGCCATACCGTAATGGGTGCGATCAGCCCGGCTTCCTCGGCCAGGGGAATGAATTCTCCGGGAGGTATCAGTCGATATTGGGGGTGATGCCAACGTAGGGTGACCTCGGCGCCGCACAAGGCGCGGTCGTCGAGACGGATCTGGGGTTGATAATACAATTCCAGTTCGTCGTATTCGAGGGCGTGGCGGAGGTAGCCTTCCAAAATCAGCGGATGACGGCGGGGTTCCAGTTTGGGATGGTAGCGGCGCCAGGTATTGCCGCCTCGTTTCTTTGCCTGTTGCAGTGCCAGGTCGGCGGCGTGAAGGAGGGTATCCGCCGTTTGCCCGTCTTCGGGCGAAAGGCTGAAGCCCACGCTCACCGTGACGCAACATTCCCGGTGATTAACGTAGATCGGTTGATGCAATGCCTCGATCAGCGCCTCGGCGAGAGATTCCGGCGGCGTTTTTTCCGAAGCGAGTACCGCGAAGGTGTCGGCCTCGAAGCGGTAGAGGCGGGCGTCGGCCACGCCCCTTCGGATCAACGCTTCAGTGAAACGCCGCGCGACCGCCTTCAGCAAATCATCGCAAAGCAAGTACCCGAGGCTTCCGATGAACAGCTTGAAGCGGTCGACGTTGATGAGTAGCACCGCGGCGGGCGATTCGGGATGATGACGCAACAAACACGTCAATCGTTCATGGAATAGGTGACGGTTGGGCAAACGGGTGGTTTCGTCATGGCGAGCCCGCCAAGCAAGCGCGCGTAGAACCAGGAAGGTCAAAGCCGATCTCAGCAAGACGACCGGCAGCAGCAACCATAAAGCCGTCTCTGCCTTCGAATCCGCCAGGTGGAGCGACAGAGCGATAAATGCCAGCAAGGCCAGCAGCAGGATGTCCAGGGCGGCGATCGAGTGCCTGAGATAGGGTGAAGCCGAGGGATGCCGGGTAGACATGGTAACGACCTGATGGGTAAAGTTTGGTCATTTTAGTCCCTTGGCTGGCAAGGGTGCGAATATTCCTACGGTTTGGCCGGGAGGGAAGTGTCTTGCTATACTTCTCGTTTCCCTTTGGGGGCCGGATTGATCCGGTCCGATGTAATTTTGGAATTGGGGGCAAAGAACCTGTCATGAAAAGGCTCAACCTAGGTTTGATTCGTCTGTTCGAGTTTTTTACATTGCTTTTGTATTCGTTTTTCGTGTTGACATATTTCGGTGCGTTTTTACTGCTTCCGCTGGATATCGTCTCGTTGCTCGTCAAGGGAATGGGAGTCATCGGCCTGCCGTCGCTCGTTTCCGTTCCCGTGGCCGGTGCGGTCGCCGGGATTTTTTGTTACCTGGTCTACAAACTCCCCGAGTTGTATCGGACCATACTCAACGGCGGCGTGGAATTGACCAACGCGGGCTATGCCCAGATCCAACACTTGGAAGCCATTGCACGGAGCATCTCCTCGAAGTCCGAGGCCAATCCCGCTTCAGAAGAGGCTTGAAACGCCATTTGTCCGGGAGGACGGAGCGATTCTCGAACCGTCCTTTTCTCCCGGCCACCCGGGTGGCATTTCGACGGATTTCAAGCGCCCGAAAAAAACGATTCCGGGCTGACCCTCCTGTAAGCAAGTTTCTTTCACCATTCCGGTAACGCATCCATGCGGAAAGTCATTTTTTGCATCTTGTGGCTCTGCGTCCTAAAAGCCTCCGCGGCGGTTTATCAATGGCGCGGTCCCGATGGGCAAATCCATTACGGGGACCGTCCCGTTCCCGGCGCGAATACCCTCTCTCTCAAACCCGGCTTCAGCTATTACCGGGTCGGCCATATATTCGATGGCGATACGGTCGAATTGGTGGATGGCCGTCGGGTACGCCTGCTCAATATCAATACCCCGGAGGTGGAAACGCCTCGCAAGCGTGGCGAACTTGGAGGAGAAGAAGCCAAGCGCCGTCTCCAAGACTTGTTGGAGGATCGACGGATACGCTTGGTGTACGACGTCGAGCGACGCGACAAATACGATCGCACGCTGGCGCATCTTTTCACCGAGGACGGGGTGCATATCAATCGGCTTTTGGTGGAGGAGGGCTGGGCGATCGCAAACATTCACCCGCCCAACCTCAAATACGCGGATAAAATTCTGGCGGCCCAGGCCGAGGCGGAACAGGCCGGGCGCGGGATTTGGGGAATGGACGATTACGCCCCGCAACCGATTGAAACGTTGCGGCGTAAAAGGCTATACGGTTGGCATCGTTTGGTGGGCGAGGTGCTGCAGATCAAGGCCATGCGCAAGTATGTGCGGCTCCTGTTCGCCGCGGACTTGTACGTGGTGATTCCCAAAACCAATCTGAAATTGTTTCCCGATTTCGATGCTTACGTCGGGCACCGGGTGGAAGTGCGGGGCTGGCCCGGTCGGCGCGGCCGAAGCCACTCGATTCTGGTGCGGCATCCCGACGCCTTGCGGATTCTGGATCCCGCCCCATAAGCTTCTCGGCGATTTCGCACGGCCGCGGACGTTGGAGATTTTATCGCTTACCGGTATAGTTGCCCTGTCCGATCAAAATAAGGAGGCAACCCATGGCGACAGAAGGCTATCGCAAATACGTCTGCGTAGTATGCGGTTATATCTATGACGAGGCCGAGGGAGATCCGGACGGCGGCCTTCCGCCCGGCACCCGTTTCGAGGACATTCCCGACGATTGGGTCTGTCCCGAGTGCGCCTCCTCCAAGGACGATTTCGAATTGTTGGAGGAGTAAGGGCCGGGCGAAGCTCAATCGCCCAGCAAACGATCGAGTTCGCCCTCGTGGTTCAACGCGGCCAATTCCTGAAACCCACCCACGTGCCGATTTTCGATAAAGATTTGCGGAACCGTTCGGCGACCGGTTCGGGCGACCATCTCTTGGCGCCGCTCCGGCTCCAGATCGACCCGGACCTTGTGGATGGATTGGACGCCTTTGCTTGCCAGCAACCGCTCGGCCATCACGCAATAGGGGCAGCGGTCGCTCGTGTACATGACGATATTTTTCATTCCAACTCCTGAAATCGGATCAAAACCGACTATTTTACCGGGTCGCTGAAAGCCGTGCCGAAATCGGTTAAACTTTACCGTTTCCAAGTATTCATGGATTCATTTTAAGGAGCCAGTTATGCAGACACCCTGGATTGCCCCTTCGATCTTGTCCGCCGATTTCGCCCGTCTCGGAGAGGAGGTCGAAAACGTCTTGAAGGCCGGTGGCGACGTGGTTCACTTCGACGTGATGGACAATCACTTCGTGCCCAATCTGACCTTCGGCCCGATGATCTGCGAGGCCCTGCGTAATCACGGCGTCACCGCACCCATCGACGTCCATTTGATGGTCAAGCCGGTGGACCGGATTATTCCCGATTTCGCCAAGGCGGGTGCGAGCTACATCACCTTTCATCCGGAAGCCTCCGATCATATCGACCGCAGCTTGCAGTTGATCCACGACAACGGCTGCAAGGCGGGATTGGTGTTCAATCCGGCCACCCCGCTGGATTACTTGGATTGGGCCATCGACCGGGTGGATATGATTCTCTTGATGTCGGTCAACCCGGGCTTCGGCGGCCAGTCGTTCATCCCCTACGTGCTGCGCAAAATCGAGCAGGCGCGCAAGATCATCGACGCCAGCGGCCGGGACATTCGCCTGGAAGTGGACGGCGGGGTCAAGGTGGACAATATCGCCCAGGTGGCCGCCGCCGGCGCCGATACCTTCGTGGCCGGCTCGGCGATTTTCGGCAAACCCGATTACCAGGCGGTGATCGAGGAAATGCGCGCGGAAATCGCCAAGGGAACGGCGGAGGCCGCCTAAACCAAACCCATGACGCCTCAACGCTTTCAAGAACTCGCCGCCCAAGGCTACAACCGCATCCCCGTGACGCGCGAGGTCCTGGCGGACCTGGATACCCCCTTGAGCGCCTATCTCAAGCTCGCGAGTCGGCCTTACACCTATCTGTTCGAATCGGTGCTGGGGGGCGAGCAGTGGGGGCGTTATTCCATCATCGGCCTGCCGGCCCGGAAAGTGATCCGCATCGAGGGCGACCAGATCCAGGTTTGGCGTTATCCCGACGCCGCTGCGACCTCCCCCCTCCCAACCCTCCCCCCGCTGGGGGGAGGGCCAAGTGCGACCTCTCCCCTCCCCCCAACGGGGGGAGGGCTAGGGAGGGGGGAAGAGTTGATCGAGGAGGTGAGCTCTCCCGCCCCGCTCGAGTGGATCAAGGCATTCACCGCCCGTTACCGCACGCCGGCATTGCCGGACATGCCCCGTTTCAGCGGCGGATTGGTGGGCTATTTCGGCTACGAGACCATCGCCTACATTGAGCCCAAGCTTGAGGCGGCCCAAGCCAAGCCGGATCCGCTTCAGAACCCGGATATTCTGTTGATGGTTTCCGAGGATCTGGTGGTATTCGACAACCTGTCGGGAACGCTGCAGTTGATCACCCACGCCGACCCCGAGGAGCCGGATGCCTTGGATCAAGCCCAACGGCGCTTGGAACAATGGGTGGATCGCCTGCGCGGCAGTTGTCCCTATCCTTCCGAGGCCGGCGGCCGGCGCATCAGCGAAGCGGATTTCATTTCCGGCTTTACCCGCGAGGGTTTCGAGCAGGCGGTGAGGGGCATCAAGGATTACATCGTCGCCGGCGACGTGATGCAGGTGGTGCTGTCCCAACGCCTGTCGATTCCCTACCGCGGCGATTCCTTGAGTGTCTACCGGGCGCTGCGCAGCCTCAATCCCTCTCCTTACATGTACCATCTGAACTTGGGGGATTTTCAGATCGTCGGCTCTTCGCCCGAAATTCTGGTGCGCCTGGAAGACGAGACGGTGACCGTCCGTCCCATCGCCGGAACTCGTCCCCGGGGCCGAACGTCGGAGGAAGATCAGGCGTTGGAAAAGGAGCTTTTGGCCGATCCCAAGGAGTTGGCCGAGCATCTCATGTTGATCGATTTGGGACGCAACGACATCGGTCGGGTGGCGGAAGTGGGAAGCGTCGAGGTGACCGATCAAATGCTGATCGAGCGCTATTCCCACGTCATGCACATCGTCTCCAATGTCATCGGAAAGCTGAAGCCGGGGTTGGACGCTTTCGACGTGCTCGCGGCCACTTTCCCCGCCGGAACCGTTTCCGGCGCCCCCAAGATCCGAGCGATGGAAATCATCGCCGAGCTGGAGCCGGTCAAGCGCGGCGTCTATTCCGGGGCGGTAGGTTATATCGGTTGGTCGGGCAACCTGGACACCGCCATCGCCATCCGCACCGCGGTCATCAAGGACGAGCAGCTCCACGTCCAAGCCGGGGCGGGGATCGTCCACGATTCGATTCCGGCGAAGGAATGGGAGGAGACCATGAACAAGGGCCGCGCGCTGTTTCGCGCCGTGGCTCGTGCGGCGGAGGGTCTGACGGCATGATTCGGGTGGTAATGATCGACAATTACGATTCCTTCACCTACAACCTGGTCCAGTACTTGGGGGAACTGGGGGCCGATGTGGAGGTGGTGCGCAACGACCAAGTGGCGTTGGCGGACATCGAACGCTTGGCACCGGATCGTCTGGTCATTTCTCCCGGCCCTTGCACCCCCAAGGAAGCCGGCATCTCGGTGCCCGCCATCGAGCATTTCAAGGGCAAATTGCCGATCCTGGGGGTCTGCCTGGGGCATCAGAGCATCGGGGTGGCGTTCGGGGGGCGTATCGTCCACGCCAAAACGATCATGCACGGCAAGACTTCCCTGATTCATCACACCGATTCGGGCGTATTCCACGGTCTCCCCAACCCCTTCGAGGCGACCCGTTACCATTCCCTGGTGATCGAACGCGAGAGCCTGCCCGAGAGCCTGGAAATCACCGCCTGGACTCGGGACAAGGACGGGGCGGTGGAGGAAATCATGGGCATCCGCCACCAGACCTACCCGATCCAGGGCGTGCAGTTTCACCCCGAATCCATCCTCACCCGTCACGGCCATCAATTATTGCAAAACTTTTTGGAAGGCCGATGACTCCCATTCGCGCCGCCATCGCCAAACTGCTCGAGCCGGCCGATCTCGGCGCATCCGAGATGCGCCGGGTGGTGACTCGGATCCTGGCGGGCGAAGCCACCCCGGCCCAGGTGGCGGGATTTTTGGTCGCCCTGCGGGCCAAGGGCGAAAGCGTCGAGGAAATCGCGGCGGCGGCCGAAGTGCTGCGCGAACAGGCGCTCAAAATCGACGTCGCCGGCGATCACCTGATCGATACCTGCGGTACCGGCGGCGACTCCCTGGACACGTTCAACGTCTCCACCACCGCGGCCTTCGTGGTGGCCGCCGCGGGCGGACAGGTGGCCAAGCACGGCAACCGTTCGGTCTCGAGCCGCTGCGGAAGCGCCGACGTCCTGGAGGCGGCCGGGGTCAATTTGGACCTCACGCCGACGGAGGTCAAGCGCTGTGTCGAAGAACTCGGCATCGGTTTTCTTTTCGCCCCCCGCCATCACGGCGCCATGCGGCATGTGGCCGATGTGCGGCGAGAGTTGGGGGTTCGCACGCTGTTCAATCTGCTGGGCCCCTTGCTGAACCCCGCCGGTGCCCGCCACCAACTGGTGGGGGTGTTCGATCCCCGCTATGTGGCGCCGTTGGCCTTGGTGTTCAAGCATTTGGGCAGCCGCCATGTGTTGGTGGTGCACGCCGAGGACGGCCTGGACGAAATCAGTATCGCCGCGTCCACCCGGGTGGCCGAACTGAAGGACGGGGAAGTGGAAACCTACCACCTCGCGCCGGAACAGTTCGGTATTTCCCGCACGTCGTTGGCGGCGATCCAGGTCGCTTCCGTGGACGAGAGCCTTGAGCTCATCCGCGACGTGCTCGCCGGCAAACCGGGGCCTGCAAGCGACATCGTCGCCCTCAATGCCGGCGCGGCGCTCTACGCCGCCGATCTCAGCGATTCCCTCGCCGCCGGAGTGAAAAAGGCCCGCGCCGTCTTGGCTGCCGGTGCCGCCCTGGACAAATTGAATGCCTTAGTCGAATGGACGCAGAAGCGATGAGCCAAGCGGATATCTTGCAGAAAATCCTGACCACCAAACGCGAAGAGATCGACCGTCGCCGCCGGCGCGTCGCTTTGGGCGACGTGCGCGAAATGGCCGAATCCCAGGCCGCTCCCCTGGATTTCAGAGGCGCCTTGGAAAGACGAGTCGAAAGTGCTCAACCGGCGGTGATCGCCGAGATCAAAAAAGCGTCTCCCAGCCAGGGAGTGATTCGGGAAGCCTTCGATCCCCGAGAAATCGCCCTCAGTTACGCCAAAGGCGGGGCGGCGTGTCTTTCGGTACTGACCGACAAACCGTATTTTCAGGGTTCGGAGGCCTATCTGCAGCTGGCCAAACAAACCGCCGGCCTCCCCACTTTGCGCAAGGACTTTACCGTCGATCCCTATCAAGTCTACGAGGCCCGGGCCATCCAAGCCGATGCTATTTTATTGATCGTGGCGGCCCTCGACGACGCCCTGATGCGGGATATGTACCAACTGGCACGGGAACTCTCCCTGGCGGTGCTGGTGGAGGTGCACGACGGCGACGAGCTGGAGCGGGCGTTGCCTTTGGAGAACGCGGTTTTGGGGATCAATAACCGCAATCTGCGCACCTTTGAAGTCTCTTTGGAAAACACTTTGAACTTGCTGCCCCATATTCCGGAAGGCCGGCTGGTGGTTACCGAAAGCGGGATCCACACCCGTGAAGATGTGGCCAAGATGCGGGCGCGGGGCGTCCATGCCTTTCTGGTGGGGGAGGCCTTCATGCGCGCCGAGGATCCGGGCAAAGCGCTAGGCCGGCTATTCGATATAGGGATGTAAAATGTTCCTGTTGCTTGAAGAGGTCCGATCATGTCCCAGCATGCCTTTTTGCATCCACTGAGTATCGAGGACTATCTGGCGGGCGAGGAAATCAGCGACATTCGCCACGAATTCGTGGCCGGCCAGGTGTTCGCGATGGTGGGCTCCACCCGCGCTCATAACCGGGTGACTTTGAACATTGCTGCTTTCCTTCGCCATCATCTGCGCGGGACCCCTTGTGAGGTTCACATGAGCGACGTCAAGGTCCGCGTCGAGGCGGCGGATGCTTTTTACTATCCCGACGTGGTGGTGAGCTGCGAACCCTTCGATCCCAAAAGCGTCTTCCTGAACGAACCGACGCTGGTGGTGGAAGTCTTGTCTCCGAGCACCGAAAACGTCGACCGCCGGGAGAAGCGGCTCAATTATCAGAAACTTCCCAGCCTCAAGGAATATATGCTGGTGGCCCCCGATGAAATCCGAGTCGAGGTCTACCGCCGCGCGGGAGAGAATCTCTGGGAACTGGACGTGTACGGACCGGAGGACGAGTCGGTGGCCTTGACCTCGGTGGAGGCCAGGCTTCCCCTGGCGGAGATTTACGGTGATGGTTGAATGGGTGAGGGTATGCGGCTAGCGGAGAGATCTTATATGGGTGTGAAATACTTCGCGTGTTGGGTTGGAAATAATCATGAGGTTGAGTAATTCTCAGCGTTCGCTTATTCGAGAATGTGTTGAATCCCTACTGGGATCAGAGGTTGAGATTTTCGTTTTTGGTTCGCGTTTGAACGATTCACTTCGTGGTGGAGATGTGGATTTGATGTTGATCAGTCCCCGCTCGATTCCGCTCGTGAAAAAACTCGAACTCGAACGTGATCTTGAAGATAGGTTAGGCCTTCCGGTGGATATTCTCGTTATTCCGCCGCAGGGACCTCAGACCGCCTTCCAGCATTTGGCGATTGAACGAGCACAGAAGCTTCCGCCTGTGGAACTACGGATATGAGAACCGACTCTTCCGAGTATTCGCCCGAAGCCCAATATTTGGCGGAACAACTCATCGCAGTGGAGCGGTGCGCCTATTTTGCCTTACTGACCCGCAAAAAAATTTGTTGGCCGCTTCAACCGGAAGATCTCGAGATACATCGATTGGACGCCGAATTCTTTGAACCGCTGGCGGCGCTAAATGAACGTTTTGCAAAGCTTCAAGATATGCTCGGTGCGGCGATGCGGAACGCTGCGTTTCTTCTGGCCGAGTCAGTACCCACTTTCTTGCATGTGCTTGAGTTTTATGAAAAGCACGATGTAATCGAATCGGTCAACTTGTGGCAGCGGATGCGAAAGCTTAGAAACGACGCGGCGCACGAATACGATATTGATCCTAGAGCAACGACGGAGCATTTCAATCTTCTGGAAGAGGATCTTTGCGCTTTAGTTAAGATGACTTTCCGGTTTGTGGCATTCGTCCAGCAGATGCTGAAAATCGAACCGCCCGACCGGGAAATTCATCGGCTTTTCTGCGAATCGGTAGACGGGATACAAAAATAAAGTATGTCGCTGGCGGAGCAATACAATCTGTACGACCAATTGCTGGCCCTGCCGGAAAATCTGACCGGAGAAATCCTCAACGGCCAGCTCCATACCCAGCCCCGGCCTCGAGGTTCCCATGCCTGGGCGGAATCGGTATTGGGCAGTGAACTGATTGCGCCTTTCGGACGCGGCCGTGGCGGCCCCGGCGGGTGGTGGATCCTGGTCGAGCCGGAAATTCATTTCATTCGCGACCGGGAGGTGGCGGTGCCCGATCTGGGCGGCTGGCGACGCACCAGAATGCCCGAGATTCCCCGGGGGCACCGTTTCGAGGTGGTCCCGGACTGGGTTTGCGAGATCCTCTCCCCTTCCACCGAGAGCAAGGATAGGCGCATCAAGATGCCGATCTACGCCTGCTACGGAGTTCAATACACCTGGTTGGTGGATCCGGAGGCGCGGACCTTGGAAGCCTACGAACTTCGGCAAGGAGATTGGGTGGAGATCGGCCGTTTCCGCGACGACGACAAGGTGTCGGTGGCGCCGTTCGCCGAAGTGGCGATCGAATTGACCGACTTGTGGGTGTGATGAGATGCCGATTTTAAGAAAAAACGTGGTGCTGACCGTCGAGGAATACCTGGAAGGCGAAAAACACGCCGATATCCGCCATGAATACGAGCGCGGCGAAGTGGTGGCCATGGTCGGCGCGAGCCGCAATCATAATCGACTGACGGGACGCATATTCGCCGACTTGCTGCGCCACCTGGAGGATACCTCTTGCGAGGCATTCGCGTCGGATATGAAAGTCCGGGTGGACGACTGCTTTTACTATCCCGATGTGGTCGTCGGTTGCGATCCTAAAGACGATCACGATTTCTATCTGGAGCATCCCGTGCTGATCATCGAGGTGTTGTCCGAAAGCACCGAACAACGCGATCGCATCGTTAAACGGTTCGCCTATCAAAGTATTCCCGGTCTTCGGGAATACTTGCTTTTGGCCCAGGACAGGGTTCGGGCGGAACTCTACCGCCGCAGCGGATCCGGTTGGGATCTTGAGATTTACGGACCGGGTGAAGTCATGCGTCTGGCCTCGGTGGATCTCGAACTCCCCCTCGCTGAAATTTACCGGGGCGTCCGTTTGCCGGATTCCTCAAAGTCATGAACCGGTTTTTTGAAAATCGGCCCATCGTCAGGATTGCTCATGAAACGGGGATTCGGCTATGAAGCAGAGTCCGGAAATGCTGAGCCTTGCGCAAACACTTTTCGCCTACGAGCAGGAGAAACATATGCCTTACGTCACATCGATCGAGCAGATGGGGTTGCAAAAAGGCCGTTTGGAAGGCCGGCAGGAGGGCGAAGCGGCGGTTCTGCTGCGTTTATTGGAACGCCAATTCGGACCCGTCGACGAGGCCGTTCGCGAACGGTTGGCCCGTGCCGACGATGCGACCCTGCTGCACTGGTGCGAGCGCGTGCTGACGGCTGAAACCCTGGAAGAAGTGTGGCTGGAAAGCCGATCGGATTCGGGAAAGTCATGACATGCGTCTGAATCCGTCTGAAATCGACCGTATTCGCGGGGTGGTTCGCAAAATGCTGGGAGGTAAGGCCGATATTTTGTTGTTTGGTTCCAGGGGGGACGACGCCGCCCGTGGAGGGGATGTCGATTTATTGATTACCATTCCCTATTGCGTTGAAAATCGCGCCATGACCGCCAGTCTTTTGGCGGCAAGGCTGGAACGTGCCCTGGATGGCCGCAGAGTGGACGTGGTGTTGCGCACACCGGATACGCCTGCCCAACCGATTCACCGAATTGCCGAAAACACAGGGATCGGACTATGAAACATCCTTGACCCGACCCGGCGAACGCCGACTGCCGTACTCATGGAGAAGGCTTGACCGATGCTTTCGGTCGGCGTTTAAATCAAGAAAATAACCGATTCAAGGCATTTTCAACTGCCTGAACATCCCTTTCGGAAAGCCGCCCCAGCACCTCAAGGATCAGTCGGTGATCGAGGGTGAACAGCTTGTAACGAACCTTGGATGGTGCAGGAAGGCCGGCGCTTTGAATGTCCCGGATCGGGCAATCCAGAGGCCAGGGCGTGTGATAGGCCGAGGTGATCATGGTCATGACGGAATGGCCGATTCTGGTGTTGAAGGCTTCAGCGGAAGAGAGTACCAACGCGGGACGCTTTTTATGAGACCCTCGATCCGTGAAGGGAAACGGGACCTTGACCACGGTGAAGCGATCATAGATCACGATAGGCTTCCTCGTCAGTATCGGATCGCCATTCGCTCAGGGTAGCCTGGACCGCTTTCAGGTATTCCACATCCATCGGCGGCACTTTCCGGATTTTGGCGCTGCCGTTCTCATCGAGTTCCCAGACGATCCGATCGCCAGGTTCGATCCCCAATGCCTTGCGGATATCCACCGGAATGGTGGTCTGTCCCTTGACGGTGACTTTGACGACGTTGGGCATGGTAGGTCTCTAAAGTATTACGGTAATACCATGATATCATTTTTCCCTATTTTGAAGCCTTCATGGCGATTTTCTTCCCGGAGGCCCATCGCGGGATCGACTGGAGTCGGGGTTACGAGTTTCTCGACAAGGAACTTCAACAGGTAGTGCGCGATGCCAAGTTGGGACGGCGGTTGGCGGCCCGAGGGGTTCGACTATGGTTTGTGGGGCTGTGAGCTGGCGTTCCGGTTTCCGGCGGTGAAGCTGGACGACTACCGGCAGCGCTGGGAGGAATTGGCGTCCTCGGAGAATCCGTTCGCCGTCGTGGTGATGGCGCATCTCAAGGCGCGGGAGACGCGCTCCGATCCCGCCGGCCGACTCCACAGTTCAAGCTCAATCCCTCTCGCTCTTGTTCGCTTGAAATCTAAATAAAGCAATGCAATAAACCGCGCCTACTTGTTAGGCACGGATTTTGTTACTAAGCTTAGTTTGAGACAAACACGACGGACGGAGATTAAGGTGGATGCTTGTCCGAAAACCCTCGATCATCAGGATCGCCGGCCGGAGAGATGTCTGTGCGATCCGGTTCCTGTTTGAGCATGCCTTAACATGATTTTTCGTTCGGAATGGATCGCCGGTCTGTGCGGCGCCGCGTCGGTGAAAATCACCGGGGCGCTGCTCGGATTTGTCCTGACGGTGGTTCTGGCCCGTCTGCTGGGGCCGGCGGAATACGGGATCTATGCATGGGTGATGGCGCTGGTGGCTTTGTTGTCGGTGCCGGTTCAATTGGGCCTGCCCACTTTGTTGATCCGCGAGGTGGCCCGGGCGCAGCAGCAGCGTGACTGGGGCTGCCTGCGGGGCATTCTGCGCTGGTCCGTGTTGCTGGCGAGTACCATGGCGCTGCTGGTCGGGGTGGCATTCCTCGCCGGGATGGAAGCGTTTTCGGGCTCACTGGAAGGCCGCGGTCGTGCGCTTTTATGGGGGATTCCCTTGCTTCCGCTGCTGGCATGGATCGGTCTTGCTACTTCTGCGTTGACCGGATTGCGCAGGGTTGTTTTGGGCCAGCTTCCAGATAACGTCCTTCATCCTACCGCATTGATCGGTTTTATGACGGTTGCCTGGTTGTTCTTGCCCGCTTTCGATTGGAACGCCGTATCCCTTATGTCGTTAACCGTGCTGTCGTCGGTATTGACCCTGTCGATCGCCTCCGGTTTGCTGAGCTGGAAAATTCCGCCCGAGTCGATCACCGCCGCGCCCGTCTATCGAGGGCGTCTGTGGTTGGCTAGCCTGGGACCGTTGGCCTTGGCAACCGGATTGTATCTCGTCAATTCTCGAACCGACATGGTGATGTTGGGTTTCTTCGCCACGGATGAACAGGTGGGGATTTACCGCGTGGCAACTCAGATGGCGATGGTGGTGGTATTTGTTTTACAAGTCGTAAATAGAGTGGTCGCTCCCCATTTGGCCCGCCTGCACGCGGCCGGGGACATTGGCCGCTTGCAACGCCTGGTTACCCGAAGCGCGCAAATTACCTTGCTCGGTGCGATTCCCGTGGCTTTGGTGTTTATCGCATTCGGAAGTGTCTTGTTGGAGAGGGTCTTCGGTGCCGCCTTTGTGGCGGGACATGAGGCTCTGATCATTCTGGTGGTGGCCCAATTAGTTAATGCCGGCATGGGGTCGGTCGGGCTTTTGCTCAACATGACGGGTCACGAGCGGGACACCGCCAAAGGTGTCGCCGTGTCTACCTTCCTGAATGTGCCCCTCAATTTTCTTTTGATTCCTGCTTTCGGCATAACCGGGGCGGCGTTGGCTACGGCGATTTCCCTTGTGGTCTGGAATATCATTCTTTGGTATGCGGTGAGAAAGCGTCTCGGTTTGAACAGCACCGCGTTCAACTTTGGAGGCACGGTAAAACTCGCATGAAGAAACCCAATTTTTTCATCATCGGCGCGCCCAAGTGCGGCACCACGTCCATGGCGGCTTGGCTTGGTGAACACCCGAATATATATATGTCGCCGGAGAAAGAACCCTGGTTTTTTTGTAGCGATATACGTTATCCGGGGATCAAGACTTGGGGTGCCTATTTGCAGTTATTTCAGGCTGCATCACCTGAGAAGGTGCGAAGGGGGGAGGCATCTGTGCCATATCTTTTTTCACAGGTAGCCGTCCCAACTATCGAACGACAACTGCCTGGCTCTACTTACATTGTGATGCTGCGCAATCCGGTGGAGATGGCTTATGCTTATCATGGTCAGCATTTACGCTATTTTCAAGAAGATATTGATGATTTTTCACAGGCTTGGCGGTTAGCCCCAAATCGCCGTGCCGGGCATCATGTGCCTTCGAATTGCCCGGATCCAATTTTGCTGGACTATTCCTCCTGGTGCCTTTTGGGCGAACAATTGGAACGTCTTTATTCGATTGTTCCGCGGGAGCGGGTACTGGTCCTGCTGCTGGACGATGTGAAGGAGAATCCCCGCCGGGAATATCTCAAGGTGTTGGATTTCCTCGGGCTATTGGATGACGGACGGCAGAGTTTTCCTGTGCATAATGCGGCACGGGAGTGGAGACTGAAAAAATTTGCCAAACTTACCCATACGGTCAGAATTAAAGCCGCAAAACTGAGAAGTGCAGCTGGAGTAAACAGTTTTGGATTAAAGTGGTTGGTGGACATGTATGAATCGCTGAATTTCCAACAATACTCTCGTCCGCCCATGTCTGCCCAGCTGCGAGAGGAACTAGTCGACTTTTTCGCCGAGGATATCCAGCGGCTGGAACGGATGCTGAACCGGGATCTGTCTGCTTGGCGCAAAAAATAGGATTAGAGATCATTAGCATGATTCATCCAATAATGCCTTTCGGTTCTATAGATTGTGATCGTGAGTGTGCTAAGCATTATTCTCCCGAGCGCATCGTGCCCAAGTGGGAAGCATTGTTGGAGCAAGTTGCGGCTTCAGGCAATTGAAGGTATCGCTGTGCCTTCTGGCGCTGGGGGTCGTGGCCGCGAGCGATGCGCCATCCCTCCCATAGACTTCTAATTGGCACCCCGCTGCGGTAACGCCATGCGCGCAACAGGGCCCGAAGGGGCAGGGTCATCAACCTTCCGCCGTAGAGGAGGATTCGGTCGCAGCGATTTTTGGCCAGCTTCCTTGCTAGGAGCCAGTGGCCAGCCACCAGCCGGGATTCGTAAAACCTTGATCCTATACCACTGGAAGCACTGCCTTCGTGTCGGATCATTGCATCTCGAACATGAATTATGCGTTCCCGACCTAGTGTCCAGCCAAGATAAGTATCTTCTCCGTACATAAAAAAATTCTCGTTGAACACAGGCATAGGGGCACGGCTAAGATCAATCAGCAGACAACAACCGCTGGCATAGGGAAAACTGCCGGGAAGCGCTCGAAACGTAATCAAACCGAAAAATCTGTGATAGTAAAAGGTCTCCAAGAGATGGCTGTCGTTATCGATAGTGGGATAGGCAAGCACAGCCTGTTGGGTCCTGTCGAGCGCCTCGTTCAAGGCAGTGAGGGCGCCTGGCAGAAGAATGGCGTCATTGTTGATCAGCAGGAGTCTGGCTTCAGGAAATCTGGAGGTGATATGCTCGATTCCTCGATTGACGCCAGCAGCAAAGCCGAGATTTTCCGGGCTTTGGATAATGGACACACAAGTTTCAGCGTTCCAGGTTTCCTGCAATGCCTTGGTGTTTTTACCTTCATCGGACGAATTGTCCCATACCAACACATGGGTTACGCCGTCATGTAACAGGCTTTGAATACATCGATTGGTACGGACAGGATCTCGGTAGTTGAGAGTAAAACCAATGGTTGTTGGCTTCATGAGGCCAACTCCTGATAAAGTGAAAAATAATCCTCTATTATATTCTGCTCTGAAAAACGCTTCATTACCCATTCCTTTCCAGCTTGCCGCATCTGGTACCAAGGCGCGGGGTGATCAGCCAAACGCCATGCTGCTGCAACAAATGCCTCAACATCATCTACTGGACACATAAAACCCGTTTCTCTGTCCTTCACTACTTCCGGTAGCGATGATACGCTCGCCGCGATCACCGGCAGTCCACAGGCCATTGCCTCTGCAGCTACTAGTCCAAATCCCTCGAGGCGTGAGGGAAACAGCAGCGCATCGGCTTCCTGATATGCGCGAACCAAGTCTTTCCCCGAAAGCCGGCCCAGGTTGACGCAGTTTTGTGGCAAGGTGTAGTGCGCATGGCGCCCCTGACGGTCGGCGGTGTAGCGCAGTTCGAAATCTTTCCCTAGTCGTTCCATGACGGGTGCCAGGAGATCCACACCTTTGAGTGTCGACCAGTTGCCTACGTAAAGGAGGCGAAAAGGGTGGTGGGGTGCTGCGGTTCGGGGGGCGGGGGCAAAACGTTGGCAATCGATGCCGTTGTAGATGACTTCGATGGATGGGGTACCGAAGGCGGCCTTGGCCATGTCGGCGGTATAACGGCTGACGGCAACGATGCGCCGGGCGCGTCCGAGATTGGCCGCTTCGATGGATCGAATCCAAAACCGGTGATAAAGCGCCTGCAGACGGCTTTTGTAGGGAGACAGCGCCGGATCGTGCACGCATGAGTGGAGGGTGACGACCACCGGCAGGTTGTGCGGCACCAGGCTAGGTGGGAGCCAGGAGTTGATGTGAACGAGATTGGCCCATGACGGCGGCTCGGGGGCTGGAACCGTCCACGGGGCGTATTCGGCTCGGTGGGGAAGCCAGGTGATTTCGGCGCGGATGCCGCTTCGGTTCAGGGCCTCGCAAAGCCGCTCGGTGAATACGTCCGTCCCGCTGCCACAGCGTACAGCGGGAAACCAGACGGCGGGTCGGGTCATGGGGACATCATCCCTGGTTGGATGGTCGGCATGGTTGCCTTAAATTGGCTATCTTTCATGGCTTGACTGGACAATTACCGACTAAAAGTATACCAGCGATAGTAGGCGCATCAATTGAGCGAAACCTATCGGTGGGATGCGATCGTTTCTGAGTAAAGACAGGAGAATGCCGCCCCGATTCGGCGCCAATCGTAATCGCGGGCTTTGATTTGTCCTGCGGCGGCCAGTTGTTCGCGGAGCGGGTCGTCGATTAACAAGTGGGTAATGGCCGATTTGAGTGCCGACGGTTGCCCGGGTTCCACCAATATCCCTGTTCTTCCATGTTCGACGATCTCGCCGATACCGCCGGTATGGGTGGCAATCACCGGGGTGGCGCTGGCCATGGCCTCAAGGAAGACCACGCCTTGACCCTCGGTATCGCCTTGCCGGTCGGTGACCGAGGGCGCGACGAAAAGGTCGGCCGTCGCATAAAAAGTGGGTAAGCGGTGGTGAGGCATTTTTCCCCAAAAACGTATCCGGCTGCCGAGGCCGAGTCGGTCTACCTGGTTTTGCAGGCGGGTTTTTTCGCTACCGTCTCCGACGATCCATAAGTGGGTTTTCTCCTGGACCGCTCGATCCAGTGCTCCGAAAGCCTCGATCAAATCGCCGACGCCTTTTTTCTCTACCAACCGGCCGACGAAAAGAATGATTCGGTTGTCCGCTTTTTCTCGGATAAGCGCATCGGAGGAAGCGTGGGCGAAGGTGTGGTAATCCACGCCCATGGGAATGATGCGGGCCGGCGGCAGAGCAGGACGGGTTTGAATGGCTTGTGCGGTAGGCAGTGTGTTGCAGGTCCAGGCGGCGGCGTTATCAACGGTCCAAGCTTTGATCCGGTTGAGAAAGGGGCTTTTCAGGGCAAAGGCGTCTCCGCCGTGGGCGGTCACGATGACGGGAATGGTGAGTAGGTCTCCTATCGCGGCGGCGACCGTTCCCTGCGGGATGATCCAATGGGCGTGAATGAGATCGGGCTTGAGCATTTTACACTGGCGCCACAATCCGGTCGCCATGCCGAGAAGAAAAAAAGGAATCTGGCCGTACAAGAGAGGCTGTCGTTTCAAGTTGGGAAGAATGCCGGAACCATAGGCCAGTTTTTGTTGAGACCGGGGCGCGAAATAACGGAATAGGTGCAGGGGAATGGATGACGCTTTCGGGGCGATGGTGAAGTCATCCGGTGCCAGAATGTGGAGATCGACACCTTGTGACTGTAGGGAATGTGCGAGATGCTGCAGGAAAATGGAGGCGCTGTCGTGCTCGAAGCGCGGATAGCTGGAAGTCAGCCAAAGGACTCTCATGATGCGGTTTTCGGAACAAGCGTCATTCGTGATAGCGGTAATGCAGCGATGAGATTTGTTCCGAGATGATCCCCATCAGGAAAATGAAAAGCGCCCCCAGAAACATGACCACCGACATGTTGGTCAATCGTCCCCAAAAGAAATAAGTGTAGGCGTAATAACCCAAACCGGTAGCGAAGGTGAAGGCGCTGACCGGGAGAAACAGGCGCATGGGGGAGAACAGGGCGCCGATCTTGAGGATGATGACGAAAAAGCGGATGCCGTCGCGAACAATTTTGATATGGCTCTTGCTGTCCTTGTCGCGTTTGCCGGCGTGAATGGGGACATAGGTGACCGGGAAGCCGGCCCGGAAGAAAGCCATCGTGCTGGTGGTGGGGTAGGAGAAGCCGTTGGGCAGCAGGTAAAGAAACTTGCGGAAACATTCGGCATCGGCGGCGCGAAAGCCGGAGGTGAGATCCTCGATTTGATAGCCGGTCATGAAGGAGGCCAGGTGGTTGTACCAGTGGTTGGCGAAGCGCCGGGTCAACGAGGCATGGGTGCGGGCGTGACGGGCGCCGACCACCATTTTGTACCCTTCGTCCAACTTGTCCAGCAAGTGAGGAATGTCTGCCGGATCGTGCTGACCGTCGGCATCCATGAAGACCAGGATATCGCCGCGGGCGTTGCGGGCGCCGGATTTGATCGCCGCGCCATTGCCCATGCTGTAGGGATGGTTGATCACCCGGGCGCCGTGTTCCCGGCAGACCGCTTCGGTGGCGTCGGTGGAGCCGTCGTTGACGATCAGAATTTCGGCATTCGGGTGGAGCCGTTTCAATTGGGGGATCAGGCGGCGTAAGCCGTCCGCTTCGTTCTTCGCCGGCAGGATGATGGAAAGTTGTGGCATCGGATAATGCGTCCTTGACCCTCTCAAGGTCCGTCGAATTGAGCCAATATAATGAAATGGATCGTTTCCTGCAAGCGTAATGGGGGCGAGCGGGCAAGTTTGATCCAGATCAAAATCGACCTTTGCCAAACTGCTAGCCTATTCCCTAAACCTCCTTAGTTACCGTTGGTTTCGGACATTTCAGCCATTTATCCTCTGGGAAGGGTTTGAGCGGGTGCAATCGCCCCGCTCTTTTTTTGCCCGTCTCTCGAAAGCCCGGCCCCGCGTTGTTCGGCCACGAAAATTGTGCTGTAATAAAAAGAGTTTGTGGCCCGTAGGCCGGCGCGGCGTACGGGTTTGCTTTTTGCCATAAACCATCCATCTTCCAAGCGGGCTTTAAATCTTATGCTGATAAAAATCAAAAAGGGATTGGACTTGCCTATCGCGGGTGAGCCTGAACAGAAGATCTACGAGGATGGGGGCGAGGTCAAGTCGGTGGCCGTGATCGGCCGAGATTTTCCCGGGCTTCGGCCCTCGCTTCAGGTTCAGGAAGGTGACCGCGTCAAGCTGGGGCAGGCGTTGTTCATCGACAAGAAGCATCCCGAGATCCAATTTACTTCCCCCGGTTGCGGAACGGTCAGGGCGATCAATCGCGGTGCGCGCAGGGCGCTCCAGTCGGTGGTGATCGACCTGGACGGCGGCGAGGAGGAAACCTTTGCTCAATATTCTCCGCAGGCGCTGACGGATTTGACCGCCGCGCAAGTGAAGGAAAATTTGCTCGAATCCGGTCTCTGGACCCGTTTTCGCACCCGTCCCTACGGCAAGGTGCCGACGCCCGATTACGAGCCGCATTCCATTTTCGTGACCGCCATCGACACCAACCCCCTGGCCGCCGATCCGACGGTGGTGCTGGGCGAACGATCGGATGATTTTCGCCACGGCTTGGAGGTGATCGCTCATCTGACACCGGGCAAGGTGTACGTGTGCCGATCGGCAAGAAGCGAGGGATTTCCCGGCACTCTGCCCGGCAAGGTCGAATTGGCCGATTTCGAAGGTCCCCACCCCGCCGGACTGCCCGGCACCCATATCCATTTCCTGGATCCGGTCAGTCTTCACAAGACGGTTTGGTATCTGGATTATCAGTCCGTTCTGGCCATCGGCGCCTTGTTTACCAGCGGCCGCTTGAATCTGGAAAAAGTCGTCGCCCTGGGCGGTCCGTCCGTGAAACGGCCGCGTTTGCTGCGGACCCGGGCGGGCGCCAATACCGATGATCTCTTGCGCGGGGAAATCGAGGTCGAAGGGTCTTGCCGCATCGTTTCCGGTTCGGTGCTCAACGGCCGCAAGGCGAAAGACTGGTCGGCTTTTCTGGGGCAGTATCACAACCAGGTAACGGTCCTTTCGGAATACCGGGATCGCGAGCTGCTCGGCTGGATCGAGATGAAGGGCGGGAATCACAAGTTTTCCTTTATGAAAGTGTTTCCGCTCCAGCGCCAGAAGCCTCAGTCCTACGAACTGACCACCGCCTTGTTCGGGAGTCCCCGGGCGATCGTGCCCATCGGGGTGTATGAACAAGTGATGCCGCTCGACATTCTGCCGACCCAGCTCTTGCGGGCGCTGGTGGTGGGAGATACCGACGCCGCCCAGGACTTGGGCTGCCTGGAATTGGACGAAGAGGATCTGGCGCTGTGCACCTTCGTGGATCCCGGTAAGCACAATTTCGGCCCGGTCCTAAGAAGAAATTTAACCCAAATTGAAAAGGAAGGCTGATGTCCAAGGTCAGAGCGTTCTTAGACAAGATTCATCCTTTATTCGCCAAGGGGGGGCGTTACGAAAAACTGTATCCACTCTATGAAATGGTGGATACATTCATGTATTCGCCGGCCGATGCCACCCAGAATCCGGTTCACATACGCGATGCCGTCGACCTGAAGCGGGTGATGGTATACGTCTGGCTGGCGACCTTTCCGGCCATTTTCATCGCCCTTTACAACACCGGCTACCAAGCCAACCAGGCGATGCAGTCCCTGGGACTGGAGACGATCGACAATTGGCGCGGACCGATCATGGATTGGTTCGGCTACAATCCCTCCAACCCCCTGTCGTGCTTGATGCACGGGGCCTTGTATTTCTTCCCCGTCTATATCGTCACCTTCGTGGCCGGGGGGGTCTGGGAAGTGCTGTTTGCGGTGGTGCGCAAGCACGACATCAACGAAGGCTTCTTCGTCACTTCCATTTTGTTTGCGCTGATCTGCCCCCCGGCAATTCCCTTGTGGATGGTTGCCTTGGGTATCAGCTTCGGGGTGGTGCTGGGCAAGGAAATTTTCGGCGGCACCGGCAAGAACTTCCTCAACCCCGCGTTGACCGGTCGGGCGTTTTTGTTCTTCGCTTATCCCGCCTTCATGTCGGGGGATACGGTTTGGACCGCGGTGGATGGTTATAGCGCGGCGACGCCGTTGGGTCTGGCCGCCACCGGCGGTTTGCAGGCCGTCCAGGAAGCCGGCTATTCCTGGGGGCAGACCTTTTTCGGCTTCATGCCCGGGTCTCTCGGGGAAACGTCGGTGGTGGCGATCGTGCTCGGGGCGGCTTTCCTGATTTACACGAAGGTTGCCAATTACCGAATCATGGCCGGGGTGCTGATCGGCGTCATCGCCACTTCGGTCATGTTCAATCTCATCGGCAGTGAAACCAACCCCATGTTCGGCCTGCCTTGGTACTGGCACCTGAGCCTGGGAGGACTGGCCTTCGGCTTGGTTTTCATGGCCACCGATCCGGTCAGCGCCGCGATGACCGATACCGGACGCTGGATCTTCGGCATCCTCATCGGGGTGATGACCGTCCTGATCCGAGTGGTGAACCCGGCCTTCCCGGAAGGGATGATGCTGGCGATTCTTTTCGCCAATATCTTTGCGCCGCTCATCGACTATTTTGTGGTTCAAGCGAATATCAGAAGAAGGGTCAAACGCAATGTCTGAGAATACCAACTCGACGGTTCAACAACCCGGCGCATGGCAGGTCTGGCGGGAAAAAGCCAGGATCTATGCCGAAAAAATCCGTTCCCTGCCCAACGACAGCTTCGAGAAAACCCTATCGGTGGCGTTCTGGTTGTGCTTGGTGTGCGCGGTGGTGGTTTCGTTCGCCGCGGTGGTTTTGAAGCCTTTGCAGGAAAGCAACAAAGCGGCCGATATGAAGCGCAATATCCTCGAAGTGGTCGACCTATGGAAGGAAGGCATGGATGTGGATGACGCCTTCGAGCGGTTTGAAGTGCAAGTGGTGGATCTCGAGACCGGCGAAACCGCCGAAGACGTCGATCCGAGCAGCTACGATATGCGCAAGGCGGTCAAGGATCCCCAATTGAGCGAACCCTTGCCGCGGGACAAGGATATTGCCCAGATCAAGCGCCTGCCCAAATATGCCACCGTTTATTTTCTGAACGACGAGAACGGTGAGCTGCAGGCGATTGTCCTACCGGTATCCGGTTACGGTTTGTGGTCCACCATGTACGGTTTTTTGGCCCTCGAACCGGACTGCAATACCGTGATCGGGATCAACTTTTATGATCAAGGTGAAACCCCGGGCTTGGGAGGCGAAGTGGTCAATCCCGATTGGCGCGCCATCTGGAAAGGCAAGCAGGTTTACGACGAGTCGGGGACGCCGGTGTTGCGCCTGATCAAGGGATCGGTGAGTGCCGACCGACCGGGCTCCGAATATATGGTGGACGGCCTGGCGGGCGCCACCCTGACCAGTAATGGGGTGACCAACTTGATTCGTTTCTGGCTCGGCGAAGACGGTTACAAGCCCTTTCTCGACAAGCTGTGCGGGCAATAGAGGAGAGATGTCATGAGTGAAGAAATCCTGGAAACCGAAGAAGAATTCGATTTTCAAAAGGTCAAGCCGGTTTTGCTCGACCCCCTGGTCGACAATAATCCGATCACCCTGCAGGTCCTGGGGATCTGCTCGGCGCTGGCGGTCACCTCGCAGATGACCACCGCGTTGATCATGTGCATCGCCCTGACCTCGGTGGTGGCCAGCTCCAATACCGCGATCGCCTTGATTCGCAATCACATTCCGTCGAGCATCCGGATCATCGTTCAGATGACCATCATCGCTTCCTTGGTGATTGTGGTGGATCAGGTCCTGAAGGCGGTGGCTTACGATATCAGCAAGCAATTGTCGGTGTTCGTGGGTCTGATTATCACCAACTGCATCGTCATGGGGCGGGCGGAGGCCTTCGCCATGCAGAACCCGCCCGTGACCAGCTTCTTCGACGGCCTGGGCAACGGCTTGGGCTATAGCTTGATCTTGATGTTCGTGGCGTTCTTTCGCGAATTGCTGGGTTCCGGCAGCCTGTTCGGCGTGGAGGTGCTGCCGCTGATCCAGAACGGCGGCTGGTACGAGCCCAACGGCCTCATGCTGTTGCCGCCCAGCGCCTTCTTCATCATCGGTTTGATGATCTGGGGCATTCGTTCCTGGAAGCCGAAGCAAGTGGAAGCGCCGGATTATAAAATCATGCCGGCCCACGGGGAGGTGGCGTAATGGAAGCGTTGATCAGTCTGTTCGTCAAATCGGTTTTCATCGAAAACCTGGCCTTGGCGTTCTTTCTGGGGATGTGCACGTTTCTGGCCGTCTCCAAGAAGATCAGCACCGCCATCGGGCTCGGGATCGCGGTGATCGTGGTGCAGACCCTGACCGTTCCGGCCAACCATTTGATCCATGCCTACCTGCTCCAGGAGGGCGCCCTGAGTTGGGCGGGGCTGCCGGATGTGAATCTGAGTTTTCTGGTTTACCTGGCCAGTATCGGGGTGATCGCGGCCATCGTCCAAATCTTGGAAATGACCCTGGACCGCTTCTTTCCGGCGCTGTTCAACGCCCTGGGTATTTTTCTGCCCTTGATCACCGTCAATTGCGCCATTCTCGGCGGCAGTCTGTTCATGATCGAGCGCGACTACAATCTGTCCGAGAGCGCGGTGTACGGCGTGGGCAGCGGTCTGGGCTGGGCGTTGGCGATTACCGCCTTGGCGGGAATCCGGGAAAAGCTCAAGTACAGTGATATTCCGGCCGGTTTGCAAGGGCTGGGCATCACTTTCATCACCGCGGGACTGATGTCGCTCGGGTTTATGGCGTTTTCCGGAATTCAGCTCTAATAACAAGGTTTAAACATGTTGGAGATCATTTTAGGGGTTTTATTTTTCACGCTCATCGTCATCGCTTTGGTGATGGTGATTCTATGGGCCAAATCCCATTTGGTGCCTCAAGGAGAGGTGGACGTGGTCATCAACGACGAGAAGACCATCCACGCACCGGTGGGGTCCAAGTTGTTGATGGCCTTGGCCAACAATCATTTGTTCGTCTCCTCGGCCTGCGGGGGCGGGGGAACCTGCGGCCAATGCAAGGTGAAAGTGCTGGAAGGCGGCGGCGAACTGCTGCCGACCGAGGCTGGCCACATCACCAAGCGCGAGGCCCGGGAAGGCGAGCGCCTGTCCTGTCAATTGACCGTCAAGCAGCCTCTGAAGATCGAAGTGCCGGAGGACGTCTTCGGGGTCAAGCAATGGGAATGCACGGTACGCTCCAATCATAACGTGGCCACCTTCATCAAGGAGTTGGTGCTGGAGCTGCCGGAAGGGGAAACCCTGGATTTCCGCGCCGGGGGCTACATTCAGATCGAATGTCCTCCCCACCTCGTGAAATATTCCGATTTCGACATTGAGGAAGAATTCCGCGAGGATTGGGACAAATACGATCTTTGGAAGTTCGAGTCGAAGGTGGGCGAGCCGGTGGTGCGGGCCTATTCCATGGCCAACTATCCGGAGGAACAGGGCATTGTGATGCTCAACGTGCGAGTGGCCACCCCGCCTCCGGGCATGAATGTTCCGCCGGGGCAAATGTCGTCCTACATTTTCAATCTCAAGCCCGGCGACAAAGTGACCATTTCGGGGCCGTTCGGCGAGTTCTTCGCCCGCGAGACCGACAACGAGATGGTCTTTGTCGGCGGCGGCGCGGGGATGGCGCCGATGCGCTCCCACATCTTCGACCAACTGATGCGGATCAAAACGAATCGCAAGATGACCTTCTGGTACGGCGCCCGGAGTTTGCGCGAGGCGTTCTATATCGATCATTTCGACAAGCTCCAGGCCGAGAACGACAACTTCAACTGGTATCTGGCCTTGTCGGAACCGAAACCGGAAGACAACTGGAGCGGCTATACGGGCTTCATCCACGAGGTATTGTACGAAAACTATCTGAAGGATCATCCCGCGCCGGAAGACTGCGAGTACTATTTGTGCGGTCCCCCGGTGATGAACGCCGCGATGATCAAAATGCTGGAGGATCTCGGTGTCGAGCGGGAAAATATCATGCTGGACGATTTCGGCGGTTAATCCTTCCGTCCTTTCCTTCGCCTTGCGAGGAGCCTTGGTGCTCCTCGTTTTGTTTGGGGTCGGTTGCGAGCGGGAGACGTCGAAGGCTCAATTCGAACACGATGGCCTTGCCCTGGGGACGAGTTTTTCGGTCAAGGCCACTCGCTTGCCGCCGGGAATCGAACCGGACGGCCTCAAAAACGAGCTGGAAGATCTGCTGGAAACGGTGGATCGACAAATGTCCACCTATCGCGAGGATTCCGAACTATCCCGCTTCAATCGAAGCATCGCCGACAATTGGCAGCCGGTTTCGGAAGATTTGGCGAGGGTGGTGGCGGCGTCCCTGGAAATCAGTCGATGGAGCGGGGGGGCTTTCGATGTGACGGTCGGTCCTTTGGTCAATCTGTGGGGTTTCGGTCCCGATCCCGACATCACGGAGACGCCATCCGATGCAGCGATTGAAACGCTGAAGGCTCGAATCGGTTACGACAGGCTGGAAGTCCGGCTCGATCCGCCGGCGTTGAAAAAACGCGAGCCCCAGTTGTATGTGGATCTTTCGGCGATCGCCAAGGGCTTCGCCGTGGATCTTATGGCCGAACATTTGGAAGCCTTGGGGATCGAAGATTATCTGGTCGAGGTCGGCGGCGAGGTGCGTCTGAAAGGCGACAGTCCCCGCGGGGGCGCGTGGCGGATTGCGCTCGAGAAGCCGGTACCCCAAGTACGCCAAGTGGAAAAATTGCTGACATTAACCGATACCGCCATGGCCACCTCCGGCGACTACCGCAATTATTTCGAGGTCGACGGCGAGCGTTTCTCCCATACCATCGACCCCCGCAGCGGCAGGCCGATCAGGCACCGTCTGGCATCCGTCACCGTGTTGAGTCATACTACAATGCAGGCCGACGCGTTGGCGACCGCATTGACGGTACTGGGTCCCCGGGAGGGATTCGCCCGGGCGGAAGAGGCGGGACTTTCCGCCTTGTTTATCGTCAAAGAAAAGGAAGGCTTCAGCGAAAAGGCCACATCGGCGTTTATCAAGCAGACGGGTGGAGGTGCAACATGACCGTTTTTCTCGTAACTTTTGCCGTCATTCTCGTGATCGTGGGTATCATGTCGATCGGTGTGATGTTCGGTCGGCCGGCCATCAAGGGCAGTTGCGGCGGTGTCGGAGGTAGTGAGTGTTTGTGTGCGCAAGGTAAGAAAGGCTGTGATGAAGGGTTGTCCCCCCACCCAACCCTCCCCCCGGCGGGGGGAGGGCTAGGGAGGGGGCAAAACCGTCGAACGCGAATCCGAGCCGCGCGGCCAGCTCCGCCGGGATAAGTCCCGCGGAGGAAAATTAGAAAAAATATTTTTGCGGGAGGGTAACCCTATGTTGCGGGATATCAGCGTACGCGAGTACATGGCGACCAATTTGGTGACTTTCACGCCGGAGACGGAAGTCTTCGAGGCGATTCGTCAATTGCTCAAACACAAAATCACCGGCGCCCCGGTGCTGGACGAAAACGGCCGGCTCAAGGGTACCTTTTCGGAAGGCGATTGCCTGCACGTGGCATTGGACGCCGCCTATCACGAAGAGATGGCGGGCAAGGTCGGCGAATACATGAATGCCGACGTGGAAACCGTCGCTCCCGATACCAGCGTCATCGAAGTGGCCGAGCGGTTTCAGAAAAGCAAGCTGCGCCATTTCCTGGTCTTGGACGATGACCGTTTGGTGGGCTTGATCAGCCGGGTGGATATATTGCGGGCATTGGTGAAGATTTACTGAACTTTTCAATTCAATCGAGCATGGAGTTGTTTGGATGCATGATTTCGATCCTTTCGGCAGTCGGGCCGAGTTGAATACGGCGGCGGGTAAGCTTGGTTATTTCAACTTGGCGCGGCTGGAGGCGGAAAATCTGGGAGAGGTCACCGCCTTGCCTTTCACCATCAAGGTCCTGTTGGAGTCGATTTTGCGTCATTGCGACGGCAAACTGATCCGGGAACAGGACGTGGCCGCCCTTGCCGGCTGGAATCCGACCGGCGACAACCGGGCCGAAGTTCCCTTCATGCCGGCGCGGGTTTTGCTCCAGGATTTCACCGGCGTGCCGGCGCTGGTCGATTTGGCGGCGATGCGCCAGGCGGTCCAGCGTCTGGGAAAACAACCGGCGCAGGTGGAGCCCCTGATTCCGGCGGATTTGGTGGTGGACCATTCCATTCAGGTGGATGCATTCGGATCTCCGGAGGCGCTCAAGCAGAATATGGCCTTGGAGTTCGAACGCAACTTGGAGCGGTATCAGTTCCTGAAGTGGGGACAACAGGCCTTCGAGTCGTTCAAAGTCGTGCCGCCCGGGGTCGGAATCGTGCATCAGGTCAATTTGGAATATCTGGCGCGGGGGGTGTTTTGCCAGGACGGTATCGTCTACCCGGACAGCCTGGTGGGAACCGATTCCCATACCACCATGATCAACGGCCTGGGCATCCTGGGCTGGGGGGTCGGCGGCATCGAAGCGGAGGCCGGCATGCTGGGGCAACCGCTCTACATGCTGCCGCCGGAGGTCATCGGCTTCGAACTCACCGGAGCGCTTCCCGAGGGAGCGACCGCCACCGATCTGGTGCTTCGTATCACGGAAATGCTGCGCGCGCACGGGGTGGTGGGAAAATTCGTGGAATTTTTCGGGCCGGGGCTGAGCACCATCAGCGTGCCGGATCGGGCCACGGTGGCCAATATGGCGCCCGAATACGGCGCCACCGTGGGCTTTTTCCCGGTGGATGCGGCGGTACTGGAATACATGCGCGCCACCGGTCGTCCGCAGGATCGGGTCGAGCTGATCGAAACCTACTACAAAGCCCAAGGGCTGTTCCGCACCGACGACACCCCGGCGCCCCGTTTCAGCGAGGTTCTGCGGCTCGATTTGAGCACTGTCGAACCCAGTCTGGCCGGTCCTCGGCGGCCCCAGGACCGGGTGGCGGTGGGGGCGCTTCGCGACGCCTTCCGGCAGGCTTTGACCCGGCCGGCCTCGGAGGCCGGATTCGGGGTCCCGCCGGCGGAGAAGGACGCCGCCGTATCGGTGTCGGTCGACGGACGGAAGGCCGAACTGAAGCACGGCTCGGTGGTGATCGCCGCGATCACCAGTTGCACCAATACCAGTAATCCCTCGGTGATGCTGAGCGCCGGCTTGGTGGCGAAAAAGGCGGCGGAAAAAGGTCTTAAACCGTCGGTGTCCGTCAAGACCAGCCTGGCGCCGGGATCGCGGGTGGTGACCGATTACTTGCAAGAATCCGGTCTATTGCCGTATCTGGAAGCAATCGGTTTCTATACGGTCGGTTACGGTTGCACCACCTGCATCGGCAACAGCGGGCCGTTGCCCGAGGCGGTCGCCAAGGGCATCCAGTCGGGGCGCTTGGTGGCGGCCGCGGTGTTGTCCGGCAACCGCAATTTCGAAGGGCGGGTGCATCCTTTGACCCGGGCCAACTATTTGGCCTCGCCCCCTCTGGTGGTGGCCTACGCCCTGGCCGGCACCGTGGACATCGATCTGACCCGCGAGCCCCTGGGTACCGACAAGGAAGGCCGACCGGTCTATTTGCGCGATATTTGGCCCACTCGGGAAGAATTGGAGGCGGTCCTCAAGACGGCCTCCGATCCGGAAAAATTCAACCGGGTCTATACGCATCTGGACGATTTCAATCCCGAATGGAACGCCATTCAGGTGCCGGCCAGCGTCCTTTACGACTGGCCGCCCGAGTCCACCTATATTCAGGAACCGCCTTTCTTCCAGAAAATGCAGCCGCAGCCCGAGCCCATTCAACCCATCGAGGGCGCGCGCGTGTTGGCCATGATGGGGGATTCGGTGACCACCGACCACATTTCGCCCGCGGGCGTGATTCCGGAAGGACCGGCGGCCGAATACCTGCGCTCCAAGGGAGTGGGCGAGAAGGATTTCAATACCTTCGGCGCCCGGCGCGGCAATCACGAGGTCATGATGCGCGGCACTTTCGCCAATATCCGTCTCAAGAACTTGTTGGTGCCGGGTAAGGAAGGCGGCGTGACGATCCATTTCCCCGGGGGCGAGGAAACCTGGATTTTCGACGCCGCCATGCGTTATCAAGCGGAAGAGGTGCCGCTGATCGTGCTCGCCGGCAAGGATTACGGCATGGGCAGTTCCCGCGATTGGGCCGCCAAGGGACCGCGGTTGTTGGGCGTCAAGGCGGTGATCGCCGAGAGCTTCGAGCGCATTCACCGCAGCAATTTGGTGGGAATGGGGATTCTTCCGTTGACCTTCAAACCGGGCGACAGTGCGAGGAGCTTGGGGCTGACCGGTCGCGAGCGTTATCGGATCCCGGCGGACGAGACCCTGGCGGTGGGCGCGGAACTGACGGTGACCGCCGAGGCCGACGACGGGACGAAAATCTCCTTTCCGGCGGATGTGCGCTTGAATAGCGCGGCGGAATTGGAATATTACCGGAACGGCGGTATTTTGCAGACGGTCCTGAGAAACATGTTGACCGGCGAGGCCGCAAGCGCTTGAGGAATTCAATGAGCAGCGCGCCGGCCTTCGATATCGAGACGTTTTTGAAGACCTTGACCACCCTTCCCGGGGTCTACAAGATGCTGGGTGCCGATGGCAACCCCATATACATCGGCAAGGCCGCCAATCTCAAGCACCGGGTCTCCAGCTATTTCCGGGGCGGGGCAGGGCCCAAGCAGCGGGCGATGCTCTCCAAACTGCAACGGATCGAGGTGACCGTCACCCGGACCGAGGGCGAAGCGCTGCTTTTGGAAAGCCAGTTGGTCAAGCGCTATCAGCCGCGCTATAACATCTGCCTCAAGGACGACAAGAGCTATCCGTACATTTACGTCTCCACCGAGCACCCCTTTCCGCGGGTGACTTTTCATCGGGGCGCGCGCAAGCTGCCGGGACGCTATTTCGGGCCGTATCCCAGCGCCGGCGCGGTGCGTCGCACCCTGAAGCTGCTCCAGAAAGTGTTTCCGGTCCGCCAGTGCCGGGACAGCTATTACAACCACCGCAGCCGGCCTTGTCTGCAGTATCAGATCAAGCGCTGCACCGCCCCCTGTGTGGGCTACGTGGATCAGGTCCGCTATCGCCAGGACGTGGCCGATATCCTGCGTTTTTTGGCGGGAGAGGGCGACCAGGTGGTGGCCGATTGGGTCCGGCGCATGGAACGTGCCGCCGAGCGGCTTGAATTCGAACAGGCGGCGCGCTACCGGGATCAGATCGCGACCCTCCGCGAGATCCTGGAAACCCAATGCGTGGCGGGCGAGCGGGGCGACCTGGATGTGATCGCCATCGCCGTGAAGGGCGGGGTGGCGTGTGTGCAGGTGGCTTGGTTTAGGGGCGGTCGTTACCTGGGAGATAAGACCTATTTTCCGGCCCAGGTGGAAGCCCATGCCCCGGCCCGGATATTGACCGCCTTTCTCGGTCAGTATTATCTGGAAAAACCGATCCCCCCCGAGATCCTTCTCAATCACGATCCCGAGGATCCGGATTCGCAAAACTCGGCGGGGGAATTGTTGGCCGACATGTTGAGCCGGCAATCCGGACGCGGCGTCCATTTGATTCATCGGCCCCGGGGACAACGCCGCGAATGGCTGGAAATGGCCCGGGCCAATGCGGAGACTGCGCTCTCCTTGCGCTTGGCCAAACAGCAGGACGCCGGGGCCCGCTTGGCCGCGCTCAATCAGTTGTTGGGGCTGAACACGCCTCCCGAACGCTTGGAATGCTTCGATATCAGCCATATCCGGGGGGACCAGACGGTCGCCTCCTGTGTGGTGTTCGATCGCGAAGGGCCGGTCAAATCCGCGTATCGACGTTTCAATATCCGCGATGTCACGCCGGGCGACGACTATGCCGCCTTGGCCCAGGCGGTTCGACGCCGCTACCAACGTCTCCGCAAGGAAGGGCGGCGCTTGCCCGATTTGCTCTTGATCGACGGCGGCAAGGGGCAGGTCAGGGGGGTTGCCGAGGTGTTGATGGAACTGGAGGTGACGGGAATTCCCCTCGTGGGGGTCGCCAAGGGACCCGAGCGGCGGGACGGGGATGAGGATCTCTATCTGGCGTGGCGGGACGCGTGGCTGCATCCGGGAGAACATGCGGGCCTGCTGCTGATTCGCCATCTTCGCGACGAAGCCCATCGCTTCGCCGTGGCGGGGCATCGGCAAAGCCGCGGCCGGGCCAAGCGCCAATCGGTCTTGGAAACCATCGCCGGCCTGGGGCCGCGCCGCCGGCAGCGTCTGCTACAGCAATTCGGCGGACTTCAGGCGATTAAAAAAGCCAGCGTGGACGCCTTGAGTTCGGTGGATGGCATCAGTCGTCGGATGGCGCGGAAAATCTACGAAACTTTACACGAGCAAAACGCTTGAGTACCTCTGCATTGAATATCGCTACTTGGCTGACCTTACTCCGCATCGCACTGATTCCGGTGTTGATCGGTCTGTTTTATCTGCCCTGGCCGGGCGCGCGCGTCATGTGCGCGCTGGTGTTTCTTTTGGCCTCCCTGACCGATTGGTTGGACGGCTATCTGGCGCGCAAATTGAACCAGTCCACGGCTTTCGGCGCCTTCCTGGATCCGGTGGCGGACAAGTTGATGGTGGCGGTGGCGCTGGTGCTTTTGGTCCAGAACGACCCGGAGCCCTGGCTGGCGCTGGCGGCGGTGATCATTATCGGCCGCGAGATTACCATCGCTTCGCTGCGGGAATGGATGGCCGAAATCGGCCAGCGCAGAAAAGTGGAAGTCTCCTGGCTGGGGAAAGCCAAGACCACGCTGCAGATGAGCGCGATCACTTTGCTGTTGTTCGCGGTGGATTGGTGGACCGAGGTTTTGCAGCCCTTGGGTTACGGATTTCTCGTTCTGGCAGCCTTCATGACCCTGTGGTCGATGATCAACTATCTGCGCGCGGCCTGGCCCATTTTAATGGAAAACCGCTGATCCGAACCCCCTTCGCGGTGTAAAATAAGTCAATTTCTTTTGCTGACCATCCAATTGTTAAGGTGTTCTGGCTATGTCCAACCGTTACCGTACCGATAATTTGAGAATTCAGGAAATCCAGGAAGTCAGTCCGCCCCAGCAGCTGCACGACGAATTGCCTTTGACCGATCGAGCGTCGCGTTCCACTTTCGAAGCGCGTCAGACGATTCATAACATACTCAACGGCGATGACAAGCGTTTGTTGGTGATCATGGGGCCCTGTTCGATCCACGATCCGGATGCGGCCCGCGACTACGCTTCCCGCTTGGTGAAGTGGAAGGAGTCCTTGGCCGAGGACCTGGTCATCGTCATGCGGGTGTATTTCGAGAAACCCCGTACTCGGGTGGGTTGGAAAGGACTGATCAACGATCCCGGCTTGGACGAAAGCTTCAACATCAACAAGGGGCTTAGAGTCGCCCGCAAGCTGCTTTCGGACATCAACGAAATGGGCTTGCCGGCGGCGACCGAATATCTGGATCTGATCACCCCGCAATACGTTTCCGACTTGATTTCCTGGGGGGCCATCGGAGCCCGGACCACTGAAAGTCAGGTGCATAGAGAACTGGCTTCCGGCTTGTCTTGTCCGGTGGGGTTCAAAAACGCCACCGACGGTACCGTTCAGGTGGCGGTGGACGCCATCGCTTCGGCCCAGCGTCCCCATCATTTCCTATCGTTGACCAAGGCGGGCCACTCGGCGATTTTCGCGACCCGCGGCAACGAGGATTGCCATCTGATTCTGCGGGGCGGACGGCGTCCCAATTACGATGCGGAAAGCGTCAATCAAGCCGCCGAGACCCTGGAACAAGCGGGCCTGCCGGGGCGGCTGATGATCGATTTCAGTCACGGCAACAGCTTCAAGCAGTTCAAGCGGCAAATGTTGGTGGCCGAAGACGTGAGTCAACAAATCAACGCCGGCGACGAGCGTATCATCGGCGTGATGGTGGAAAGCCACTTGAAGGAAGGACGTCAGGATCTGAAGCCCGGCCAACCCTTGGAATACGGCAAGAGCATCACCGATGCGTGCCTGGGGTGGGGAGACAGCGAAAGAGTTCTGGAAATGTTGGCCCAGGCGGTGCGGAAACGCCGCGGCAATTCGGATCGGTGATGGCATGAGCGTAGCTATGACGGAAGATCGGACCTTGGAAGTTATCGTCAACGGCGAGACTCGCCGAGCGGCTCAGGGCGATACCCTCGCCGATTTGGTGAGGGGCCTGGGCATGGCGGAGCAGCGGATCGCGGTGGAATTGAACCGGCGCATCGTGCCTTACGGGCGTTACGCCGAGGCCCCGCTCCGGGACGGCGACCGGATCGAAATCGTCCGCGCCATCGGCGGTGGAGAGGGGCGCGGCGAGGAGGATCCTTTGTCCATCGCCGGACGGCGGTTTCATTCCCGCTTGTTGGTGGGAACGGGAAAGTACAAGGATTTGGCCGAAACCCGCGCGGCCATCGAAGCCAGCGGCGCGGAAATCGTGACCGTGGCCATTCGCCGCACCAACATCGGCCAGCACGCCGACGAACCCAACTTGCTAGACGTAGTGCCGCCCGAGAAGTATTGCCTTCTGCCCAACACCGCCGGCTGCTACACCGTGGAGGACGCGGTCCGCACCTGCCACCTGGCGCGCGAATTGCTGGGGGGACACAAGCTGGTCAAGCTGGAAGTGCTGGGCGACGAGAAAACCCTGTATCCGGATGTGGTCGGCACGCTGGAGGCGGCCAAAATTCTGGTCGGCGACGGTTTCGAGGTGATGGTCTACACCAACGACGACCCGATCGTCGCCCGCAAACTGGAGGAGCTCGGCTGCATCGCGGTGATGCCTCTGGCGGCGCCGATCGGTTCCGGCCTGGGGGTGCGCAATCCCTACAATATCCGCACCATCGTGGAGAACGCTTCCGTGCCGGTGCTGGTGGATGCCGGCGTGGGCACCGCTTCGGACGCGTCCGTGGCGATGGAGTTGGGGTGCGACGGGGTTTTGATGAATACCGCCATCGCCGAAGCCCGCCACCCGATTCGAATGGCCGAAGCCATGAAACTGGGGGTGGAGGCCGGGCGCAAGGCCTATCTCGCCGGAAGAATGCCCCGGCGGCGTTACGCTTCGGCTTCCTCGCCCTTGGACGGCGTCTTTTTTTGACCACGGAGGTGATGCGATGAAATCTTCCCGGCAATTGTTCGATGTGGCCCAGCAGTATATTCCCGGCGGCGTCAATTCCCCGGTGCGCGCATTCAAGGGCGTGGACGGGACGCCTTTGTTTATCGACCGCGCCAAGGGATCTTACATGTACGATGTGGAGGGGCGGCGCTATATCGATTACGTGGGCTCCTGGGGGCCGATGATCCTGGGCCATGCCCATCCGGAAGTGTTGGCGACGGTCATGGCGGTGGCGGAAAAAGGCCTCAGTTTCGGCGCGCCCACCGAGATCGAGGTGCAGATGGCGCGCGCGCTGTGCGAGCGAGTCCCTTCCATGGATACGGTCCGGATGGTCAATTCGGGGACCGAGGCGACCATGAGCGCCATTCGTCTGGCGCGGGGCTTCACCGGACGGGAAAAAATCGTCAAGTTCGAAGGCTGCTACCACGGACATGCCGACAGCTTGTTGGTCAAAGCCGGTTCCGGCGCGTTGACTCTGGGCGTCCCTAGTTCCCCGGGCGTGCCGGCCGGTTTGGCGGAGCACACCCTGACCTTGCCCTTCAACGATAGCGACGCGGTTCGGGAGTTGTTCCAGCAGTTGGGGAGCAAGATCGCGTGCGTCATCGTCGAGCCGGTGGCCGGAAACATGAACTGCATTCCGCCTCAACCGGGTTTTCTGCAAACCTTGCGCGAAGTTTGTACCCGCTATGCCAGCGTGCTCATCTTCGACGAGGTGATGACCGGGTTTCGGGTGGCCTTTGGCGGCGCTCAGGCGCTTTATGACGTCCACCCCGATTTGACCACGTTGGGTAAGATTATCGGAGGTGGGATGCCGGTGGGTGCCTTCGGGGGACGGCGCGAAATCATGGAGCATCTGGCTCCGACCGGGCCGGTCTATCAGGCCGGAACCCTATCCGGCAATCCGGTGGCGATGGCGGCCGGGCTCAAAACGGTGGAGCTGCTTTCGGAATCCGGCTTCTACGATCGGCTGGCCGAAAAGACCGAGGCCTTGACGCAAGGTCTGAAAGAGCGGGCCGAGGCTCACGGCATCCGTCTTCGCACCAATCAAGTCGGCAGCATGTTCGGCCTGTTTTTCACCGCTGCGGAAGAAGTGAGCTGCTTCGATGAGGTGATGGCTTGCGATCTGGCCACCTTCAAACGATTCTTTCACGGAATGCTGGAAGAGGGGGTGTATCTGGCGCCTTCGGCTTTCGAAGCCGGCTTCGTTTCCGCCGTTCACGACGATGATACCCTCACCGCCACCTTGGCGGCGGCCGAGCGAGTGTTCCGGCGATTGTAATAAATTCCGCATCGATAGAGATGGGCTTTGTTCCTTGGCGCATCCAGCGGCAAACTGCCGCCGATCAAGCCCGTTTCATGGATTCGAAGAATTCCGAATTGGTCTTGGTTTGGCGCAATTTGTCCAGCAGGAATTCGATGGCCGCTATTTCATCCATGGGATGAAGAATTTTGCGCAGGATCCAAGCCTTCTGAAGTTCGTCGGGCGGGACCACGTATTCCTCGCGGCGAGTACCGGAGCGATTGATGTTGATCGCCGGATAGATTCGCTTTTCCGCGATTTTTCGCTCCAAATGCAGTTCCATGTTGCCGGTGCCCTTGAATTCCTCGAAAATCACGTCGTCCATGCGTGATCCGGTTTCCACCAAAGCCGTCGCGATGATGGTCAGGCTGCCTCCTTCCTCGATATTGCGCGCGGCGCCAAAGAAGCGTTTGGGTTTTTCCAGGGCGTTGGCGTCCACGCCACCGGTCAGGAGCTTGCCGGAGGACGGAACCACGGTGTTGTAGGCGCGCGCGAGCCGGGTGATGGAGTCGAGCAATATGACCACATCGCGTTTGTGCTCCACCAGGCGCTTGGCTTTCTCGATCACCATTTCGGAGACTTGCACGTGACGGGTGGGCGGCTCGTCGAAAGTGCTGGATATGACTTCTCCGCGAACGCTGCGCTCCATTTCCGTGACTTCCTCGGGGCGTTCGTCGATGAGCAGGACGATCAGGTAACACTCCGGGTTCTGAATGGCAATGGAGTGGGCAATGTTTTGCAGGATCATGGTCTTGCCCGCTTTCGGCGGCGACACGATCAGCCCGCGTTGCCCTTTGCCCACCGGGGCCACCAGGTCGATCACGCGTGCGGTCAGGTCTTCGGTGCTGCCGTTGCCCAGCTCCAGGACGAAGCGTTTTTGCGGGAAAAGCGGGGTCAGGTTGGAAAAGTCGACTTTGTGCTTGGCGACCTCGGGCGGCTCGAAGTTGATCTTCTCCACCTTGAGCATCGCAAAATACCGTTCTCCTTCCTTGGGCGGTCGGATCTTACCGGAGATGGTGTCCCCGGTACGCAGGCTGAAGCGTCGGATTTGGCTGGGAGAGACGTAGATGTCATCGGGGCCGGCCAAATAGGAGCAATCGGCCGAGCGAAGAAAGCCGAAGCCGTCCTGGAGAATTTCCAAGACGCCGTCACCGTAAATATCTCCGCCGTTTTTCGCAGACTTTTTGAGAATAGCGAAAATCAGGTCCTGTTTACGGCTTCGGGAGACGCCTTCGATCCCTAGCGATTCCGCGATTTCCAAAAGTTCCGTGGCAGACTTGCCTTTCAGTTCGGTTAGGTTCATGTATGATGAGATTAGCTTTGTTTCAGAATATTCTAGTCCGGATCGCCCTGGAGGGTGGACGATCCGGGGAAGGGGTGGTGAGGTGTTTTATGAATGGCCCGTCCTTTTCTTCCTATTCAATGGGTAAGACGGGTCGGGCTAGAATGTCGTTACAGGTTTTGTTCCAGAAAAGCCTCTAGCTGGGATTTGCTCAACGCGCCGACCTTGGTGGCTTCCACTTCGCCGTCCTTGAAAAGCATCAGCGTGGGAATGCCACGAACGCCGAAATTCTGCGGCGTTTTCGGATTTTCATCGATATTCAGTTTGGCGATTTTCAGGCGCTCCCGATAATCTTCGGCGATTTGATCCAGGACGGGAGCGATCATTTTGCACGGGCCGCACCATTCCGCCCAGAAATCCACCAGTACCGGCCGATCGGATTGTACCACTTCCTGATCGAAATTGTCGTCGGTTACATGCACGATTACGTCACTCACGCGCGTCTCCAAAAGTTTGTTGCGAAAGCATGAAGAAGAAATGAAGAAGCAGGCTTCAGTCTGTGGGACATTTCAGCTTAATCGATCCTGAATTTCAAGTTTTTTGTGGCGAATGATCGGTTGGGGGAATGACGGCTTAACCAATTATAATAAATCTGCTTTGTTGATTGTATCTTTGGATATTGAGGAGTCATCACATGTCTCAACTCGATTTGGCCGATTTGCAAGAAGCGGTCATCGTCGCCACCCGCCGGGCGGGTCAAAAAATCCTCAAAATATATGCCTCCGATTTCCAGGTGGGACACAAGAGCGACAGTTCCCCCTTGACCGCGGCGGATACCGCCGCCCATCGTTATCTGGGGGATGTGTTGCCGGGATTGCCCGGGGGATTTCCCGTCCTGTCGGAAGAGGACAGCGCTCTGTCCTATCAAGAACGGAAGCAATGGCCGACATATTGGCTGGTGGATCCGCTCGACGGCACCAAGGAATTCGTCAACCGGAACGGCGAATTCACCGTCAACGTGGCGTTGATTCACGGTCATGAACCGGTGCTGGGGGTTGTCCATGTACCGGTTCAAAAGACCACTTATTACGCCGCGGCGGGGTTGGGTGCCTTCAGGCAGGAGGAAGACCGGACGCCGGAAGCGATTAGGGTACGTAAACCCGCGTCGGAGGAATTGGTCGTCGTGGGCAGTCGTTCTCATCGGTCGCCGGCTTTTCAGGTTTACCTGGATAAGTTGAACGGTGCGTATCGATTGATTTCCATCGGCAGTTCCCTCAAGCTTTGTTTGGTTGCCGAGGGGCGGGCCGACCTCTATCCCCGCCTGGGCCCCACTTCCGAATGGGATACCGCGGCCGCCCATTGCGTGGTGGTGGAAGCCGGCGGGCAAGTGATCGACGTGTCGGGAAAACCGCTGCGTTACAACACCAAGGATTCGGTGCTCAACCCCTATTTTCTGGTGTATGGAGACGATTCGCGGGATTGGCTCAGCTATTTGCCGGACGAACTTTGATGGAGGGCAGGGCGGCCCCATGGGGCCGCCGCTTTGTTCGGCCTGTTTTTATGATTCGGATTTGAGCTGCAGATGTTCGATCGCGGGGGGTTGCCCCAGCTTGAGCGCCAGTTCAGCCAAAAACACGTCCATGGCGCTGTAGTAGGAAAGCAAATAGCGGACGCAAAACCGGAAGAGGGGGGAATGGATGCGGTCGACCTCGGTAACGGTGAGGATCGTCTCTCCGCTGTCCTCCTCCAGCCGATAACTCCACCGACCGCGCAGGGGAAGCGATTCATTGGCCATTTGGGTCACCAGCCAGACCGGCGGCTCGGCTTCCACCACCTGAAACGGGATTTTGCTGGCTTCGGCGCAGATCTCGGTCCACATGGGGCGGTTGTCCGGGGTGGAGCCCACTTCCACCCGCTTCAAGCCCATTCGCCAACTGGGGTAGGAACGGAAATCGGTGAGAATATGCCAGACCTCTTCCGGCTTGGCTTTGAGGCGAATGCGGCTGGCCGCTACATGGGTTTTGGGGAGGCGGCTGCCCACCATAAGGGTGACGCCTAAAAGGCCGCTCGCGATGAGGACGACGATCAGTATGGTTTGCATCTCTAGTTGGATCGATTTCTAAAAGTGTTGTTTACCAGGCTTTGAAGGGATTTTGCGCGAGTTGGGTATTGTAATAACGGGGATCATCGGTTACCTCCTGTCCTACCCATTGGGGTTTGGAAAACGCGTCATCGGGGTGGGTCAGTTCGATCTCGGCGACGATCAGTCCCGCGTTGTCGCCTTCGAAGACGTCGATTTCCCAAAGGTGATCACCGGCGGGAACGAAGTGGCGCACTTTTTCGATCAGCGGTTTGCGGCATAAGGTATCCAGCATTTCCTCGGCGTCTCGATAGGGGATCTCGTACTCGTATTCGTGACGCCGGGCGCCGATGGTGACGCTCTTGACGTTCAACCAGCCCTGTCCGTCCGCGGAACGGACTCGAACCGAACACGCCTTGGCTTCTTGATTCAGATACCCTTGGCGAATCGACATCGATCGGCTCACGTCAGCCTGCCAGGAATCGTTTCGAATCAGGAATTTGCGCTCGATTTCCAGGGCCATGTTGAAAAGTCCTCCATGTAAAATAAGCTATTAAACCGGATCTCGGGGAAATAAAAAACCCACCGCCCAATGCTTTCTTGACCCTCCCCGCCTGGAAAAATTCACCGGCTTGGTTACTATTGAAATTAGTTACTATTAAAAAAAGACAACCCTAAAAGGCCGGCGATGAATTCCTTGTTTTTTCCCACTGTTCTAATTGGCTTATTTTTGTTGCTCGGCGGATGCAATACCGCGCCCGTCTATGAAGTGAGCGAATCTCCATTCGGAGTCGAATCGATTGCTTCGCGGTCGTTGGAGAAGGCGATCATTCAAGCCGGGCGGCGCAGCGGTTGGCGCATCCGAAAAGTGCGTCAAGGGCGGATGATGGGAGAGTTCCGCACTCCCAAAAACAAGCATGTGGCGGTCGTGGAGATCGACTACACCCCAACCACTTTTAGTATCCGCTACGATCATAGCTTGAATCTCAAGTATCGCCCGGCCGAAGCCGGCGCGGCGGATGCAACCATGGGGTTGTCCGATTTGCCCGGTGTCTCGGAACGGAAGCGGCCGACCATTCATAAGGTTTACAACCAGTGGGTGGCCGCTCTGGAAAGCGCCATTTTAACCGAAGTCAAAAAAAGCCGTTACACTGTTTCGTCAAATGCTCGGTCCTCCCCACGCCCCAAGCCGTCCGCATCTCCCTGTCCCGCCCCCCATCCCGAAAGCCTTGCCGGGCGCGGAGTGATCAAGGTCAAGGGGGCGAACCTCAGGAGCGGTCCCGGCATTCATTGCGCCAAAGTGGGTTTCTTGAAAGCGGGGGATGAGCTTGCAGTCCGGGGCCGGGATGGTAAATGGTTGCTGGTCGAAGCATCGGGTGACCCAGCCTGGATTTACGCCAAATTGGTCGAACGGCAATCGTCCCCGCCCGGATCCGAAAATCGAAGTGCCGGCGAATCGCAGTCGCCGCCGGTTTCCAAACCCAAGGCCACCATTGCCGTCATCCAATTCAAGACCCTGAACCGGGAAGCTCAGGAACTCAAGCTAGGGGACTTGGTGTCCGAGTCCTTCACCACTGCTTTGGTCAATTCCCGCGCATTCAAAATCATCGAACGGGACCAATTGAATAAGGTGGTGAAGGAGATAGAGCTCAGTCAGACGGGATTCATCGACACCACCCACGCGGTGGAGATCGGGAAGATGCTGAATGCCGACGCCATCATCACCGGGAGCGTCGCCTTGTTGGCGGGGCAATTGCAAATGAACGCCCGCATCATCGACATCGAAAGCGCTTACGTGTTGAGCGCCGAGTCCCGCACCATTCCTTATCGCTTGGAGGAAATCAACCGCGGGGTGCGGGAAATCGTCTTCAGTCTGTCTCGAAAATTCTGGGATCAGCGTTGATCGACACAGGCGGTGGAAGCGGCCCCGATCAGTTCCTGCGCCACCGGGCGCAGCTTGCGCGGGAAGGTTTCGTGCATCACCTGCTGAAAGGAAAGACCGGGCAGGATAAAGCCTTGATGGCGGATGGCCAGGCTGCCGCGTTTACTGCCCATATCGACCATTTCCAAGGTTGCGGAGATATCGATTTTTTGCATGCGCGTGGCGATGATCTCGATGGGCATCTGACGCGCGGCGAGCCGGATCAATACCAGATAGCCGATCTCCTCCTCCCGGGCGACCCGCATCAATTGTTCGCGCCGGTTTTGCAAATGCCGCAAAATCTTTGCGCCGCGTTCCGGCCCGGGATCCGCAAGAGAAAGTCCCAGTTCGGCGAACACCGCCCGTAAGGTTGAAGTCAATTGAGGCGGATTGACGAAAGCCTTGCGACGGTCCTGTTCGCCGCCGCTGGCATGGCCTTCCACCAGCAACAGCCCGCTACCGTCAAGCGGGCATTTTGCAGCGGACGAATTGTTCGAGGAGCGTCCCGACGAAGGTTCGTGGGAAGGCGGGAGAGCATCGAGGCGACCGGAAACGGCCGGCACGAGTCCGGTAGGCGAGGGGGGAGGCGAATCGGGCGAGGTTTTCCCGTCGGGTGGGATAAAATAGAAATCGCCGGTGAGGGACGACTCTTCCCACGGGATTTGGCGCCCGTCGGTTTGTCGGCGAACCCCGTTGCGTACCCGCTTGAAGACTTGCTCCAAGGTGAGGCCGGGACGGGTCATCGCTTCCAGCAAGTGTTGGGTATACACGCCGTTGCGGCCTTCGCCGTCCAGGGCGGTGTCGCCGGGGGCGGTGGCGTAGGCGATCAGCGAACCCAGCGGCCCCTCCATTTTCGCCAGCCCCCGCTCCAAGGAGCGGTAACTTCGCACGAACGGATTGTCGCGGCAGGCGTCCAAGATAACAATGTTCACCGGGTTGCCGGCCGATTCCATCTTGCGCATGACCAGGCCGGCGTCGACGGCCTCGTCGATCACTTCGTCGGCGGCGTGGATTTCCGTCCCCAAGGGGACCAGATAATTGCGTCCGGCGATTTGAACGCCGTGACCGGCGTAATAGAATAGGCCCACGCCGCCCTGCGCCAGTTTTTCTCCGAACTCCCGCATGGCTGCGCGTATGCCCTTGCGGTCCAGATTGAGTCGAAGATCGACTTCAAAGCCCAAACGTTCGAGAGTGGCGGCCATATCCCGGGCGTCGTTAACCGGATTGTCGAGGGGAGCGATGCGGTAGTCGCCGTTACCCAGCACCAAGGCGGTGCGTCGTTCCAGGGCGGTTGCCGAAGAGACGGACAGGAAACCGCCCAGGTAAAGGGCGAACAAGACCGGCCAGCGATTCAAATTTGCCAATGAGACGCCCATGCTAAAATTTCCGCGCTCTCTTGGAATATTTTGTTCTTTTTGTGCGTGAAGCATAGCATAGTGCGGAATTAGGCGACCGATATTCCCGCGTTATTTTTTTGAATATTCAAATTCATCTGTAGGAATGCGAACCCAAATAGAGCGATTGAAAATCCAACTGGATCATTGTCTGAGTCGAGACCGTTACGGTTTGGCCAAACGCCTGGCGCGTCTGGGCGACCGGCCCGAAAAAGCATCCCTGGAAAAGCTGGCGGTCGCCGTCGAACGTTCGGTGTCCCAGGTGGAGGCCCGGAAGGCCAAAATTCCCGCCCTTGCCTATCCAACCTTGCCGGTGGCCGAGAAAAAGGACGAAATCGCCCGGGCCTTGCGCGACCATCAGGTGGTCGTGGTCTGCGGCGAGACCGGTTCGGGAAAGACCACCCAGTTGCCCAAAATCTGTTTGGAGTCCGGGCGCGGCACTCGGGGAATGATCGGTCACACCCAGCCGCGGCGGATCGCCGCCCGCAGCGTCGCCGCCCGGATCGCCGAGGAACTGGGGCAGCCCCTGGGCGATCTGGTGGGTTATAAAATCCGCTTCCAGGACCAGACCCGGCCCCAAAGCGCGATCAAGCTGATGACCGACGGTATTCTTCTGGCCGAAACCCAGGCGGACCGTTACCTGACCCAATACGACACCCTCATCATCGACGAGGCTCACGAACGCAGCCTCAACATCGATTTTCTGTTGGGCTATCTCAAGTGGCTGCTTCCCAGGCGCCCCGATTTGAAGCTCATCATCACCTCCGCCACCATCGACCCCAAGCGCTTTTCCGAGCATTTCGGCGGTGCGCCCATCGTGGAAGTATCGGGGCGAAGCTTCCCGGTTGAGTTGCGTTACCGCCCGCCGGGAGAAGGAGAAAACGCCGACCAGGACATGATCCAGGCGATTCTGGAGAGGGTGGACGAACTGGCGCGCGAGAGGCTTTCCGATATCTTGGTGTTCCTCAGCGGCGAACGAGATATTCGCGACACCACCGAAGCGCTGCGCAAACATCATCCGGAGCGCTATGAGGTCTTGCCCCTCTATGCCCGCCTGAGCGCCCGCGAGCAGCAGAAGGCGTTTCAGATAGGAGGCCGTCCGCGGATCATCCTGGCCACCAACGTGGCCGAGACCTCGCTCACCGTCCCCGGCATCCGGGCGGTGATCGATACGGGGATCGCCCGTATCAGCCGCTTTAGTCCGCGCAGCAAGTTGCAGCGCTTACCGATCGAACCCATTTCCCAGGCCTCGGCCAAGCAGCGCGCCGGACGTTGCGGCCGGGTCGCGCCCGGGGTTTGCATCCGACTTTATGCGGAAGAGGATCTCAGCGCCCGCCCGACCTTCACCGACCCGGAGATCCGGCGCACCAATCTGGCTGCGGTGATTCTCCAAATGAAGGCCCTGCGGCTCGGCGATATCGAGCGTTTTCCCTTCGTCGACATGCCGGACAGTAAGCAGGTCCGCGCCGGCGTCAAATTGCTCCAGGAGCTGCAAGCTTTGGACGCGGCGGGCCGCTTGACCGAGATCGGCCGCCAATTGATCAAATTCCCCATCGACCCCCGCCTGGGCAGAATGGTTGCGGCGGCCAAAGGCGGAAATTGCCTTACCGAGATGGCGGTGATCGCCGCCGGTTTGAGTGTTCAGGATCCCCGGGAACGGCCCGCCGATCAGGCCGATGCCGCCGATGCCAAACACGCCCTGTGGCGCGATGAAAAATCCGATTTTCTCAGTTTTCTCAAACTTTGGCAGTTGTATACCGAGCAGCAGAAACATCTGTCCAAGACCCAGTTGCGCAAATACTGCAAGGCGCATTTCCTTTCTTATCTCCGGATGCGCGAGTGGCAGGATATCCACGCCCAGCTCATGGAGGTGATCAAGGGGGAATTGGGCTGGCGCCCCAATCAGCAACCGGCAGACTATGCGGAGATTCACCGGGCGATATTGAGCGGTCTGCTGTCGCAGGTGGGGTTTCGCAAGGATAAATTCGAATACGAGGGGGCCCGCGGCCTCAAATTTTTCATTTTTCCCGGTTCCGGCTTGTTCAAAACCCGCCCCAAGTGGTTGATCAGCGCCGAACAGGTGGAAACCAGCAAGGTTTACGCGCGCATCAACGCCCACGTGGAACCCCAGTGGATCGAGCAATGCGCGGACCATCTGGTCAAACGCCATCACTACGATCCTCATTGGGAACGCAAGGGCCGACGGGTGGCCGCGTTCGAACGGGTGACCTTGTTCGGTCTGACCTTGGTGGAAAGGCGCAAGGTTGCCTACGAGCGGATCAATCCCACCCAGTCGCGGGAAATCTTTATCCGCTCCGCTCTGGCGGGACAGGATTACGACTGCAAGCTGGCGTTTTTCCGCCATAATCAGGCACTGCTCGAGGAATTCGGGGTATTGCAGCAAAAAGCCCGGCGCCTGGACCTGATGGTGGACGAGGCTTGGTTGTTCGATTTTTACGATAAACGCGTGCCGGAAGCTATTTGCAATGCCGACGACTTCGAGCGCTGGTACCGGCAGATCGTCCGGCGGCAGCCCGACGCCCTCAAGCTGACGCGGGAAATGATCGCCCGAAACTTGCAGGGGATGAAAGTCGCCGATTTTCCCGATTCCTGGGAAGTGGAGGGAATGGAGCTGGCGCTGCGTTATCAATTCCAGCCGGGAAACGAGGCCGACGGGGTTTCCCTGCAGGTGCCCCTGGCGGTGCTGCCCCAATTGGATCAGGCCGCCTTCGATTGGCTGGTGCCGGGCTTTCTCGAAGAAAAACTCATCTTTATTCTCAAGGGTTTGCCGCGAAGCGTGCGGCGCCACTTGGTACCGATTCCCGACACCGCCGGCCGCGCTTTGACCGAATTGGATTTCGCCCAGGGTCCGTTTTGGCCGGCATTGGCGCGGGCGGTGCTTCGGGTTTCGGGATTAGAGGTGAGCTCCGACCAGCTCCAGGCGGTGGATTTGCCCGACCATCTGAAAATGAACTTTCAGGTAATCGACGATCGCCGCCGTCTGGTCGCCCAGGGGCGGGATTTGGAGAGACTCAAAGCGAAATTGGCGATTTCGGCCCGACAGGGATTCGAACGGTCGGTGGAGGATCGCCCCGAGCTGACCCGCTCGGGCCTGCGCCGCTGGGAATTCGACGAATTGCCGCGGTCTTGCAAGATGCGTCAAAAAGGCCAGGTGGTGGTGGGATTTCCGGCCTTGGTGGACGAGGGCCAAAGCTGCGGGGTCCAATTGTTCGCCACCACCGAGGAGGCCCGCGCCGCCCATCGCCGCGGCCTCAATCGCCTGATTCAATTGGTTCTGGCCAAGGATATCAAGTATCTCAAGAAGCAGTTGCCCTTCAGTACCGCCGACGAATTGGTTTATGCTCGTCTGCCGCGACATTTGTGGTTGTATCAAGATGAAACCGGGCGGCAGCTTGTGGATGATGTGGCCGATCGGCTGGTGGAGGAGGTTTTTCTGAAAGAAGGCGCGGATGAAATCCGCACCCGCGAGGCGTTCGAGACCTGCTTGGAAACCCACCGCAATTCATTGCTTCGGCGCGCGCAGGAAATGGGCGACAGGATTCGGGAAATCCTGCAATTGGTCCAGGAATGCCGGAAGCGTCGCAGCGGGATGAAGCATCTGGACCGATCCCCCAGCGGCATCGATATGGACGCTCAGTTGAATTTGCTCTGTTACCGGGGGTTCGTGGGCCATGTGTCCTGGTCCTACTTGCGTGAATTTCCCCGCTATCTCAAGGCCTTGCAATACCGATTGGACAAGGCGGCGTTTGAATTGGCCAAGGACGAAGCCCGGCTGGCTCGGCTCAGGGATTTCTGGGAGCCTTATTGGAAACAAGTCGAAACCGGGGATATCCCATCTCCCGATAGCGATCCGTTTCGTTGGAGCCTGGAGGAATTTCGGGTGTCCTTGTTCGCCCAGCAGATCAAGACCGCCTATCCGATTTCGGAAAAACGCCTGGCCAAGGCGTGGGAGCAATATCGGGCGGCTTAGAGGGGCGCGCCGGGTAGCGGCGGCTTGCCGGACACGCCGTAGACCCTTCCCTGGGGGCTCGATGGTGCCAGTCCGGGGCGCCAACGGTCCGGCAAGCCTCTCGTTGTTCTTGGGGTGTTGATCCCTGATACCGTGGATTTTATTGACATGACGGTTGTAGGGGCGATCCTTGTGATCGCCTACCATTTCTTTAGGGATGCTTTGGAAGCGACCTGATCTACTTCGTATAGTAGTGTTTCAGTCAATGGCAACTCAAAGTAAAGGAGTCGTTTATGCAAATCGGAACCGCTCTGACGGCCAGCGCCACCAAGGTGATGTTGCTGGGGGCAGGAGAATTGGGCAAGGAGGTGGCGATCTGCCTGCAGCGCTACGGGATCGAAGTGATTGCGGTGGATCGGTACGAAAACGCCCCGGCCCACCACGTCGCACAAGTTCGGCATGTGATCGACATGACCGACGGGGTTCAGCTTCGAGCGCTGGTGGAGCGGGAACAACCGGATTGGATCGTGCCGGAAATCGAGGCTTTGGCCACCGACACTTTACTGGAAATCGAAAGAGACGGTCTGGCACAGGTGGTTCCCTCCGCCCAAGCGGTGCAGCTGACCATGGACCGGGAAGGGATCCGGCGCTTGGCGGCCGAAACGTTGGGATTGCCCACTTCCGGCTATGGGTTTGCCGGCTCCCTGGAAGCGTTGATCGAGACGGCCGAGAAAGTGGGTTATCCCTGTTTCGTCAAACCCACCATGTCCTCCTCGGGAAAGGGGCAATCCCAAGTCCATGGGCGGGAGGAACTGGCTGCGGCGTGGGAGAAAGCGCGTGCCGGCGGCCGCGTGGACCGGAAGCGAGTGATCGTGGAGTCGAAAGTGGATTTCGATTTCGAGATTACCTTGCTCACGGTGCGCGCCTTGAATCTTCAAGGACAAACCGAAACTTATTTTTGCCAACCCGTCGGCCACCGCCAGGAGAACGGCGATTACGTGGAAAGCTGGCAACCCCAAGCGATGACGCCCAAAGCCTTGGTCGAAGCCCAGCGCATTGCGGCGGCGGTGGTGGAGTCTTTGGGTGGACGAGGGTTGTTCGGGGTGGAACTGTTTGTGCGCGGGGACCGGGTTTGGTTCAGCGAAGTCAGTCCCCGCCCCCATGACACCGGCATGGTGACCATGGCCGGTCAGGGACAGAGCGAATTCGAACTGCATGTGCGGGCCTTGCTGGGCTTGCCGGTGGATACCCGTCTGTTGCGTCCTGCGGCGAGCGCGGTGATTTATGGCGGAATGGAAGGCAGCGGTCTTATTTATGAGGGCATAGAAGCGGCTTTGGCCGTTCCCGAAAGCCGGTTGCGTCTATTTTCCAAGCCGCTCGCGTTCCACCGCCGCCGGATGGGGGTGGCGCTGGCCGAAGGGAAAGACGTGGAAGAAGCCCGAGTCCGAGCCCGAGCTTGCGCGGCCAAGGTGCAACCAAAGTCACACTCCGCAATGCCTTGAGTGAACTAGACTTGAATGGTCACTGAACGAACTTATTGAATGAGAGGTCATGGCGCGGCATCGGAGTTTGTGGTTGGGAATCGTTTTGGTTGCCATGCCGGCAGCGGCGGATATTTACAAATATGTGGATGCGAATGGCCAAGTGTATTACGCCGATGAACGCAAGCACGCCGGCTATCGGTTGATCATTCGCACCCCTGGACCCAGGCGGTCCGGGGGCCAATGGACTTTGCGGCGAGCCAAATATACGCCCATGGTGGAAAAAGTGGCGAAAAAGTACCGCCTCGACCCACAGTTGTTGCACGCCGTGATTCGTGCCGAATCGGCCTATAATCCTCAAGCGATCTCTCCCAAGGGAGCGGTGGGGTTGATGCAACTGATGCCGGAAACCGCCGCCCGGTACGGTATCCAGGATCGTTACGACCCCCTCAAAAACATCGAAGCCGGGGCTCATTATTTGCGCGATTTGTTGGCGGACTTCAAGGATGTCAAACTGGCGGTGGCGGCTTATAATGCCGGGGAGGCGGCGGTGCACAAATACGGCAACCGAGTACCTCCTTACCTGGAAACCCGCCAATACGTTGCCCGGGTCCTGAAATTTTACGGTGACTCATGAGCAAATATAGCTCTCCCGCCCAACTTTTGGAAAGCGAACGGGATTTGGTTTCCCTGCCCGATGTGGTTTTCCAACTGCAAGCATCTATCGGCGATCCTCGCAGCACAGCCGACAGCGTCGGTGCCGTCATCTCCCGCGATCCCGCGTTGACCGCCCGCTTGTTAAAGCTGGCCAACAGCCCTATTTATGGCTTTGGGGGGCGCATCGACACCGTTTCCCGGGCAGTGTCCCTAGTCGGTATGGAGCCGCTGTACAATCTGGCATTGGCCACCTGCGCGGTGGGTGCTTTCCGGAATATTCCCGTTCAACTGATCGACATGGAGGAATTCTGGCTGCAGAATGTCTATTGCGCGGTGGTTGCCCGCCTGCTCGCCAGGGAAGCCAAGGTTTTGCACCCGGAGCGTCTATTCGTGGCCGGTCTGTTGCGTTCCATCGGCTCTTTGGCGATTTATATGAAATGTTCGGACGAGGCCCGGGAGATTCTCCTGGCGAGCCAGGGGAAGCGCGCCTTGGTGCCGATGCTGGAAAAGGACCTGCTCGGGTTTACCTACGCCGAGGTGGGGGCGGAGCTAGCCCGGATGTGGCGTATGCCTCGGTGGCTGCAAGAGGCGATCGGTTGTCACCTTTTTCCCGAATCCGCCTCCGACTATGTCTTCGAGGCCGCTTTGATTCACCTGGCGGATCGGTTGACCGACGTGTTGATGGAGGGAGATGCGGTGGAAGACGTTTTGGCGGAATTGCCAGAAGAAGATATTCTTGATTTGTTGGGCGTAAGCGAGCAGCAGATACTTGAACTGATGACCCAAGTTTATTACGAATTCACCGAAGTTGCCCACTCGTTGTTGTCGGTCTGAAAATGGCAACTTATAGAGGGATACGGCTATTCCTTCTCGGGGCTTTTTGGCTTGCCGGCATGGGAAGCGCTGTCGCGGCTTTGCCCGAGACGGTGGCGCGGATCAAGTCGAGTATACTGGCTGTCGGTACCTATCAACGTACCCGAACGCCTTCGGCGGTGTTTCGTGGCACTGGCTTCGTGGTCGGCGACGGCCGTCATGTTTTGACCAACGCCCATGTTTTGCCGGAAACCGTCGACCGGGAGCATTCCGAGGTTTTGGCGGTGTTTTTCAAATTCCATGGCAAGGATCGATTACGAGGAGCGAAAGTCGTGGACATGGATAAGACCTACGACATAGCGGTACTGAAAATCGCCGGCGATCCTCTGCCCGCCCTATCCCTCGGCGATTCCGACACAGTGCGGGAGGGAGAGAACTATGCCTTTACCGGTTATCCCATCGGCATGGTATTGGGGCTGTATCCGGTGACCCACCGCGGGATCGTTGCCAGCATTACCCCCATTGCGATTCCCGCTCTCCGCGCCGGTCAATTGAACCCCAAGCTGCTGCGCCGTCTCCACCGACCCTATCGAGTGTTTCAATTGGATGCCACCGCCTATCCCGGCAATAGCGGCAGCCCCTTGTATGATCCGAAGTCGGGGAAGGTGATTGGAATCATCAATAAGGTATTCGTCAAGGAAAGCAAGGAGAATCTCCTTGCCAAGCCTAGTGGGATCAGTTATGCGGTACCGATCGAATATGCGAAGCAATTGCTTCGGGAAAGCGGTGTCCTGGGACACTGAGTTGTCAGAAAATTTTACATCTCCGGGGCTGTGATTATATAACCAACTGAATTTAAGAGAATTAATTCGTTTGGTGTGGAAATTGCCTTAGTTTGTGAAGGGTGGTTTATTCATTACAGGTGTCCATGAGGAAATAACAATGGATGAAAACGAACACAAATCAGTGGGAGAAGTCGGTCGTGATAAATCTGGACCGGAAGTTTCCCGAACGAGGCGACGTTTGGTCAAATCGGCGGTGGCGGCCGCGCCGGTGGTGTTGACCTTGCGGAGCGGAGCGGCACTGGCCAATGCCAGCGCGTATCAATGTATCGAAAAGAATCAGAATGAGCCGACGCCGGATGTTTTGTTGGGGCCTGAGGAAGAGGCGGATATGTGGGTTCGAGAGTCGGTGCAGTGCCGTCAGTTGCAACAACAAGGAAGTGACGATTCATTTTGGGTTTATGAAGATCGCAATTCTTCAGGCCAGTGGATAGAGGAAACGGATGATTTAATCGAACCTAGAATTTTTGAAGATCAAGGAGGTTCGGGAAAGATGCGTAATGCCAAGGACGAAAGCGACAATAATTATGACGTAATAAGTGAGAGAACTTGCGAAATTTTGGTACTGTTCGATGCGGAGGGGAATCGGGTGGGAATCGGTCAACCCGAAGCCGATGCCATGCCCATCACCGGTTCCTGTTGGGCCTCGATCGATCCCGCCTGGGCGGATATGTAAAGTAAATCGGATTGGCTGTGGATGTCTACTCCTGTTGGCGAGTGCCTCGAGAAGTGGAATTACTCTGGGAAAAATGGCCCAAGGATGCGCTTGTTTTCAACACCCTGTCGGGAGAGACCCATCATTTGAACGATACCGCCGCCACGGCTTTGGAGGAACTCGAACGGGCGCCTCAGTCGACGAAAACATTGATGGAAACACTGGCAGAAAAATTCGAATTTGATGATGTCGAAGGATTTGTGCATCAAATTCAGCAACTGTTGGAAGAGTTCGACCGTTTGGGATTGATCGAGCCGAGCGCGTGAAAGTCGCCGACTTGGGACAGCCCGAGCTGGCTCAGTGTTTGCTCAACCCGCAAGGGATTGTGCTGAAAAGCGGCCCTTTCAGTGTCCGGATACGATCGAGCGTCGGTTGTTTTGCCCCTTTTTTGCATCGTATGTATGCGAATTTTTCCTTATTGGCCGGCGATGCCCTGGCCGATTTTAGAATTCAATTGCGGCGGCCGGGCACGATTCGCTATTTTTTTCGCCCCCAAGTTTATTTCAAGCACGACGGACGCAGGCTGTTTGAGCCCTTTCCGCTCAACTTGGCGCCCCCTCTCTTCGAATGGGGGTTGAATTGGTGTATCGCTACCCGCGCCCATCAATATTTGATGCTCCATGCAGCGGTGTTGGAACGGGAGGGTCGCGCGGTGGTCATGCCGGCTCTGCCCGGAGCCGGCAAAAGTACCTTGTGCGCGGCCTTGATGTTGAATGGCTGGCGATTGTTGTCGGACGAATTCGGTTTGCTCCGCGCCGACGGTGCCTTGGATCCCCTCCCGCGCCCGATTCCGCTGAAAAACCAATCGATCGAGGTCATCCGGACATTCGCTCCGGACGCGGTGCTGGGTCCCTTGTTTCCGAAAACCCGCAAGGGAACCGTTGCCCATTTGCAGCCGACTTCCGTCAGCGTGGAAAAGATCGCGGAATCGGCGATTCCCGCCTGGATCGTGTTTCCCCGTTTTCGTAAAGATGCGTCGGCATCGCTCAAACCGGTGGTGCCTTCCTATGCGGTCCTCAAATTGGCGACCAACGCGTTCAATTATGAAATCTTGGGCGCGGAAGGTTTTCGCCGCGTGGGGCGTTTGGTCGGAAATTGTCGTCTTTACAATTTCACCTATGGACGCCTGGAGGATGCGATGAACGTTTTCGACTCCCTCCCGGTTCCATGAGCGATCCCCGACTATTGACCAAGGTTTGGCGGGAGCCGGCGATTGTGCGGGAATTTGACAATCCGGACTGGGAGGCGTTGCTCGTGCTTGCCGGTCGAGCCAGGTTGATCGCTACTATTAGTTACCGGATCGAACGTTGCGGTCTGCGCGAAGCGGTGCCGGACAAAGTCTGGAACCACTTTCAAGCCGGTCGCGTCTTCGCCGATTTCCGCAACCGCCGGATCCGCTGGGAAATGAACCGCTTGCAACGCGTTCTACGGCAAGTGGATTGCGAAGTCATCGCTTTGAAAGGAGGGGCCTATTTACTTCTGGATTTGCCCCTGGCGAAAGGGCGCCTGCCGGCGGATTTGGATGTGTTAGTCCGCCGGGAGCACTTGTCTATCTTGGAAGACTTGCTCTTGAACGAAGGATGGCAAGACGTCAAATTGAACGACTATGACCAGCGCTATTACCGGGAATGGATGCATGAAATTCCACCGCTACGCCATCCGCAGCGCGGGGTGGAAGTGGACGTCCACCATGCCTTGCTTCCTCTGACGGCCAGATTGCACGCCGATAACGAACTTTTGTGGGCGTCGGCGCGGAACGTCGAGGCTAGCCGGTTTAAGGTGCTGGCACCCGAAGATATGATCCTCCACGCGGTGGTCCATCTGTTTTACGATTCGGATTTCGACAACCGCTTGCGGGATCTTATCGACATCGATGAAATGCTGCGGTTTTTTAGCGCCCGGGAAGGGAATTTCTGGGAAAGTCTGATTCGGCGGGCCGAGGTTCATGGTTTGGAGAAGCCGTTAACCTATGCGCTTCATAACGCTAGCCGGATTCTGGGGACTCCCGTGCCGTCCAATTTGTCTTTGCAGGCAGTCAAGCCATGGTCGGTGCAAGGAATGGGCTTTCTCGTCGGTCGGGCGTTGTTGCCGGAGGATCCCGAAAGTTTTAACGGGATTGACGCGATGGTCCGGTGGCTGTTGTATGTGCGATCTCACTATCTACGTATGCCGCTCAGACTGCTCCTGCCGCATTTGTTGTATAAGGCGGTAAAGCCATCTTGAACGACAGCTTCCTGTTCGAGACAGCTCCGATCCTAGAGGCTGTTTACAAAGTTGATCCGAACTGATCTGAAGAAGGGTCCGGCGGCTTGACCGGAGGGCGTTCGCGATTCGAGCCCCCAGGGACGGGATCACGGCGTCCCGGAGGTCAAGCCTCCGGGACCCTGCCCCAGTTTGAGATAAGCTTTACAAACAGTCTCTACGAATGCCCTCTAGGGGCTTCCCGCCTTGAAGTTCGTGAGCAGGGATTCCAACTCCTCGGAGAGTCGGCCCAGGGCAAGGCTTGTATCGGCCGTATTGTTGGCGCTGACCACGGTATCTTCGCCAACTTTGGTAATACGGCTGAGGCCTGAGTTGATACTTCCGGCTGTTTGGGATTGCTCCTCGACAGCACTGGCGATTTGCTCGCTCATCTCCCGGATGCGGTTTATCGCCTCGACGATGGTGTCGAAGGTTGAACCGACTCGTGTGGCATGTTCCACATTCCCTTGCACCAGGGTTTGGCTGTTTTGCATTGCCTCCACGGAGGCGCGGCTCTCGCTCTGTAGTCGTTCGATGAGCGTTTGTATTTCTTCGATGGACAGCTTCGTTCGACCGGCAAGTCCCCGTACTTCCTCGGCCACCACCGCGAATCCCCGTCCTCTCTCACCGGCCCGTGCGGCCTCGATAGCGGCGTTTAATGCCAGAAGATTGGTCTGTTCGGAGATGTTGTGAATGACTTCGAGGACGGCGCCGATATCGTCGCTCGCACGGTGGACCGAATCGATCACCGCCGATGTCTTTTGCATTTCTCCGGCTAAGTCAGAGATGGCGCTCTGGCTTTCTTTCACGACGCCGCGTCCCGTTTCCGCTTGGCTATAGGCTTCGGCGGCCGCTTCATTGGTGGAAACCACCAGACGTGCGATTTCCTCGGAAGCTTCCGTCATGCCTTCGACGGAATGGGCTAAAAGCGTGGTTTCTTCCTGTTGTAGTCCGGTGCGTTCGCGGGTTTCCTCGGCAATGTCAGAGACCCGTTGAGTTTGATCGGCCAATGATTTTGACGTGGATTGTATCCGATTGAGCACGGTGCGCAGTTGACCAAGCATTTGCACCAAGGCCCGTTCTAGAATGCCAATCTCGCCCCGGTGATGGACGCTTGCTTCGATCTCCAAATCACCTTCGGCCACGGCCATCAGTTCCCCTGCCAGGGCCTGCAAGGGGCGTAGGGAAAACTGTAAATACCAATGCAACCAAACTCCGGCGGCCAGAACGACGGCGGCGACCAGGATCAGGGTAATGGATCGTAATTTCAGTTGTTCCCCGACGGTTTCGGTTTCATCCGTGGCGCTGACCAGATGGGCGATCGGTCGGTCGGAATAATCAGTCACGGGGATGGTCGTCACCACTTGAGTGGCGGCTTCTTGCTGCACGATTTCGGTACCGATTTCACCGAGAGCGGGAAGTTCGATGTCGATATCGGACAAGGGGACGTTGGAAGTGGCATAGAAAGTGCTCCCGGAAGAATCCGCGACGTAGAGAACGGATTCGTCTTCTTCCACGAAGGCTTGCAGCGCATGCTCCAAAGGAGTGGCTAAAATGCCGAACCCGATGAGCCTGCGTCCCAACCCCAAGGGGAAGACCGCCACCGCTACAGGTCGTCCTCTGGTATCGGCGGCGATGCCGGTGGTGATACGGTTCTCCCTTTCCACATGTTTTAGAAGTTCGAAACCGTTCGGATCTATGGTTGGGGTGGGAAGTGCCAAGAGCGTGGCGTTGCTGTTAGAGTCGATGATCTGCAGGCCACTGAAGCGGTCGGAACCTAACAGATCCAATGTATTTCTCGCCTGACTTCGCAATGTTGCGATATCACCGTCGCGCAGTGCGGCCCGCAGACCGTAATTGCTTTGCAAGTCCGCGGCCGATTGTTTGAGCGATTCCATGACGCTTTGGGCCGCACGTCGCCAGAGGAGACTTTTTCCTTTAGCCAAAGCCGCAGAGTAACGTTCCATCATCTGGTGTTCGAACAACACTCCGGCACTGACGATCGTGCCGGCGATTACGACCATCATTATCAAGGTCGCCAAGGATAGTCGTAAGCGCAGTGTCATTTTATGGATCCCTTGGGCTTTCCAGTTTCCATCCGTATCTCCTTATTGAACTCAGTGTGTAGGCCCATCCAACCAAGTGTGTTTTCGACCCTCCGGAAAGCATCGGTGGCGCGACCAATATAGTTGGCCTATGTTGCAATAATATTAAGGCGTCGGGAGGCAATTCGTTCGACTAAATGGAAAGACAGGATGCGGATGGTGAGGTGATTAGGTGTAAGGCTGTCGGGGGGTTAGCCGGAAAGGATAGGTGGCGAATCTTGATCCATTCTCGAGCAGAGCCGCTTTGCCGCGCTCGGTGAGATCGGTGACGAAGCGAAATTGTAGTCGCGGGTCGATGGGATAGGCTTTGAGGCGGTAGTGGGTACCCCAAGGCTTTTCGTGGGCAATGACCAAGATCGGTCGATCGAAGCTTAGGAAGGCGCTGGTCAACGCCACATCGTGGAGTAGATTTCTGACCCGCGTGCCGTCGTGGTCGGGGTGAAGGTAAAAATCGGCGATGCATTGCAGGTATCGGCTGCCGTCGTTGGCGTTATGGATCAAGTGGTTCCAAGCCATCAGATGCGGAATGAAAACCGCGGTGTCGTCCGGCGTTAGAATTTTGATTGTCCGCATTCCGATCTCTTTTACCTCCCCGTAAACACCGTTCACTTCGATCCAGTCGCCGGGACGATACGGTGTTTCACCCAGGGTGACCACGCCGGCGGTCAAGCTGCTGATATAGTCTTTGACTGCGAACCCCAAAGCCAAGGCGAAGGCAACGAATACCGACAACAGATTTTCAATGGTTGGTTCAACCAGGCGAAAAAGAATCAGAATGAAGGCCGTGACGACGATCACCAATCGCAAGATTGGTACCATTGCCAGCAACCCGTATCGCGCATAGGTGGGTACCCGGTCGGCGATCAGGGGGACGAGGCGTTGCGCCAGAAGGATCAGCAACCATGCGCCAAGCAGGATGAGACCGATTTGGATAAAAGCGATCTCGCCGACGTTTCTGAGGTGATCGTTGATTTTGTCTATGGCGTCCATGGAAAATGATCAAAAAGCGTCTGTTAAATAGCCGGAAGCTTGCATGAAATTACGAACCGCCGGATAGCCGCGGGATGAGACCCGCCATACATCGTCTTTTTGTTCCAGCAAGCTCCGAGACTCCAACAGCGTCAAAATGCCCGTCAATCGATGGAACGGGAAGGGAAGCAGCCGACTCAACCAGTGCTCGGATAACCCGTTGTGGAGAAGGAGGCTATGTAAGACCCAGCCTTCCTCCCATCCGGCGGACTCCGGAATACCGGGGTGTCTGAATTGATCCCAAGCGGCCACCCAAATCGTGTTTGCCCGAGTGGAGGAATCCCCTGCATCGAGCTCTCTTTTTTCAGCTTCCGGCTGCTCGGGCTCGGAGCGCAGGCCGGCACGCCAGTAGGCCCGGGCCACGCCGAGGTTGCCGCGGCTATATGCCGCCAGATGTAGAAAAAAATCGTTGGGTTCGGCCGGTTCATCCGAAGATTCGGTCGGCGATAATAGGTGCTCCCCGTTATCCGCTTTGCGAAATCGTTTCGGAGCCCCATCGGAAATTTGAGCCTGGTGTTGGAAATAATTGGCCAGAGAACCGCCGTCCAGCGCTTGCAGGGTCATCACCGGAGGCAAGGGCGTTTCCCAGACGTGTCGCAGGAACGCCCACGCCCAGCTGTCGCAACCGATTAGCCCGTGTCCGAGACGGCCGGATAGGGCTTGAGCAAAAAAATCCCGAACCAAGTCCAGCCCGTCCACGTGTCGCAGGTAAAGCCGTTCCAGGGCGGGTAGAACCCAGATGCTTCGAGTTGTTTCCTCTTCGGCGGTCCAGGATGAATGACCGGTGACGATGGCATCGGGGGGGGGAGGGTGCAGGATGGGCAGGTCCCGTTCCTTCGCCCAGTCGGTTAGAATCTGAGGGTGGCCGTTATGGGGAGGCAGTACCAGGAACAGCACCGGTTGCTCCGGCGGCTGGCGCGCTTTCCAGTCGGCGAGGGTTCGATCTAACGTTCGGGCCGCTTCTTCCCAGGCCGGTTCGGGTATGATCCGGGCAAGTTGGCTTTCGCTCAGGGATTTGAGATCCTCCATGGGTTTTAAGTAGGACTCGGATTCCGGCGGGCGAAACTTTCGCCAGAGGGCGGTCAATCCAGTATGGGCGGTTTGGGTGACTTTCGGTGCCGGTGCTTGGAAATCCTCGCCGGAAACGAAACGCCAAAAGGAATTCGATTGCTCGGGGAGCTGCCGGGGGGAGGGGGCCGACATGATTTAAGGCTCTCCGGTAGGGTGCATTTGCCGCTTTTTCAACCGATCTAGGGTCAGGTCGATTAAACCGGAACCATGGTATATCAATCCGGTGTAAAGTTGCACCAAGCGGGCGCCGGCTTCGAATTTCGCGATCGCATCTTCGGGGGTCAGGATTCCGCCGCAGGCGATGATGGGCAGCCGGTTTCCCAACCGATTATGCAGTCGGCGGACCACCGAGGTCGATTGATCGAATACCGGCCGTCCACTCAATCCCCCGGTTTCCAAGCCGTGCGGCAGATTTTGGACGGCGCTGTGATCCAAGGTGGTATTGGTGGCAATGACCGCATCCATGTGGTGGCGTAGAAAAGTTTGGGCTTGTTCCTCCAGTTGTGCCGGAGATAGATCGGGGGCGATCTTGACCGCGATCGGGAGCCGCCGGCCGTGGGTTTGGGCCAAGGATTCCCGCGTTTCATCCAGACGGGAAAGCAGGGAATCGAGGGCTTTACCGTGTTGCAGGTCTCTCAGCCCGGGGGTGTTGGGGGAGGAAATGTTGAGGGTGACATAATCGGCAAGCGGGTAAACCTTTTCCAGGCCGACGAGGTAGTCTTCCACGGCCTTTTCTTGCGGCGTGTCCTTGTTTTTGCCCAGGTTGACACCGAGGATATAGCCTCGCTTGCCGAGTCGCTCCAAATTGCCGGCGAGATGAGCCAAGCCTTTGTTGTTGAAGCCCATACGGTTGATCAAGGCCTCGGCTTCGGGAAGGCGGAACAGCCGCGGTTTGGAATTGCCGGGCTGGGGACGAGGGGTAACGGTGCCCACTTCGATAAACCCGAATCCCAGCCCGGCCAATCCTTCGATATGGTCGCCGTTTTTATCCAGCCCGGCCGCCAATCCCACCGGATTGGGGAAACGCAGCCCCATCACTTCGGTTTCCAGTTTTGGTAAATGCTTTTTAAAGGGATTGAAAGGACCCAGTTTAACGGTCAGATCCAGGGCGGCGAGCGTCCACCGGTGAGCGGTTTCCGGGTCGAGTCGAAATAACAAGGGACGGAGCAAAGCGTAGCTATCCATCTCGATTCCTAGGGGCTGGCGGATGCCAAACCGTTATCGGTGGCCGGAGTCGAATGCAGTTCGGGAATGGCCTTGCGAATGTCGGCCAATCGCTCCGGGTCGAGTTGATGGGTTCGAAGCTTCCGATGGCACAGAGCACCGCGGAATCCCAGGTAATCCGGGTCCAGTTCCAAGAGCTGGGGAATATCGTCCAATCCCAGGGAACCGGCTAAACCGACTAATAGATCACCGCTTCGGGCGCAGTAAACGAAACGGTCGAGAAATGTCGGCGGGCGCATTCGGGTCAGCGATCCCTTGTCTTTACCGGCGGTGTCCAGCATGACTCCGGCAAAGCCCGCGTCCGCCAGGACATCGATCACTTGTAGGGAGATCAGATAATCGGCGAACAGCACTCCGATCAGGGCATGTTTTTGGGCCAAGGGTCGCAGCGCCGTCAGCGTGCCCTCCAGATCCCCGCCCGGAAACAGCCCGATTTTGACGTAGTCCGCTCCGGTGGCTGCAATTCGGGCGACGGCATCGGTGATCATTTCCGGATGCAAGGGAAGATCGCCGATGGTGGCGCTGATCGGATGGTCCGGCAAAACGTTCCTGATTGTTTCGATCGTTGAGGGCGCCAAAGCTCCCAAGGCGCCGTCGGCGGGGTTTTTGAGATCGATCAGATCCACGCCGGCATGATAGGCCGAGCGGGCTTCCTCCAGATCGGTGACGCTGGCGAGCAATCGGGTCATGTGACTCCCTGTAGTTGTTTAAAATATTCGATTTTTTCCATCAGCCAGCCCCAAGCTTCGTATTCCCTGGGGCCGGCGGTTTTCTCCAAGCCGATTTTCAAATAGGCCAGTTCGGATTCAATTTTTTCCCACGGCAGACGGTCGAGGCGGCTGACCAGAATCGCCGCTTCCAGGACGGCGAACTGGGCGCGGTTGAAGCCGGCAAAAGGCGCGTGGTTGACTTGGTGGACGGGACGGAAATACAGCTTGGGGCGGATTGGATCATCCTCGCGCCGGACCAGGGTCAGTTCGGTATGGGCCAGGGCATCGCGCAGGCGCCTGCCGGCGACTTTTTCCGCCGGGACCAAAGGCCAATTCCGGCGCCCGGTCAGGCAACCGGCGAAAATGCGCACATCGTCGACGGCATTCACCACCGCCACCTGGGAGGCCAAGAGATTATCCAGGGTGCGCGATGGACGGAAGGGAAGGATAATTATACCGTTACCCCATTGATGGACACCCATCGGCGCGATATGGACACTGCCATCGGTATCTTGAGTGGTGACAATGGTTTCCAGGATCATGTTTTGGTCTTTTTATCTTGGGACGGTTTGCGAGCTTGTAGGGTGGAGCCGGCCGGCTTATAGGCGTGGGGATCGGTTTGTTCGGGTGTTTTCGGTTCCACCGCGCAGCCCCAGTCGACGGTCTCGTCCTGGTTGTAGCGTTTGCCCAACTGCCAAGCGATCTGCGCCCGCCCCAGTTCCACCCCCAAATAAAAAGCATGTCCGCCGTCGTCTTCCACGCCCAACGAGGGGAAGAGATTGAACGGATCGGTGGCGCTGTGAAAACCGTCGCGGTTGAAAATGTGGAGGCCTTCGTCGGTAATCTGGATGCGGTAACTGGGATCGCGGATCATTCCCGCCAGTTCCTTCACTTCGTCCAGATTATAAGGGAAAGGTTTGGGTTCGTGCAGACTCATCAAGCCCGGGTGGATGTGCTTGGGCAGGGTGTTGTTCTCGCGCGCATAGTAGAAGATACGGCGGGCCAGATCCGCTTCCGGGACGGCGCGCCGGCAGTGGCCGCTGACTTGCGTGGTCAAAATGTGGTGGATGTGGAGCTCCGAGCAGATGCCCAGCAGCATGGCGTTGATGCCGACCGTATCGGCGTGGGTCAGTTCGGTGAGATTGCCCACGCCCATCAGCATCTCCGCGTCCGGATAGCGGCGGCGGGTTTCGTGGTAGCGCGCGATGGAGGCGGTGAAACCGAAGTGGATGGGTTCCAGAATGGGATCGAGAATATAAGGTCTGCCCTGTTTTTCCATCGTTTCCACCGCCGCATCCAGGCTTTCCAGATCGGCGGGAGGCTGGGGAATGAGGATGGGCGTGCCGGCCACTTCCTCGGCGATCCAGAGGGTGTCTTGGTGTAGGCTGAGCAGATAATCGGCGCCGGCTTTCCCGCCGCGGATGAGGTCGTCCGGATGGAGCGAGTCGATGCTGACCAGATGGCCTTCGGCCTTGAGCGCTTGAATGGTTTCTTCCAGATGGGGGAATTCGGTGTTGGGCAGACAACCCACGTCGATGACATCCGCCCCGTGGCGACGATGCCAATCCGCCTCGCTCAATATCGACGCCAGTGTCATGTGGGGGGCTTCGGTCAGCTCGGCAAAAATACGAATGTCGTATTCAGTCAGATCCGGCTCGACGGTTTCGTGACCGAAAAAGGCGGGCAGGTCCTTGAGTTCGTTGGGACCGCGCTCCACCGGAATCCCCAGATCCTGAGACAGTTTTTCCAAATCGCCGCGGCAGCGTCCGGGAACCATGATCCGATCGGCGCCGAAGGTGTCCTTCAGCCGGCGGTGGATCATATCGGCGGTCATGAGCGCAGCGACCGTCAGGCCCAATTGATGGACGGTGTAGTCGAACGCCGGTTGGATGGCCTGGAGGATCTGGTGCAATTGCTTTTCCGCCAGCTTGCCGGTGAGAAAGAGGATGTGTTCGCGCTTGTCTTCAGTCATGAGATAAAGAGCTTGGAAACGGCGAGATCCCTATATGCTATCATCGGCCCGAGTTGGATATGGATGGATTTCGACGAAAAATGCGCTTTACGGAACGTCTCCGGCAGGACAAGCCCATGCTCATGGGCATTCTCAATGTGACCCCCGACAGTTTTTCCGACGGCGGGCGATATGCTGATGCATCCGACGCGGTGGCGGAGGGAGGCCGGATGGCGGCGGCGGGCGCCGAAATCATCGACGTGGGCGGGGAATCCACCCGCCCCGGGGCCGATCGGGTGGCGGCGGAGGCGCAAATTCGGCGGGCGGTGCCGGTGATCCAAGCCTTGCGCGAAACCTTGCCGCCCGACTGCTGCATCAGTATCGATACCACTTTGGGGCCTGTAGCCGAAGCCGCCTTGACGGCCGGCGCCGGCCTTATCAACGACGTGTCGGCCGGGCGGGACGATCCCGGTATCTTTCGAGTTGCCGCCCAATACCGCGTCCCCATCGTGCTCATGCATATGCAGGGAACTCCCAAGACCATGCAAAACAATCCCCGCTATGAGGATGTGGTGGAGGAGGTATTGGATTTCTTGCAGGCCCGTGCGCTGGCGGCGCAAGAAGCGGGGGTGCCCAGAGAGCTCATCTTGATCGACCCGGGTATCGGATTCGGCAAGCGGAAAATCGACAATCTTCGTTTGCTGGCCCATTTGGACCGCTTCGTGGCGACCGGTTTCCCGGTGCTGTTGGGTGCGAGCCGCAAGCGCTTCATGGGAGCGATTCTGGAGGTTAGCCAGCCTAGCGAATTGGTCGCCGCCACGGTGGCCACGACCACCTTGGGAGTGACGGCGGGCGTGAAAATCTTCCGCGTTCACGATGTGGAGGAAAACCGTCAGGCGTTGGAAGTGACTTGGGCCATCCGCCAGGCACGTTAAGATGTAGGGGGTCAAACCGTCGAACCCTGCTTCACATCGAACGGATAATGTAATCCCTGTCTAGCCGCCATCGATCCAGCAAACCGCCATCCGGTGCCAAAACGGGATGCCTCTTGTATTATTTCTGACTTAAGTGGTAGGTTTTAACCTGGCAAACGGATAAAGGAGACCCTCTATGGCTTGGCGTAAACGGGGACCTGAAGAAACATACACCGGGGAAGAGATCGAAGCGCGGCTGAAGGAGGAGCTGCCTCATTGGTATTACGAAAAAGGATGGATCCGGCGCAAATACAAGACCGCGGGATGGAAAGGCACCTTAATGGTGGTCAACACCGTAGGACATCTGGCGGAGGCGGCTTTCCACCACCCCGATCTGACCGTTTCCTATGCTTTTGTGATCGTCAAATTGGTCACCCATTCGGCCAAGGGAATCACCGCCAAGGACTTCGAGCTGGCGAAAAAGATCGAGGAAGTGGTGATGTGGCGTCCGGACGAAGATAGCGCCCTGGAAGGTACGCCGGAGGATGCGCGCTTTAAATATATCAAGTACGACGCTTGAGAACAGGGAAGCCGTCGTATCTTCCGGGGAAGATACGACGGCCGGCGGGCTTTAGATCTTGCCGTCCAGCCCCATCTGATAATATTTGTGGACGATTTTGTCCTGATTTTCCAGCAACCAGTCGATGTCCGGCTGGTTGTTCATGGCCTTGTGGATGGCTTGGGCGGTGGCTTTGCGGTGGATTTCAAACAGCGCCTTGTGGTCGCATTCGTAATCCTCCTGACCCACCATCGGATTCAGCCATACCGAGAGGATGATTCCCAGGTCGTTGGCCTTCTCCTTGGGAATGTCGCCGGCCCGCACCGCATCCAAAACGCCGTTGGCGATCGCGCCTTGCACGGTACCCATGAGGATGTTGGTGTAGCGCTTGGCCATTTTACCTTTCACGGTCACCTTGCTCACCATCAGAGTCAAGGGGCGCACCTGAATGTCGGTGTTCAGGATCGCGAAAACCCGGCTGTGTCCCGCCACCTGGTCGCCGGTGACGGTTGCCAGCGCGGTTCCCACCGGTCCGTCCAGTTCGCCGATGATGACTTCCGGTTCAGCCGCGGTTCCGGGAGGTCCACCGCCAACCAGGGATTCACCGCTGCGAAATACGATGCGTTCACTCATGATTCGACTCCTTGTTCTGAATTATCGAGAGGGGGTTAGCTTAAAACCTCAGCCAAGAATGTCAATCGTTGACAAAACGGCAGGAGAGCCGTTTTGCACAGCCGCAGGCCGCCCGAAGGACAGCGTACAGGGAAGGAGGCCATCAAACCGGGTATACTAACCCCTGATTCATCAATTTCCCGAGTACGAGGGGAGGAAATGGAAAAAATTTTTAGCGAGCTCATCGACGCCATTGGGGAAGACCCCACCCGCGAAGGGCTGGTCGATACCCCCAGGCGGGCTTCGGCCGCCTTCCGCTATCTCAATAGCGGTTATCATCAGACCTTGGAAAACGTCCTCAACAACGCCATCTTCGAGGCGGATACCGAGGACATGGTGATCGTGCGCAATATCGAATTGTATTCTTTATGCGAACACCATTTACTGCCTTTCATCGGCAAATGCCACATAGGCTATCTTCCCGCGGGCAAGGTGATCGGGCTTTCCAAAACCGCCCGAATCGTCGAGATGTATTCCCGGCGCCTCCAGATTCAGGAGCGTTTGACCAAGCAGATCGCCGATGCCATTCAAATCGCAATCAATCCCCGCGGGGTGGCGGTGGTGGTGGAAGCGAAGCATTTATGCATGATGATGCGGGGAGTGGAGAAGCAGAATTCGGTGATGACCACTTCGGCCATGCTGGGCTTGTTCCGGGAACGCATCAATACCCGCTCCGAGTTTTTGAATCTCATCGATCGGCAAATTTAATCTCATGAAGTGGGGCGTTCTGCTGGTCAATTTGGGCACCCCCGATGCGCCGACACCCAAGGCGGTACGGGCGTATCTGCGGGAATTTCTCGGCGATCGGCGGGTCGTGCCCCTGCCGCGCCTTTTGTGGCTGCCTTTTTTGTACGGGGTGGTATCGACTTTGCGTTCCCGAAGGGTCGCCCACTCGTATCGATCGATCTGGATGGAGGCGGGTTCTCCCTTGGCGGTGTACAGCCGGCGCCTGGCTGAAAAGCTGGATGTTCGGGAAGGTAGGGTAAGGGTAGGCATGTGCTATGGGCGGCCGGATTTGGCCTCGGGATTGAAAGCTTTGCGCGCTCAGGGAGCGGAGCAGATATTCATCCTCCCGCTGTATCCCCAATATTCCCGGACCACGACCGCGGCGGTGTTCGATCGGGTCAATCGGATTCTCGCCGGCTGGCCGTATCTGCCGGGATGTTATTTCTTGAACGATTATCACGCCGAGCCGGCTTACGTCGATGCGGTGGCCGGCAAAATCGACGAGTTCTGGCGGGCGAGTGGCCGCCCGGAAAGATTGTTGATGTCCTTTCACGGCCTGCCGGAAAAAAGCCGCGCTCAGGGCGATCCCTATTACGACCAGTGTCTGACTTCGGCCGGTTTGATCGCCGAGGCACTGAATCTTCGGGATTCGGAATGGCAGGTGGTGTTCCAGTCGCGGTTCGGACCGGCCAAATGGCTCAAACCCTATTGCGTGGAAGTGTTAAAAGCACTTCCCGAAGAGGGTATTCGGGCGGTGGATGTGGTCTGTCCCGGTTTTGCGGTGGATTGTCTCGAGACCCTGGAGGAAATCGCCGTCGTCAACCGGGAAATCTTCCTGCAGGCCGGTGGAGAACAATATCGCTATATCCCCGCCCTCAATGACGACGATGAGCACGTGGCGATGTTCGCGAGACTGATTCGCGATCGACTGCAATTTTCCTGATGGCCGGACGCGGTTGCCACGGTAACGAAAATCTGACATCGGAGGTATTGGTTTCTGAATATCCTTCCCCTGCTGTTGCTTCTGTTTTGCACCGCCTGTACCAGCGCCGGGTCTTGGCAGCAAATGGAAGGGACCGGGCCGGGAAATGCCATTTACGTGGTCAACCACGGCAAACACGCGGGACTGATGATCAGGCGCGCCGATATTCCGGCGAACCAGATTCCGGAGCGGGTCGATTTTCCGGGTGCCGAATATTTGGAGATCGGCTGGGGGGAGCGTGACTATTACCAGGCCGACGATCCGGGGGTTTGGTTGACTTTGAAAGCCGCTTTATGGCCCACCGCCAGCGTTCTCCACGTAGTCGGCGTCCCCGGCACTCCGCAAGAAGCCTTCGCCGGCCTTGAGGTTTTGCGTGTGACGCTGAATCGAGATGCCTTCTTGCGTTTGGTTAGGGATATCCATGGGAGTTTCGTCAGAATGAACGGAGACAAAGCCCTTCCCCTGCGTCGAGGTCAATACGGAGACAGTTGGTTTTATCCGGCCAGGGGGAGATTTCATATTTTCAATACGTGTAACGGCTGGCTAGCGGATAAACTGAAGCGTGCCGGCTTGCGGTTGGGGTGGGTCGACCCGTTCACGTCCGATCAATTGATGGCCAGGCTCCGGCGGAGCGGAGCGGCGGTCGAGCATTAAACGGAGTGTAAACGATGCGTAAACAGCGCGATTGCGTCCTTTGCCGGGTGATGCGGGCGATGGCTTTCAGTGGATTGGGGGCCGCCATCGCCGGCTTTGGGGCGTTGTTTTTGTTCGACGCTTCCAAGCAAACCGCGTTGACGGCGGCGGTGGTGGGCGCATCGATTCTGGTTCTGGGTTCCTCTAAAACAAATTCTTAAACCAGCCTCGTATCGAGGCGGGTTCCGGTTGGCGGACGCAGGGGGCGTTCTCTTTGGGGGCGGTGCCTTCGACGAAGGGAAATCGGTCGGCACCCGGGCAGTCCGCATCGGCCAATGAACCGGTATCGGGATCGATCCATACCCACTCTACCGTATCAGGCGGGTTGAGGCTCAGCGGTCGCTCGGAGATTTGTCCCATCAATTTGGCCCAAAGCTGGAGGGCTCCCGTGGCGCCGGTCAGTTTGGTGGGGAGATTGTCGTCGCGGCCGATCCAGGTCACGGCCAGATAATCCCCGCTGAAACCGGCGAACCAGCTGTCGCGCAGATCGTCGGTGGTACCGGTCTTGCCCGCCACTTGCATGCGGTCGGGCAAAATTCGGTAAGCGCTGCGGCCGGTGCCTTCTCGAACCACTTCTTGCAAAATGGTATTGAGGAGATAAACCGGCGCCGCATCGACCGTCTGACGGATTGTCAGGGGGTAGCGTTGGAGCGGTTGATTGTCGTTGGCAAGGACGGCGCGAATCACCCGCAGGGGGGTGGCGAATCCTTGATTGGCGAGGGTTTGATACATTTGGGTCACTTCCAGCGGCGTCATGGAAGCGGCGCCCAGCAGCATGGACGGATACAATTTAAGGGGACGGCTGACTCCGAGTCGTCGAACGGTTTGAGCGACGTGATCCAAGCCCAGATCCATGCCGAGATGGATGGTGGCCAGATTGTACGAGTGGGCCAGCGCCTGATGCAGCGGCACCTGGCCGTGGCTTTTGCGATCGTAATTTTGCGGCCGCCAGGCGCTGCCATCCGGGTTTTTGATCCGCACCGGCGTATCGGAGAGAGGCGAGATGACGGTGTAACGATCGGCTTGTTCCAAGGCGGTGAGATAGACCGCCGGCTTGATGAGGGAACCGATTTGACGCACGCCGTCCAAGGCGCGATTAAAGCCGGCGTGGCGAGGGTCGCGGCCGCCTATCAAGGCGACGATTTCCCCGCTGTCGCGGCGGGTGACCAAGCTGGCGGTTTCCAATGGATCGAGCCGGTAGCCTTTTTCCAGCCGCGCCAAGGTGGTTTGGGCGGTTTGTTCCAGAGTATTCTGAATGGCCACTTCCAGGGTGGTGAAAATTTTCAGCCCTTCCGAAGTAATGTCTTCCTCTTTGTATTCCAAGCCCAAATGTCGTTTGACCAGATCCAAAAATGCCGGGTGACGGGCACTGGGGCGGTGGAAATGGGGCGTGACTTCCAACGATTCGCGTTTGGCCCGGCGCAGGGTTTTGCTATCGATCACCCCTGCTTGCGCCATGAGGTCGAGGACCAGATTGCGGCGTTTGAGTGCGCGCTCCGGATGGCGGCGCGGATCGTAATAGCTGGGGCCGCGAACCAAGCCGACCAAGAGGGCGATGTGGTGAATCTCCAAGTCATCCAAGGGACGGCTGAAATAAAATTCGCTCGCCAAGCCGAATCCGTGAATGGCGCGAGCGCCGTCTTGCCCTAGATAGATTTCGTTCAAGTAGGCTTCCAAAATTTCATCTTTTTCATAGCGAGCCTCCAGAATCAGCGCCATCAGCGCCTCATTGGCCTTGCGCCAGAGGGTCCGCTTGGAAGTTAGAAAGAAATTTTTCACCAATTGTTGGGTGAGGGTGCTGCCTCCCTGGACGATGTGGCCGGCTCTGATGTCCGCCCACAAGGCGCGAGCGATGGCTCGTGGTGAAACGCCGTGGTGGCGATAAAAATCCCGATCTTCGACCGTGATTAGGGATTCGATCAATGCCGGCGGGACTCGATCCGACTGGACCAGAATTCGGTCTTCCTTGCGGCCGGGATAGAAACTGCCGATCTGGATGGGATCCAGTCGCAGCAAGGCTAAGTCGGTTTCCCCTTGGAGGTCGTAAAGCCCGGTCAAGCGATTTCCCTGAAGGGTCAAGCGGACTTTGTGGCTGGGTTCGAGGCCGTCGGGAAAATGAAACGCCCGGCTGCGTAAAAACCAGCGGGTACCACGGCGGTAATAACTGGCTTGACTGCTTAGGTGCGGGTCGTACCGGTAATTGAGCTGCTTCAGGAAACCCTCCAAGCGGTCGGGTGAAAGCTTCAAGCCGGCATACATTTCCAAAGGTGCCGCATAGACGCTGGCCGGCAATGCCCAGCGCCGACCTTCGAACTGATGGCGGATGGTGTAATCCAGGTAGCCGAGATACACCGCCATGACAAACAAAGCACCGCCGATGGCCCACCAGATGGTTTTTTTCAGCCAGCTTTTGAAGGGATGGGTGTTTTTCGGAGCGCGTTTACTCGGTCTGGTGGTGGCGCGGGAGCGCTTTTTGCGGGCGGTTTTCTTGGGGGATGCTTTGGGCTTTCGTTTAGCGGATTTGCGTTCGGGCATAGGCGATCAGTCGCCGAATAAAGGCATATCGTCGGTCCGGTTTGAATTGGGATAAAAGTCGGTCAGTTCAAGGGTCGCGAGTTGAAGCAGTTGCGCATGGGGTTTGCCTAATAGAAACCCCTGGGCGTAATCCACGTCTAGGCGGCCCAGCAATTCTAACACTTTTGGGGTCTCGATGTATTCGGCGATGACTTGTTTGCCGAGTTTATGGGCGATCTCGACGGTGGCCTTGACCAAAACCTGATCGGTTTCGTCGTCGACGAGATTTTGGATGAACTGGCCGTCGATCTTGATGTAGTCGGCGGGAAAATTCTTGATATATTCGAAAGAGCTGAAGCCGGTACCGAAATCGTCCAGCGCGAAACCGCATCCCAGCGACCGCAGTTTGGCCATCATGGTGCGCGTACGCTCGAAGTTGGCGATGGCGGCGGTTTCGGTTATTTCGAAAATCAAGCGCTTGGGAGAAACCCAGGTGGATTCCAGCTTTTCCTCCAGAAGCGGCAAGAGTCGGTTGTTCTGGAAGGCGTGGCCGGATAGGTTGATGGTGAAAGTCACATGGTTTTGATCGGCCGGCAATTGGGCGAGAAAGTCGATGGCGTGTTCGATGACCCACATGTCGATGTTGTGAATCAACCCCATGCGCTCGGCGACCGGAATGAATATATTGGGGCTGAAAATCTTGCCGTTTTCCCCTCGCATCCGGAGCAGCACTTCGTAATGACTGACGAGGCCATCCTGGAGCCGGATAATCGGTTGGAATACCAGTTGGAATCGTTCGTGTTTGAGTGCGTCGCGCAGAAGGGGCACCCACCGGACATCGTTGAAGTGGGTGGTGGCCACATCATTGGCATCGTACAGATTGACCAGATTGCGCCCCCGGTTTTTGGCGACGAAACAGGCCTGATGGGCCTGCGCGATCAATTCGTTGGGGTGGTTGAAAGGGATGGCGGAAGTCAGCAGGGTAATTCCGATGCTGATCGAAATGTGATAACAATCGTTGGAAGTTAGGAAACGGAACTCGTCCACCGCCTGGCGGATGGCTTCGGCGGTTTCCATCGCGCTTGTTCGATCGGCTCCGGGTAGATGAATGCAAAATTCGTCGGCGCCGATTCTAGATAAGCTGAGTTTGCCGTTCGCGGTATGCCGGATAAGATTGATGACCTCCACCAGTAGGCGGTCGCCGGCATCGTGCCCTTCGATATCGTTGATGATATTGAATCGGTCGATATCTACGTAGAGGAGGGCGCTTTCCTGCTGGTATGCCTGGCAGTGATGGATGGCCAGCTGCAGGGTCTGTTCCAGGCTGCGGCGGTTGCCGACGCCGGTAAGCTCGTCGTGAAGAATCAGATATTTGAGTCGGGCCTCGAGGATTTTATGCTCCGCCAATTCGGTCAACATCTGCTCCTGAAGCAGATGGGTTCGATTGCGTTCCTTCTTTAAAACCAGCGCCAATTGAACCAAGGGCATAAAGTCCTGGGCCCGGATTGGCTTTTCAATCAAGGTCACGCCGAAAGGCTTGAGGGACTCGAGCGTCTCGGAACGGCTGGTGTCTCCGGCGGAGCTGTTCCGCAGGATGATGATCGGTACCTTGATTTCACTGTGTTCGTCGGCTAAGGCTTGGCATAGTTCCAGGAGCTGGCAATCGGGCAGTTGATCGCTGAGAATGGTCAAGCCGATTTGGGAAAAATCCTTTTGCAGTTGTTGCAATAAACTGCGCAGTTTTTCGCCATCGGAAGCGGAGTGGATTTGTTTGAAATCGTGTTGAGAAAGAATGGTTTCTATTTGGTGCCGATGATGGCTATTGGGTTCGGCAACGATGATGGCGTTGTCGGAAAAATTGGAAGTATTCATAGGCGCCCAAGGGAAACCGATTTCATTTTATTGGTTTTTCATGGCTTATAGCCTATTTTTAGAAAACAAGCCATCAATCGGATGTTGCTGTGACAACATTACTCTTAATCGTAGCGTAATTACAACTTTATCATGATAGCCGGGTTGGGTGGGAATACCGCGTTCACTGTGGACACTTTGTTGAGGGGCGAAGTGCAATTAGCCTCTCCGCCGGAGATTTTTCTGCAAGTGAGCGAGGTTATAGAGGATCCCACCAAATCCAATCGAGATGTCGAGCGTATCATCCTTCATGATCCGGCTCTGGCGGCACGTTTGTTGCGATTAGCCAACAGTGCTTATTATGGTTTTCCCAGACAGATCGCCTCTCTGTCGCGGGCTATTTCCATTATCGGGCTGCAAGAACTGCGTGACTTGGTTTTATCCACGGTGATGGTCGAGCGGTTCAGTCGTCTGCCTAACCAATTGATGGATATGCGGGAGTTTTGGCGAGCCAGCGTGCGCTGCGCTTTATGGGCCAAATATCTCGGTCGGCGTCAACCTCAAGCAAAAACTTTGCGTTCGGTCTTCGTTTGCGGTTTATTGCATGAAATCGGACGCCTGGTCGTTTATGCCAAAATTCCCGAATTGGCGCGGGCCGCGATACTTCTGTCCGAGGCCGAGGGCATCGAGGAAATTCAAGCCGAACGCGCCACTTATGGCTTCGACCATTATCAAGTGGGGGCTGAATTAGCCCACCGTTGGCGGCTGCCGGAAGTGTTCGTCGCCACTTTGAAGGGGCATGGAACCCCCTCCGAGACAAGTGCTTTCCCCCGGGAAACCGCCTTGATGACTTTGGCCAGCCGGTTGAGTCTGGCGGAAATCGCGTCGCCCGAGCGGCTGGAGGAGACCTTGCCGGAGTTGTCTTCGTTGCTGGATTTTCTGGGCCTAAAAGCCCACCTGTTGCCCGAGGTGCTGGCGGAGGTGGAGTCCCAATTCGAGGAGATATTTCACTTATTGTTCGACGGTCGAGTATAGGGTTTGACTGAATCCCTTTGTCAGTCCGGCATAGGACAAGTATACTTCGCCGAGTCCATGCCGATAACTACAACGATAAATAACGAATGTTATGAACGCCAATACGCAAGCCGAAATTTCCGTTCCCCGCCATAATTTGATCAGCGTCTTGCGGGGGATGATTTACGACCATACTTTTGCCAAGCTCACCATCGATTGGTATCGTGCGGTTTTGGAGCGTTTGCCCGACCATGCCGAAGTGCTCGACGTGGGCATCGGAACCGGCGGTGCGGTGATCGCCAGTGCCGATTTGATCCTCCGCAAAGATCTCAAGATTTTGGGGTTGGACATCGATGCCGATTATCTGGAGCGTTGCAATAAAGCGTTGCTTCGAGCGGGCCTGAGCGAGCACGTCCAGGTTCAACTGGAGTCGATTTACGATCATCAGGGCGGCCCCTATGACGCGGTTTATTTCAGCGGCAGCTTCATGCTGCTCCCCGATCCGGTCGGTGCGCTCGCCCATGTACTCCAGCAGCTCAGACCCGATGGTAGGGTCTTTTTTACTCAGACGTTCCAGGAACGGCGTTCCCGCTTGGTTGAAAAAATCAAGCCGCTGTTGCATCGGATCACGACCATTCACTTCGGTCAGGTGACTTATTGGGAAGATTTTGAGAAGGTGCTCACTCAAGCGGGGGCAGAGGTAGTGGAGATGGTGGTCTTAAAGCAGTTGCGCAATGCCTCGTTCCGGTTGGTTGAAGCGGCCCCAAAACACCTCGATTCCTAGTCTAATGGAGTGGTGAAGCCGGTCTTTCTTTCCGGATTCGGCTTTCCCGGAGTGAAATTGCCGCACTACTTCGATGGGTGGCCTTATGGTTGGCTAGCCGCCGTTTTGTTGTTTCTGGGGGTGGTAGGGGGCGCCTTCGGGATCTATCTGCGCATTCGGTCTAGACAGAGGAAGGCCAGCGGGCCGGTTTCCGAACAAAGACGGGTTCCTTGGCATATTCTGCCGATCGAGGAATTGGTCTCCCGTCTAAACTTCGATCTTGAGCAAGGACTGGGCGAGAAGGAAGCGACGTCGCGTCTCACTCGCTACGGCCCCAACGCAATCGAAGAAGGAAAACGCCGTACGCTGGTGCGGATGCTCCTCGATCAATTCCTCGATTTCATGATCCTCGTGCTCATCGTGGCCGCCGGCATTTCTTTCTGGTTGGGGGAGCGTGAGGACGCCTTGGCGATTTCCGCCATTCTTTTCCTCAACGCGCTGATCGGTACGTTTCAGGAGTACCGGGCTGAAAAGGCAGTCGCGGCATTGCGACGATTGGCGAGACCTTCTTGTAAAGGCGTGCGGGGGGGCGAGGTGAAATCTTTGCGCGCTCGGGAACTCGTGCCGGGAGATGTGGTGGTGTTGGAGGCGGGGGATGTAGTGCCCGCGGATATCCGGCTGTTGGAAGGGGCGGGATTGCAGGTGGACGAAGCGCCCCTCACCGGAGAGTCGGTAGCGGTCGCCAAAGATCCCGCCGCTTCGGTGCCGGAAGATGCCCCTTTGGCCGAGCGGCGCAACCTGGTTTACCGGGGAACTTCGGTCACCATCGGTAGAGCGAAGGGCGTCGTGGTCACCACCGGGATGGCCACCGAAATGGGCCATATCGCTGCGCTCTTGGGTCGAACCCAGGCGGAAAGGACGCCCCTCCAGAAACGTTTGGCGCGCTTCAGCGGACGTTTGGCTGCCGGGGTGATAGGGATATGCGCGTTGATTTTCGCTTTGGGATGGTGGCGCGGCGAGCCTTTGTTGTTGATGTTTATGACTTCGGTGAGCTTGGCGGTGGCCGCGGTACCGGAAGCGTTGCCGGTGGTGGTGACCATCGCCTTGGCGCTGGGGGCCCGCGCCATGGTTCGCTGCCATGCCCTGATTCGGCGTTTACCGGCCGTGGAAACCCTGGGATCGGTGACCTATATCTGCACCGATAAGACTGGCACCTTGACCGAAAATCGGATGCGCGCCGATGCAATCTGGACCGGCGATTGGCATGAAAACTTTCCGGGAGAGGCGGCATTGTTCGGCCGGGCGGTGGCGCTCAACAATGACGTCAAGGAGGGTTGCAAGGAGGGGGAACCCACCGAGGTGGCCTTGTGTCGCCTGGCATTGGAAGCCGGGTTGGAGAGAGCTGAATTGGAATCGACCTTGCCCCGAATCGGGGAGTTGCCTTTCGATACCCGACGCAAACGGATGGCCACCGCTCACCAAACTTCCGACGGGGATTGCTTGATCTTCGTCAAGGGGGCGCCCGAATCCGTTCTCCCTCTTTGCCGTGGTCGGTGGGAAGACGACACAATAATATCACTGCAACCGGAGAGGATCGAACAGGCGATCGAGGCGAAGGCGACCGAGGGTTACCGTTTGCTCGCCTTCGCCTTTCGGCGAGTGGAGGAAGCGCCCCCACGAGACGAAGACTTGGAGAAGGAATTGGTGTTTTTGGGGCTGGTGGCCTTGCGCGATCCGCTGCGTCCCGAGGTGTCCGACGCCATCGACCAATGTCGTTCGGCGGGCATCAAGGTGGTCATGATCACCGGCGACCATCCCGCCACCGCCTTGGCCTATGCCCGTCAACTGGGTTTCACCGCCTCCGAGCAAAGTTTGATCGACGGGCCTGCTTTGACCGCCTTGGATGATGAAGGTTTCCGGAGCGGGGTCGGAAACTTGCGTGTCTATGCCCGCGTGGATCCGGCGCAAAAGCTCCGCATTGTCGAGGCCCTGCAAGCCCGGGGGGAATTCGTGGCGATGACCGGGGATGGGGTCAACGATGCACCGGCTTTGAAGAAAGCCGACATCGGGGTAGCAATGGGGCAAATCGGGACCGACGTGGCCCGCGAGGCGGCCGACATGGTGCTGTTGGATGACAATTTCGCCACGATCGTGGCGGCCGTGCATGAAGGCCGCCGGATTTTCGATAACATTCGCAAATTCATTAAATACACGCTCACCTCCAATTCAGGCGAAATCTGGACCTTGCTACTGGCGCCATTGGTGGGATTGCCTTTGCCCTTGCTGCCCTTGCAAATTCTCTGGGTCAATTTGGTTACCGACGGCCTGCCTGGATTGGCGCTTACTTTCGAGCCGCAAGAAAAAGGGGTGATGGCGCGTCCGCCCCGCCGGACCGACGAAAGTATTTTTGCCCATGGGTTGGGATATCACATGGTTTGGGTGGGGCTTCTGATCGGTTTGGTGTGTCTACTCGCTTTATATTGGGCCTATTTCGAGGACGTCGCCGCATGGCGGAGCCTCGTGTTCACTCTGTTGGTGTTTTGTCAATTGGCCCACGCGTTGGTGATCCGGTCGGAAAGAGAGTCCCTGTGGCGACAAGGCTTGTTTTCAAACCTTCCCCTTCTGGGGGCGGTTGCGATCGGTATTTTGTTACAGCTTGCGGTGGTTTATCTTCCTTTTCTGAATGATATTTTTAAGACGCGTCCCCTTCCGGCAGGGCTGTTGGGAATATGCTTTGTCTTGCCTCTCGTGATCGTGGCGGCGGTGGAAACGGAAAAATGGCTGGTGCGTCGGAACTTGATATATCAGCCGTCTGCGCCCCAAGAAAAGCGCAGCATTCGTCCACTTATCCTCGCCATATGCCGCTGGGGGGTGTTTTTGACCGCTTGTTTCTACAGTGCATCGGTGAAATGAGAAAAGCGATATGACCAAACCCATTACCCCCTTGCTGGCGGCGGATCTGATCATCGAATTATCCGATCGCCCAGAGTGGCCCATCGTGTTGATCGAGCGCAAGTATCCCCCTTACGGCTGGGCGATTCCGGGCGGCTTCGTGGATGTGGGAGAAACGGTGGAGTGCGCCGCGGTACGTGAGGCCCGGGAAGAAACCGGTCTGAACGTACGCTTGGCGGCATTGCTCGGCATCTATTCCGATCCCGGACGCGATCCTCGCGGCCACACGGTAACGGCGGTCTATGTAGGGGAAGCGGCAGGCGAGCCCCGGGCGGCCGATGATGCCAAGCATCTGGATATCTTTCGCCCCGACCAACCGCCGATTGCTTTGGCGTTCGATCATGCCCTGGTATTGGCCGATTATCGAAGGTTTCGGGAAACCGGACGTGCGGCGCCTATACGTTTGCAAGGCTGGAAGGAGGGGGAGGGCGGAAAAGGCTAGACCGCTGTTTTCAGGAGGCGTCGTTTCTCCCGCTGCCAATCCCGCTCCTTTTCGGTGGCGCGTTTGTCGTAGAGCTTCTTGCCTTTGGCCAGACCGATTTCCAGTTTGATCCGGTTTTTTTTCCAATAAAGCTTTAAGGGGACCAGGGTATATCCGCGCCGTTCCACCTGACCGATCAATCGGGCCAGTTCTTTCTTGTGCAGGAGGAGCTTGCGGGTGCGGGTCGGGTCCGGATGGATGTGGGTGGACGCCGAGGCCAAGGGCGAAATGTGGGCGCCGAACAACCAAGCCTCGGCATCCTTGATCAGGACGTAGCTTTCCTTCAGGTTGGCCCGTCCCGCGCGCAGGCTTTTGACTTCCCACCCTTCAAGTGCGAGACCCGCCTCGAAGGTTTCTTCGATGAAGAAATCGTGCCGGGCTTGCCGATTCAGGGCGATGGTGTTGCCGCCCATGTCCTTTTTGTTTTTCTTGCGTGCCATAATTTTGTTATTTTATCGTATTTTGCGTATTTAATGGGGATTTGCGGCGAATTAAGGGAATGCGCCTGCTTCGTGCTCGGGAGTGATGGGTAATGATAGGGCTACCTACACGCAATGGGAATTCTATGAGGAAAATACACAAAAGCGCTTTGGTCCGTCATTCGGCGGATCTATTGTTCGACTTGGTGGACGATATCGAGTCCTACTCCAAATTTTTACCCTGGTGTCGCGCCAGTCGGGTTTTGAAGCGGGAGGGGAATATGGTGGAAGCGGAATTGGAAATCGCCCGCGGACGCTTTCAACAGACCTTTGCCACCCGCAATTTCAACGATCCGGGACGGCAAATCCATATGACCTTGTTGCGCGGGCCGTTTACTCACCTGGAGGGCGTTTGGCGATTCCAGCCCTTGCGCGAGAATGCCAGCAAGATTACGCTCGATCTCGAGTTTGAAATGGCATCCCGCTTGGGGCGGTTGGCTTTCGGTCCGGTATTCAACCATATTTGCGAGACATTGGTGGATGCTTTCACCCAGCGAGCGAGATCGTTGTATGGTTGACACGGTGGAGGTGGTCTATGCCTTGCCCGAAACGCAGCGCTTGATTCAGATTCCCTATGCGACCGGAATGACCGTAGCCGAAGCGCTGGAAGAAAGCGGTATTCTCAAGGTGTTCCCCGAGATCGATCCGACTGCGGCGAAGGTCGGGGTTTTCGGACGCCCTTGCCGTTTGGATCGCAAATTGAAGGCGGGGGATCGAGTCGAAATTTACCGGCCGTTAACCATGGATCCCAAGGAAGCGCGTCGCTACCGGATCAACTGAACAGGTTTTTCACCAAATCGCCGAGCAGTTCGAAAATGCCCTTTTCGATTTTGCGTGGAGGAACCTCCACCGTGGTGACCTCGGACGCTTCCAGTCCCGCCTTGGGGTGGGGGCGAAAATCGCCGTGTAGCCCCTTGAGCGTCTGATCGGCGTCGAACAATAGGGTCAGATATTGCATTTGGCGGCTGCCGCCGCCTTCTTGGAGACTATAGACGTAATCCCAGCGTCGGGGATGAAATGGATCCCGGAGCAACGGGGTTCCCAGAACATAGCGTACCTGGTCCGGAGTCATCCCCGGTCGCAATTGGTTGACCTGCTTCTGGGTGATGACGTTGCCTTGTTGCACGTCGATTTTATAGGCACAGCCGGTTAAAACCAGACTTGCAAAGGAGGTAATAAGAATGAGATGCTTTCCCATTGAATTGTGTTCATTGCCCCGCGAGGGTCAAATGATACTTGATCGTCATCGGGTTTGCATGGTGGTTTTCGGCCGCGAAAATCGTTAGGGGAGCTAGCGTGGAATCACAAGATCTTAGAAACGTCGGTCTCAAGGTAACGCTGCCGCGAATGCGGATACTGGAAATCCTGGAACGGCAGCAAGAGTCCCAGCATCATTTGAGTGCGGAAGATGTCTATAAAATCCTCCTGGATGAGGGAGAAAAAATTGGCTTGGCCACGGTATACCGGGTCCTGACCCAATTCGAGGCGGCGGGACTGGTCCGCCGGCATTATTTCGAAGGCGGCAACTCCGTATTTGAACTCAACCGCGGTTGCCATCACGACCATATCGTCTGCCTCAAGTGCGGTCGGGTGGACGAGTTTGCGGACGAGAAAATCGAGCAGCGTCAGAAAAAAATCGCCACGGAATTGGGTTATCAGCTCCAGGATCACAGCCTGATTCTCTACGGCCTTTGTCCCGCCTGCCAAAAAAAATAATTCCAATCCATGTTCAAACCGTTGACCCTTTTCCTCGCCCTGCGTTATACGCGGGCGAAGAAACGAACCCATTTTATCTCTTTTATTACCCTGACTTCGGTACTGGGCATCACCCTGGGGGTCACCGCCCTGATTACGGTTTTGTCGGTGATGAACGGATTTGAATCCGAACTGCGTCGGCGTATTTTGGGAATGACCGCCCACGTGACGGTCACGGGGTTCGATGGTCAACTCCGGAACTGGCAAGGCTTGGCCAAGCGATTGCAAGGCCTGGAGGATCTCACCGGAACCGCACCGTTCGTCGAGGGCCAGGTGATGGTCACCTTTCAGCGCCGGGTTTCGGGCACCCTGTTGCGAGGCGTGTTTCCGGGGCGCGAGCACCAGGTATCGGCGGTGGTGGAGCATATCGCTGAGGGGAATTTGCAAGCGCTGCAGCCGGGGGAATACGGAATCATCCTGGGAGCCGAACTCGGCCGTTATCTGGGCGTTTCCCGAGGCGACAAAGTCACGGTGATCACCCCCCGAATGACCACAACCCCGGCCGGTATTTTGCCTCGGCTGAAACGCTTTACCGTAATGGGATTCTTTGAAGTGGGGATGTACGAGTACGATCGCAACATGGTTTTAGTGCATCTGGCCGATGCGGCCAAGTTGTTGCGCTTGGAGGACGCGGTCAGCGGTTTGCGATTGAAACTGGACGACGTGTTCGCCGCACCAAAGGTCGCCGAAGCCCTGACCCGTCGGTTGGACCGCAACTATTTCGTGACCGATTGGACCCGGCTTCACAGCAATTTTTTCAAGGCCATTCGGATGGAGAAAACCGTCATGTTCATCATCTTGCTCCTGATCGTGGCGGTGGCGGCATTCAATATCGTTTCCACCCTGGTGATGGTGGTGACCGACAAACGTGCCGATATCGCCATTTTGCGCACCCAAGGCATGACCCCGGGAGCGGTGATGGGGGTGTTCATCCTGCTGGGCTCGATTATCGGATTGGTGGGGACCCTGGCTGGGGTGGTCGGCGGGGTGGCCCTGGCGCTGAATGTGGAGACGCTGGTGCCGGCCATAGAGCGTCTTTTCGGCGTGCATTTTCTGGCCGCGGACGTGTACTACATCAGCGAACTGCCCTCGGAGCTTCATTGGGAGGATGTTTGGCGGATCAGCGGGATGGCTTTTCTGCTGACCTTGATGGCGACCTTGTATCCGGCCTGGCATGCGGCCAAGGTGAAACCGGCCGAGGAATTGCGCTATGAGTGAATCGAAAACTTCCGCCCTGAAAGTGCCGGTTTTATCTTGCCAAGGACTGGTCAAGCAGTATCGGCAGGGGCCATTGGAAGTGGCGGTGCTCAACGGGGTCGATTTGCAAGTGGAGCCGGGTCAGCGGATCGCCATCATGGGCGCTTCCGGTTCCGGCAAAAGTACCCTGCTTCATCTGCTGGGTGGATTGGAGCGTCCGAGTGCCGGGACGGTGCGATGGGAAAATATCGATATTGCCCGCTTGGGGGAACGCGCGTTGAGCCGCAGGCGCAATCAAACCCTGGGATTCGTTTATCAATTTCATCACCTGTTGCCCGAGTTCACGGTGCTGGAGAATGTCGCCATGCCGCTTTTGATCGGCGGAGCGGCGATCAACGAAGGGCGGGATCGAGCGGTGGAAATTCTCGCCCGGGTGGGATTGGATAAACGAATGTATCACAAACCGGGCGAATTATCCGGGGGCGAACGGCAGCGCGCGGCAGTGGCCCGGGCCTTGGTAACCCGTCCCCGCTGTGTCCTGGCGGACGAACCCACGGGCAATCTGGACAGCAAAACGGCGGATAGGGTCTACCGTTTGATGCTGGAATTGAATCGAGAGTACGGAGTCGCCTTTCTGGTGGTCACCCACGACCGGGATTTGGCCGATCGCATGGATCTAATCCTCCGTCTGGAGGAAGGCCGCCTATGCCCCGCCGACTAAACACCTAGCTCCGTTGCTGACGCTTGCGCCACCGTTGAATCATCATCCATCGCCATAGGAGCCGCACCCCCACATAACCGACCGCGGACAGAATGGTCCCGAAAATCAGGCTTCCCAGCAGCAGGGGCCACCAGATGTCTCCCAGGTTATGCAGCGCTTTTCCCAGCGTGAAGATTTCCGGATCGATATTTTGTTCTACCTGTCTTGGAGCGCCCATAATCCAGGCGCCCATCTTGTAGGCGGCGTAAAACATGGGGGGCATCGTCAGGGGGTTGGTGATCCACACCAATACCACCGACAAGGGTAGGTTGGCTCCAATCAAGAAGGCGAGAAACGCCGCCACGATCATTTGCCCGGGAATCGGCAGATACATGCAAAAAAATCCCACGGCGACGGCAAGTGCCGCCGAACGGCGATTCAGATGCCATAAATTGGGGTTATGCAAATGCTCACCGAGGAACTGCAAATGTTTATGTTCCTTGATGACGTGATGTTCCGGCATGAGGCGTTGAAAGAATTTTTTCGGCATAGGGATTTTTTTCGATCAAACGTACGGATATTCTACCTAAGTGTGATTGTTAATCGTGGCGGTGAATACGCATAATTTTATCCTGAAACGCTTACAAACATATGTTCGATTTTGACGGGGGTAGGTTCCCCGTAAAAGCGGGTTTGTTACCCCATATCAGCGGATAGGAGACGGGAATGTTGTTTTTTCTGAAGGCGTTTTTTAGTTTTTTGATCATCGTCAATCCCTTGGACGTATTGGCCAATTTCGTCGCGTTGACCGTGGATCGTCCGCTTGCGGAGCGCCATGCCATCGCCCGGACCGCAACTTTGACCATGACGGTTATCTTGTTGGCGGCGATATGGCTGGGCGAATTGGTCTTGGGTTTGTTCGATGTGGGTTTGCCGGCTTTTCGGGTCGGGGGCGGGATTATGATCTTGATGACCGCGATTGCCATGATTTACTCGCGGCGCAACGTCATGCCACTTGCCGATTCCAAGGAGGAGAGCGGTTCGGAAAGCGTCGCCTTTGTCCCCTTGGCGATTCCCATTATGGCGGGTCCGGGCGCCATCAGCTTGGGTGTGATTTATGCCGACCAAGCGGGAGATTTCGGGGGGCGAATGATTTTGACCGTGGCGGTGGCGACATTGGCGGGCTTGATCTGGTGGGTGCTCCGGAAAGGAGAGTCCATCGGGGATTATCTCGGGGCGAACGGAGGCAAAATCTTGATGAAAATCGTCGGCTTATTGCTGGCGGCCATCGGCATACAAATCATCGCCGACGGTTTGATGGGCTTGTTTCCGGGGCTGATCTAAGTCGCCTCAGCGGTGATGCATTGGGCCGGTCCCGGCTTTTTGTTGGGCGAGGCGGGAATATTCCTGCTCTCCGAGCCGCTCGGCTGGGAATGGTTGGCGGCGTTGGGGATCACGCTAGGGATGGTCTTGGTTTGGCGCCGGAATTGGCCGGTGCTATGGATCCTGGCGGGTTTCGTTTGGGTTTCAACCTATGTGCAGTGGCATTGGCACCCTTTAGAACCGGGGCTGGAAGGGCGGGATTCAATCGTTACCGGACGCATCGAAGGCCTGCCGGTCAAGCGGCCATGGGGCTGGCGTTTCAACTTCAAAGTGGACGATCGAGCCGCGGAAAGGGGGTTTCCTGAACTTCTCCGTTTGAGTTGGTATGGAAGGCCCCGGCTCGAGGCCGGTCAAAGCTGGCAACTTCAAGTCCGATTAAAGCGTCCGCACGGTTTTGCCAATCCGGGCGGCTTCGATTACGAACGTTGGTTGTTCACCCATCATATCGGCGCCACCGGTTATGTTCGAAGTCGCGGGCCGAACCGGTTGTTGACCGAAAGCGGTGGATTGGCCGGTCTGCGCCAACATTTGGCCGATTATATCGACGACACCCTCGGCGGGTCGCCGTATCGTGGGGTTGTGAAAGCATTGGCGGTGGGCGTTCGGGAAGGAATCGACGAGGAGCAATGGGCGGTTTTGCGCCGCACCGGCACCGCCCATCTGGTGGCGATTTCCGGTTTGCATGTGGGTTTGGTGGCCGGCCTCCTGTTTTGGTTGGGGCGTAGCTTCTGGCTCCGCTTAGGACATTGGCGGCTGGGGAGCGATCAAGCGGGGGTATTGCTGGCATTGCCCGGCGCAGTCGGTTATGCGGCACTGGCCGGGTTTTCGGTGCCGACTCAACGGGCCTTGATTATGCTGGGGGTCGGGTTTGGCGCGGTGCTTTGGCGTCGGCGTTCAGGTCCTTGGCAACCCTTGGGACTGGCGTTGCTGACGGTATGTCTGATCGATCCTTTGGCCCCGTTGACCCCGGGGTTCTGGCTGTCTTTCGGGGCGGTGGGATGGATTCTGTTTGCGCTGTCGGGACGCCTGCGGCGACCGCGCCGGCCGCTGCTGCGGGTGCAAGGATATTTGTTGGTAGGTTTGGCGCCTTTCCTGGTTTTTTTCTTCAAGCAGGTGGGCTGGGCCGCGCCATTGGCGAATCTGTTCGCGGTTCCGATAATGACGTTCGGCGTGGTTCCGTGGGTGTTGTTGGGTGGTATCGGAGGTATGTGGCTGCCGGATGTGGGTTCCATCTTGTTGGCGCTGGGAGCCCGGGTATTGGATTGGCTTTGGTGGGGGCTCGCTTGGCTGGCCGAATTGCCCGGCGTGGTTTGGTCCACGGTTGCGCCTCCTCTTTGGAGTCTGCCGCTGGTCTTGCTGGGGCTGGGATGGCTCTTGGCCCCCCGGGGACTGCCGGGGCGCTGGCTGGGCGGGGTTTTCCTGCTCCCCCTGGTATGGGTGTCGGCGCCTCGTCCTGACACCGGCGAACTTTGGTTGACCGTTCTAGAGGTGGGTCAAGGGTTGTCGGTGGTGGTGGAAACGGCCGATCACGCCTTGGTATTCGATACCGGTCCCCGTTTCAGCGAACGCTTCGATGCCGGCGCCGACATTATCGCTCCCTTCCTTCAGCAGCGTGGTCGGCGCCATTTGGATAAGATCATCGTTAGCCACGGCGATAGCGATCACAGCGGCGGACTGGCGGGATTGCTCCGCCATTATCCCGCCCGTGCCTTGACCAGCGCGGAGGAGTTGTTTTCCCTCCCGAATGTGGCGCCATGCCGATCCGGCCAGGAGTGGCTTTGGAATGGCGTACGATTCACCATGCTGTGGCCGGAGCACTCAGGCAGTGCGGAAAGTGAAAATGATCGTTCCTGTGTGCTGAAAATCGAAGCCGGGGGAGGGAGTGTTCTGCTCCCCGGCGACATAGAGCAGGCCGGAGAAACGGCGTTGGTGAACCGGTACGGTTCCGCCCTTGAGTCACCGCTCATGATCGCTCCTCACCATGGCAGCACCACTTCGTCTTCTTGGCCGTTTTTGAGGAAGGTTCAGCCGGATTATGTGTTTATTTCGAGCGGTTATCGCAATCGCTTCGATTTCCCGCGGCCGGAAATCGTGGACCGTTACCGGAAGATCCATGCCCACGTATTCAACACCGCAACCGACGGCGCGCTTCAAGTTCGAGTCGGCGCGAATGGAGTTGATGTGAGGGGATGGCGGCAAATCCACCGTCCCCTATGGGCTTGGAAACCCGTGCCGGCTAGCGCAGGATCCGTTCCGCCTTGAGAAGATTCAAGGCTTGTTCCAAGTCGAGATTGTCCGCATCCAAGGTCAGCCCTTCGGCTGTTGCCGGAGCGGTGTCGGTTTGGGGCCAGAGCACGATCAGGCCGGCGTGGGTGAGGGCTTGAGCGACGTTTTCGCTGACTTCCGGTAGGCTGCGCCCATCCAGGACGGTCGCGGCATGCCCGGTATCGAACAGACGGCGCTCCAATTGATAGGCCAAATCCGGCGCGCCGATGCCGGTTAAGGCGATCACCGAGGGCGCTTGGCCGAAACGGGTGGCGCGCTCTTCCGGGGTCACCGGGCGGCGAGCGCCTTCGGTTTCGGCGATCGAAGTGATCATGCCGGCGCCGACGGTGATATTGGTCAGCCGGTCGATCAGAATGAACGCGCCGGTGCCCTTGCATTTTTTATAAGGATCGAACGCCAGCGGCGCATTGAAAGCCATCTCGCACAGGCCGATCTCGTTCATTTGGAGCGCTTCGGCGCTGCCTTTGTCCAAGGTGTTGATGTCGATCTGATGCAGAATTCGCGACACCGATCCAGTGACGGTGCGGGTGGCTTGCTTGATCAGGTATTGGCGCCCCGGAATCAGGGGTTTGTCGGTCATCCAAACGATGTGCGCCTGGCAACGGTCGGCCACATGGGGCAGAGCGTCGGTGCGCGCGATCATATCGCCGCGGCTCACGTCGATTTCGTCTTCCAAGGTCAAGGTGACCGCCATCGGCGGAAAAGCTTTGTCTACATCGCCGTCGAAAGTCACGATTTGTCGAACGCGGCTTTTTTGTCCGGAAGGCAGTACGACGATTTCATCGCCGGGATGCAGCACGCCTGCGGCAAGGGTGCCGCTGAAACCGCGGAAGTCCAGATTGGGGCGATTGACGTATTGCACCGGAAAGCGCGCATCCTGGAAGTTCTGGTCCTTGGCGATTTCCACCGTCTCGAGGATTTCCAGCATGGAGGGACCGCTGTACCAAGGCATGTTGGGGCTGGGGCCCGCCACGTTGTCGCCTTTGAGCGCGGAGAGGGGGATGAAGCGGATATCGGGTAGATTCAGCTTGTCGCTGAAGGTGAGATAATCCCGGCGAATCGCGTCGAATACATCCTGGCGGTATTCCATCAGATCCATCTTGTTGACCGCCACCACGATGTGTTTGATTCCCAGCAAGGAGGCGATGAAGCTGTGCCGCCGGGTTTGAGTGAGCACTCCTTTGCGCGCGTCGACCAAAATCACCGCCAGATCGCAAGTGGAGGCGCCGGTGGCCATATTGCGGGTGTATTGTTCGTGGCCGGGGGTGTCGGCGATGATGAATTTGCGTTTCTCGGTGGAGAAATAGCGATAGGCCACGTCGATGGTGATGCCTTGTTCGCGCTCGGCCTGAAGGCCGTCCACCAGCAGGGCCAGATCCAATTCGTCCCCGGTGGTGCCGATGCGGTCGCTGTCCTTCTTGAGGGCCTGGAGGTGGTCCTCATAGATCATCTGCGTGTCGTGGAGCAGGCGTCCGATCAAGGTGCTCTTGCCGTCGTCCACGCTGCCGCAGGTGAGGAAACGCAAGAGCTCCTTGTGTTCGTGTTGGTGCAGATAAGCCTCGATATCCGTCTGGATCAGGGATTCCACGGGATTGCTCATCGTGTCGTTCGCCATTAGAAATACCCTTCGCGTTTTTTGTCTTCCATGGAACCGGCCTGATCGTGATCGATCAGACGCCCTTGACGTTCCGAGGTACGGGCCAAAAGCATCTCTTGGATGATTTCGGGCAGGGTGGTCGCCTCGGATTCGATCGCGCCGGTCAGCGGATAGCAGCCCAGGGTTCGGAAGCGCACTCGCTTCATCTGGGGACGCTCGTCGGCATGGAGGCGCATGCGTTCGTCATCCACCAGGATCCAGGTGCCATCCCGCCAGACCACCGGTCTTTCCTTGGCGAGATAGAGCGGGACGATGGGAATGTTTTCCAAATAAATATAGAGCCAGACGTCCAGTTCGGTCCAGTTGGATAGAGGGAAGACGCGGATGCTTTCGCCCTTGTTGATCTTGCCGTTGTAAATGTTCCAGAGTTCCGGGCGTTGATTCTTGGGGTCCCAGCGGTGATTCCGGTCGCGGAAGGAGTAGATTCTTTCCTTGGCGCGGGATTTTTCCTCGTCCCGGCGGGCGCCGCCGAAGGCGGCGTCGAAACCGTATTTGGTCAGGGCTTGCTTGAGCCCTTCGGTTTTCCAAATGTCGGTGTGTTTTTGGCTGCCGTGATCGAAAGGGTTGATGCCCAAGGCTTCGGCTTCCGGGTTTTTGTGAACGAGCAGCTCGAATTCCTCGGCGATCCGGTCGCGCAGCTGGTACATTTCCTGGAATTTCCAGGTGGTGTCCACATGCATCAAGGGAAACGGTGGTTTGCCCGGATGGAAGGCTTTTTGGGCCAGGTGCAACATCACCGAGGAATCCTTGCCGATGGAGTAGAGCATCACCGGATTATCGAATTCGGCCGCCACTTCGCGGATGATATGGATGCTCTCGGCTTCCAGTTCCTTCAAATGGGTTAGTTTGTACTCGGTCATGAATCGTCCGAATTTTGCGCCGGGAAGACAGTCAATAAGATTGATTATCTTAACATAAAACTTCCGATCCTCGGCCAAGCCGGCATTCTTAGACCGGTCTTAAGGGGAGGGGTATACTCCTTATCCAAGTCAATCATCTTTGATGTAAGGAGGAGTCATGAAAAAGCAAGTCTATCAACTCAAACAAGTCAGGGACGTATTGGCGTTCGGCAGTCATCTCCATGCCGAAATGAAGCGGATGGCGGAGAAAATGGAAAGCGAGGAGCACAACGCCCGCCTGAAATTGTTGCTGGAATATCTGCAACGTCACGAGGGGGAAATGGCCGCCAGTTTGAACCGGTTCGAGGAAAACACCCAGCCGCACATTCTGGATCTGTGGTTGCCCTATCCGCCGGACTCCCGGATCGAAACGAAGCTTCAGTCCCTGAAGATACATCCCGATATGTCCTTGGAAGAGATCGTCAAGGTGGTGATGGAGTTCGAGGATGCCTTGATCGAGCTTTACCGGGAATCCTTGAACGAAATCGACGATCCTCCCGTGCAGGAGATTCTTAACAATCTACTCCAATTGGAGGATGCGGAAAAACATCGCTTCGCGATGAACGTGGCGAGGTTTCAGGAGATGTGAGCTTGCGGGCGGCGTTTTTCGCCGCCCCTCATCCGCTCCTATGTGGGGTTGCTTTTTTTGAAGGCGCGATTTTCGAGCAAGTGATCGATGACGGAAGGATCGGCCAGGGTCGAAGTGTCGCCCAGTTGGTCGATCTGCTGCGAGGCGATTTTGCGAAGAATCCGGCGCATGATTTTGCCGGAGCGGGTCTTGGGAAGATCCGGTGCGAACTGGATCGCGTCCGGTTTGGCGATGGGGCCGATTTCCCGGTTGACCAGATCCACCAGGGACTGGGCGAGTTCGGGACCCGTCTCGACGCCTCGTTTTGGAATCACGTAGGCATAGATGCCTTGTCCTTTGATGTCGTGGGGGTATCCCACCACGGCGGCCTCCGCCACATCCGGGTGGGCGACCAAGGCGCTTTCGATCTCGGCCGTTCCCAAGCGGTGGCCGGAGACGTTGAGGACGTCGTCCACCCGGCCGGTGATCCAATAGTAACCGTCCTCGTCGCGGCGCGCCCCGTCACCGGTGAAGTAATGGCCGGGAAACGGCTTGAAGTAGGTCTCCACGAATCGCTCGTGATTTTTGTACAAGGTGCGCGCCTGGCCGGGCCAGGAACGCTTCAAGGCGAGTATCCCTTCGGCGGAGCCTTGAAGTTCGTTGTTCTTGTCGTCGAGGATAACCGGCTCGATTCCGAAGAAAGGCAGGGTGGCGGAGCCGGGTTTAAGCGGAGTGGCTCCGGGCAAGGGAGTGATCAGAATGCCGCCGGTTTCGGTCTGCCACCAGGTATCGACCACGGGGCAGCGGCTTTCTCCCACGACCCGGTGGTACCATTCCCAGGCTTCCGGGTTGATCGGTTCGCCGACACTCCCCAGCAGGCGCAAGGAGCGGCGCGAGGTGCGCCCGACGTATTCGTCCCCCACCCGCATCAGTGCGCGGATGGCGGTGGGGGCGGTATAGAAAATGTTGACCCGGTGCTTGTCCACCACCTGCCAGAACCGATCCGGCTCGGGCCACATGGGAACTCCTTCGAACATGACCGTGACCGCGCCGTTGCATAAGGGGCCGTAGACGAGATAGGTGTGGCCGGTGATCCAGCCCACGTCGGCGGTGCACCAATACACCTCGCCTTCGTGATAGTCGAATACGTAATGATGGGTCATGGTCGCGTACACCAAATACCCTCCGGTGGTGTGGAGTACGCCCTTGGGTTTGCCGGTGGATCCCGAGGTGTACAGGATAAACAAGGGGTCCTCGGCGTCCATGATTTCGGGTTCGCATTGGGGGGCGGCCGATGCCATGGCTTCGTGATACCAGATATCCCGGCCTTCCTGCCAAGAGACATCGGTGCCGCTGCGCCGCACGACGATGACGTGGGTTACCCCGGGGCATTGGGAAAGGGCTTGGTCGGCATTGGCTTTCAGGGAAACGTGTTTGCCGCCGCGCAAACCCGCGTCGGCGGTGATCAAGGTATGGGCCTCGGCATCTCGAATCCGGTCGCGCAGGGCGTCCGCGGAAAACCCGCCGAAGACTACCGAGTGAATCGCGCCGATCCGGGCGCAGGCGAGCATGGCGACGGCGGCTTCCGGAATCATGGGAAGGTAGATGCAAACCCGGTCGCCCTTGGCGACGCCGTGTTGTTTGAGAACGTTGGCGAACTTGCAAACTTCCTCGTGCAGTTCGCGGTAGCTAAGGGAACGGCTGTGGGCGGGATCGTCGCTTTCCCAGATGATCGCGGTCTCATCGCCCCGACTTTCCAAGTGACGATCCAAGCAGTTGAAGCAGGCATTCAATCGGCCGCCTTCGAACCAGCGGATGTGGACTCGGTTGAAATCCCAGTCGGAGACGGTTTTCCAAGGCTGATCCCAGCTCACGAAACGCTCGGCTTGTTCGGCCCAAAAGCCGTCGGGGTCGCTCAAGGAACGGGCATAAAGCCGGCGGTATCGGTCGGCACTCATGTGGGCACGGGTTTCGATTTCGGGCGGGACCGGATAAATCTTGGCTTGGCTCATGCGGACTCCTCATCGGTTTTTTAAAGCCATCCTAATTAATTAGGATGGCTTTTTTAATTTCTCCTAGGATATTACAGTGATCCGGGTCCGTCGAGGCAGGCGCTCCGGTTGCCAGTGAGCGATGGCCCAAGGCAGGATGTCCTCCGGTGGCGCTGGTTGAAGTTCCTCCGGCGGGGGGTGCCCGAGCCAAGCGAGCAATTGGCAGAGCAAAGGGCCGGGGGCGGTGTTTTCCACGCTCGGGGCGCCGGTCTGTTTGCTGAGTTTTTGACCGGCCCGATTTTCCAACACCGGAAGGTGGCAATAGGCGGGCGTGGTTAATCCCAGCAGTTGTTGGAGATGGATCTGGCGCGGGGTAGAGGAAAGAAGATCGCAGCCCCGCACAATCTCCGTGATGTGCTGTCGGGCGTCGTCGATCACCACCGCGAGCTGATACGCGATGATCCGATCCCGGCGCCGGACCACGAAATCGCCGCCATGGGCGGCCAGGTTATAGGATTGTTCGCCTTGCAACCGGTCTCTGAAGGTGACGGGACAAGCGCTTGTTTTGACTCGCAAGGCGTGAGGACGGTTGCAGTCGATAGGGCGGTCGCGGCAGTGTCCGGGGTAGGCGCTCATTCCTTTGAGTGATTTGCGGCTGCAAACGCAGGGATAAATCCGTCCTTCCCGCTCCAACTGTGTCAAAGCCTCGTCGTAGGCGGCCTGCATTCGACTTTGATAAACCACGGGGCCGTCCCAGAAAAGCCCGAAACGTTCTAACGTCCGCAGGATGGCGTCTGCGGCGCCGGGGACGCAACGCGGGGTGTCGAGGTCGTCGATCCGGAGATGCCACTGGCCGCTTCTTGAACGCGCTTGCAGAAAGCTGGCCAGGGCGGTCAGAAGAGATCCCGGATGAAGGGAGCCGGTGGGGGACGGAGCAAAACGGCCTCGGTAGTTGCTTGAGGCGGTTTGCATAAAGTGCGCGGTTCAACCCATTTGCTTTTCGCGCAATTCATCCAAAGTCTTGCAGTCGATGCACTGGGTGGCGGTGGGCCGAGCTTCCAGGCGCCTGAGACCGATTTCCACGCCGCAGGTTTCGCAAAAACCATAGTCGGCGGTTTCGATCCGTTCCAGTGCCTCGTCGATCTTCTTGATCAGCTTGCGTTCCCGGTCGCGGGTGCGCAGCTCCAGGCTGAACTCGGATTCCTGGGTGGCCCGATCGGTGGGGTCGGGAAAGTTGGCGGCGTCGTTCTGCATGTGATGGAGGGTTCGGTCCACCTCTTCCATCAATTGAGACTTCCAGCCACGCAAAATTTTGCGGAAATGCTCCAACTGGGCCGGATTCATATATTCCTCGCCTTCCACAGGCTGGTAAGGCTTGAAGGCGTACGGATTGGTTTTGTTGGGGTCTTCTTGTGCGGTCGCCATGGATATAGAACCTTGATTTTGGAAAACGCGAACTTTTACCAGATACGCAAACATTGCGCAATTCTTTTTCGGCCGAAATACCAACTTATAATAGATTATCTTTGACTTATCCGTTTCGGGAGAGTTTCCCTTGCAACCGTATTTGACCAGACTCGAATCCATCCGGCCTTTTATTGTCATGGAGCTCTTGGCAAGAGCCCGGGCACTGGAGGCCCAAGGAACAAGCGTCGTTCACATGGAGATCGGAGAACCGGATTTTCCCACGCCCGACCCCATCGCACAAGCAGGGATGGAAACGATTGCCAAAGGCCGGGTTCAGTATACGCCTGCCGCCGGATTGCCCCAACTTCGCGAGGCAATCGCTGCGTTTTATCGCCAACGTTACGGCATTCGAATTGCCCCGGAGAGGGTGTTTTTGACCCCCGGTGCTTCGGGCGCATTTTTGCTGGCCTTGTCGCTTCTGCTGGAATCCGGAAAACGGGTGTTGATGACCGACCCCGGTTATCCGTGCAACCGGCATTTCGTGCATTTGTTCGGTGGCATTCCGGATGCGGTGCCGGTGACGGCGGACACAAGATTTCATCTTACGGAAACCCTGGTTCGGGAGTATTGGCGGCCGGAAACGGTCGGGGTTTGGTTGGCTTCGCCGGCCAATCCCACGGGAACCGTTATCGATCCGGATGAACTGGCTCGCATTTGCCGAGCAGTAGCGTCAAAAAACGGTTTTTTGATTTCGGATGAAATCTACCACGGTTTGGAGTATCACGGCGGACGATGTGTGTCGGCTCTGGAGGTCGCCGAGAGGGTGTTCGTGGTGAACAGCTTTTCCAAATATTTCGGGATGACGGGTTGGCGGCTCGGTTGGCTGGTGGTGCCGGAAGCATTTATTGACGCGGCGGAACGTGTCGCCCAGAATATTTTCATTTCCGCGCCGACCCATTCCCAGTACGCCGCCTTGGCGGCTTTCGAGCCCCGTACTTTGGATATTCTGGAAGCAAGGCGGCGCAGGTTTGAAGATAGACGGGATTTCTTATACGATGCCTTGTGTTCGCTAGGGTTCAAGATGGGGGGCAAGCCTCGGGGGGCATTTTATCTTTATGCCGATTGTTCCGATTTTACCGCCGACAGCTATCGGTTTGCCTTGGCGCTACTCGATAGGGCTGGCGTGGCGGTGACTCCCGGCTGCGATTTCGGTCGCGCAGGGGCATCCGCGTATGTCCGATTTGCCTATACCGTGGAGCTGGAAGCGCTGCGAGAAGGCGTGGAACGAATCGCTGCCTTTCTAGACCGGGATGTATAAAAATATAGTTATTTCTGAATTCTTTGCTAAATTTAGATGGATCCAACCAACTGCGGTGCTGAGGAGTTAGGCAGTGGAGAAAAATAAACCGTGTTTCCGGAAATTCAAGTTCGCTGGCTTTTTGGCTGTCCTACTGATCGTTTTGTATGGGTGCAGTCCCTATCCACCCTTAAACCCTCGCGCCGAACCTCCGGCCGATTATACCTACATCATCGGTCCGGGAGATTCCCTGGAAATGTTTGTTTGGGGAAATCCGGAAATTACTCGTACCGTGGTGGTGCGTCCCGACGGCAAAATATCCGCTCCCTTGGTGGAGGAATTGCCGGCCACCGGTAAAACCCCTTATCAATTGGCTCGGGATATCGAAGGGGAATTGGCTCGTTATATTCGCAACCCCTTGGTCACGGTGATCGTTTCCGGTTTCGTGGGGCCTTACAGCGAGCAGATACGGGTGGTGGGGGAAGCGGCCAATCCCCAAGCGGTGCCTTATCGAGAGCACATGACCTTGCTTGATCTGATGATCCAAGTGGGTGGTTTGACCGAATTCGCGGCAGGCAATCGGGCGACGCTGGTTCGTTGGATCAACGGGGAACAGCGCCAGTTCAATGTTCGGATCGACGATTTGATCGAGGACGGGGATATTACCGCCAATGTCGACATGCTGCCGGGCGATATCTTGATCGTTCCCGAGGCGTTTTTCTAATCGCGGAGGCGGTTATGTATGAATTGCTGCAAGAAGCACTGGGTTATCTGAAGGTTGCCAGCCGCTACAAATGGTGGGGGGTTTTGGTTGCCTGGATGGTTTGTATCGCAGGCTGGGTGTTTGTCTCCCAGATGCCGGATCAATACCGAGCCGAAGCCAAGGTCTTCGTGGATACCCGCTCCATTCTACGTCCTTTGCTGCATGGCCTGACCATCGAACCGGATGTGAGCGGACAGGTCCGGCTCATGACCCGACTGCTGTTTACCCGCCCGAATCTGGAGAAAATCGCGCGCATGACCGATCTGGATTTGGCCGCCAAGGATGAAAAAGCCATGGAAGCCATTGTCAATCGCCTGGAATCATCCCTCAGTATCAATAGCGCCCGCCAGACCAATATCTTTACCATCAGCGCCGACGACGACGATCCCCAACTGGCCAAGCGATTGGTGCAGTCGATGTTGACCGTGTTCGTGGAACAAGCCTTGGGTGAGGCCCGGCGGGATTCGGACAATGCGCAAAGATTTCTGGATCAGCAGATCAAGGAATACGAGCGCCGCTTGCAGGCGGCGGAAGCGAGAATCGAGAGCTTCAAGCGCGAGAATTACGGCTTGCTTCCAAAACAGGGAGGAGATCTTTACAGTCAATTGCAAACGGCCCATGCCGAGTTGGAAGAGGCCAAGCTGGCTGTGCAGGAGGCGATCAATCGCCGCGATCAAATCGCCAGCCAGTTGGAAAGCGAGGAACCCATGTTCATGGAATTCGGACAAGCCCTCAGCCCGCTGGAAACTGAAATCCAGTCCCTTCAGGCGCGCATGGATGAAATGCTCCTCAAATATACCGATCGTCATCCGGAGGTGATCACGTTAAAGCGCCGCATCGCCCAGTTGAAAAAACAGCAGGCGGAACAGGAAGAGCGTGCCATGGGAGAAGGATCGTTCATGGAGAGCGTGGGAGCGGGTGGCGAAACGAACCCGGTTTTTCAGCAGATGAAAATCACCCTTAGCGAGGCCGAGGCCAACGTAGCATCATTGCAGGCGCGGGTGAATAGTTACGAAAATCGGATTCAAAAACTCAAGGAACAGATGGATTCGCGTCTAAAGGTAGAAACGCAATTGAAAGATTTGAACCGTGATTACGGCACCATCAGAAAGAACTATGAGGCCCTGTTGGCGCGCCGAGAGCAGGCCAGGCTCTCCGAAAGCGTGGAGCAAAACACCGATACGATTAAATTCCGAGTGGTCGACCCCCCGCAAGTACCTTCCAAGCCGTCGGCGCCGAACCGTATTCTCTTGTCGGCGGGGGTGCTGGGCGGCGGTTTCGTGATCGGGGTGGGTTTGCCCGTCTTACTGGCTTTATTGCGTCCCACCCTCGTTTCGACTCAGCAATTGCGGGAAATCGCCGGATTGCCGGTGTTGGGCTCGGTTTCCATGAACTGGGTGCCGGCAATTCGGAAACGAAAATGGCGCGAGCTGATTCGTTTCAGCGGTGCTTGTGCGGGACTTTTACTCTTTTTTGCCGTGCTTGTGCTGATGGAGGTCAAGGGGATTAATTTGTATTCCATAAACACATAGGTTGGTGTCGTGAGTACGATTGAAAAGGCATTGGAAAAGCAGGAAGAATCCTCGAATGGGCAAGCGCCGGAAAAAAATGAGGCCGAGCCTGTCTCTGGCAGTGCGGCTGCACCGGCTCGGGGGGCTTCCAGCCATGCTGCGGAACTAAGGGATAAAGCTCCCCAGATTCAGGTGGATGTGGCGCAGTTGGAGGCGCGCGGAATGTTGTCTCCCGATGCAGCCCATGGCAATTTGGCGGAGGAATATCGGTTAATCAAGCGTCCTTTGTTGATGAACGCCTTTGGAGAGGGGCGCAACCGGATCGACAATGCCAACCTGATTCTGGTGACCAGCAGTCTGCCGGGAGAGGGAAAAACCTTTACGGCGGTCAACCTGGCCCTGAGTATTGCCGCGGAGCGAGACAAGACGGTTCTGTTGGTGGATGCCGATGTGGTGAAGCCGGCTGCCTCCCGAATATTCGGGGTAGTCGATCGGCCGGGTTTGATCGATTTGCTGGAAGGAGAAACGACATTTTCCGAGGCTTTGCTCAGAACCGATATCCCCAAGTTGACCCTGCTGCCATCCGGACGTCGGCATTCCCACGCCACCGAACTGCTGGCCAGCGAAGGAATGGTGCAATTGGCGGAAGAGGTGTCGAGGCGCTATCCGGACCGCGTTATTATCTTCGATTCTCCACCCCTTTTGGCGACGACTCAGGCCAGTGTCCTGGCGACTCATGTGGGACAAGTGGTATTGGTGGTGGAAGCTGAATCCACCCCTCAGCACATCGTCAAGGAGGCCACCGAAATGCTTTCGGATTGCGAAATAGTGGGCTGTATCTTGAATAAAACCATGCAAGGTTTCGGGCTGGGGTATTACGCTTATTATGGTTACAGATACTACAACTACGGCGAATAACCGAGCATGGAACGCATCCGTTGGATTCTGCTGGGAGTGGTGTTGCTGGAAATGCAAAGTCCTGTCGTGGGTGCCGATTGGTATATCACTCCTAGCCTGATTCTTAGGGAAACCTATACTGATAACTTCAGTCTGCAGCAAGGCGAGGCCGAGAGTGCCTGGCTGACTGAAATCAATCCGGGTATTTCTATTTCCAATACTGGCCGAGGAGGTGGTCTCGGTGGAGGCGGTCTCGGCGGAGGTGGTTTCGGCGGCGGCGGTCTCGGCGGCGGCGGTCTCGGCGGAGGTGGTCTCGGCGGAGGTGGTCTCGGCGGAGGCAGTCTCGGTGGAGACGGTCTCGGTGGAGGCGGTCTTGGCGGTGGTCTCGGCGGAGGCGGTCTTAGCGGTGGTCTTGGCGGTGGTCTTGGTGGGGCCGGTTTCGGCGGAGGTGGTTTCGGCGGAGGTGGCCTTGGAGGCGTTGGCGGCGGCGGCCTTGGCGGTGGCCTCGGAGGGAGCGGCTTCGGGGGTGGCCTCGGCGGAGGCGGCTTCGGTGGAGGCGGCTTCGGTGGCGTGGGTGGTGCGAGCAGGCCTCAAGGCCCGCGTGTGCGAATGAACCTCAACTACCGAATGCAAAATATATTGTCCACCCAGGAAAACCGAACCTTTCAACAAGCCCATCAGCTGCAAGCCAACAGCACGGCGGAAGTGATCGACCAATCGGTCTATCTGCAAACCCGCGCCACCGCCGGGCAAACCCTGGTCAATCCCCGGGGCAGACAAACGACCGACAATCTCTCCAATACCGGCAACCGCGCCAATTTCTATACGGTCAGCGTGAGCCCTTATTGGCTGCCTCATTTTGGCGGCTACGCCGATGGCGCGGTGCGCTTGCGTTATGACTACACCACCACTTCCAGCGGGCAGGCATCGGATACCCAGAACCATACCGAGTCGGTTTTTTTTCGAAGCGGGCGGCGCTTCAGTCTTCTGAATTGGCAAATCGGTGCGCAAAACCGAGAAAGCATACGCACTTCGACCTCGGGACAAAACGTTCAATTCCGAAACGCCTTTGGACAAGTAAGCTACCGTTGGCACCGAAAGTTCAGTACCTTCGTCCAAGGAGGATGGCAAGACAATTCTTTCCGTAGCCGGACCAACACCAACAATAATGGCCTGTTTTATACCGTCGGGGCGACCTGGACTCCCAGCCGCATGCTGATGCTGCAGGCGGGGGGCGGCAACAACAGTTTCGCGACAATCCGAATTCAGCCTTCTCGAAGAACGCTGCTTCAGGGCACTTACCGACGCAACAACGTGGGGACCAATACCGGTGACGTGTTTTTCGGGCTGCTTCAGCACCGCACCCGCCATACGCTTTGGCAAGGGCAATATTTCGAGGATACCACCACGACTCAAACCGTCCTCGCCGAACAACAGATTTTCCTGGTGACCGATCAATTCGGCAACCCCGTCTTGGACCCGGTCACCAATCAGCCCGCCCTGGTGGCGATCGATCTGCCTCAATTGGTGGATGAAGTCTTCGTGCGCAAGCGCGGACAATTGTCGTTTACCGGCTTTACCGCCAAACATACTTTCAATGCCCGTGTATTTGTGGAGAAGCGAACCTTCCAGGTTCAGGAAAACGATTCGGATATATTGGGTTTTTCGGGAGGCTGGAATTGGCGCTGGGGAACCCGGACCAATGCCTCCCTCTTTTTCAATTGGCAGCAATCCGATTTCACCCAAGGGCAGCAGAACCAGGGCGATCTAACCAATACTTTTTGGACGACTTCCTTCCGCATCACCCGGCGTTTGACGCCAGATGTGAACGCCTATTTGCAATACCTACACTCGGAACAAACATCGGATAGCGTTTCCGATTTGGATTTTCAGGAAAACCGGGCGGTTGCGGCCATCGCGATGACTTTTTGATTTATGTATACGAAATATTACCGACTCAGCAAAAAACCTTTCCAACTGACGCCGGATCCGGAATTTTTCTTCAACAGTTCGGTGCACAAACGCGCGTTGGCGTATCTGCGCTACGGTTTGGCTCAAGGGGAAGGTTTCATCGTGGTGACCGGAATGCCGGGGACCGGCAAGACCTTGCTGGTCAAGGCCTTGTTTCAATCGCTCCAGCTTCAGAATGTGGTCGCCGGCTTGATGGTCACATCCCAAGTGGGAGCGGAGGATACGCTCAGAATCATTTCCGCCACTTTCGGGCTGTCCTACGACGGCGACGACAAAGCCACCTTGCTTAGAAATTTGGAAGCCTTTTTTAAAGATAAGGCTCGCGAGGGCAAGCGGATCCTGTTGGTGGTGGACGAAGCTCAGAATCTTCCCCGGCAATCGCTGGAAGAACTTCGCATGCTGTCCAATTTCGAGATGAGCGGGCGGCCTTTGTTTCAAGCCTTTCTCCTGGGACAGGACGAATTCCGCTTGGCGCTTCAAGACGAGCATATGGCTCAGGTGCGCCAGCGGGTGATTGCCACCTATCACCTCCGTCCCTTAACCATGGAGGAAACCCAGGCTTATATTCTCCATCGCTTGAAGCTGGCCGGATGGCAGTCCGACCCCGGTTTCACCGAGGAATCGTTCGCGCGGCTGCACGAATTCACCGGCGGTATTCCCCGAACCATCAACACCCTGTGCGATCGATTGCTGTTGTTTTCCTATTTGGAGGAAATCCACGAGATTGATGAACAAGCGGTAGGGACCGTCATCGAGGAAATCGAAGAGGAAGCACCTAGAGACGTCTCCGGACAGGAGGCGGTGAGCCCGGTATATAGCGAACCGCTGGCAACGCCATCCGAACGAATCGATACCCCTTATTTGGAGCGCATCGCCAAACTCGAGCGTTCGGTCGCGGAAATGCAGCAAATCATTCGGCAGGAACGCGCCCTATTGCGTAAGGCGATCCTGCTGCAATTGGACATGGATTCGGTTTACGAACTCGAGGAGACGCTGTCGTCCAATCCTCCCGTGACTTCATCTCTTTCCTCCCGGCGGGAGGAAGCAAAAAATGCAGAGGGAGAGAAATCCCCACCAAAGAAGCAAACTCACCAGGAGAATGCATGAAGCGGCGACCACAACTCGTGTGTGTGGTGGGGGCGCGGCCCAATTTCATGAAAATCGCCCCTATCTATACGGCTTTGGAGCGACCAGGAACCATCGATCCGATCCTCGTCCACACCGGCCAACATTACGACGAGGCGATGAAGGACACCTTTTTCCGACAACTGGGTATTCCGGAGCCGGATCTGGATCTGGAGGTCGGTTCCGGCAGTCACGCGGTCCAAACCGCCCAAATCATGCAGCGTTTCGAGCCGGTGTTGGAGGATGCGGCACCCTTCGCCGTGTTGGTGGTGGGGGATGTCAATTCGACCATCGCCTGTGGTCTGGTTGCGGCTAAAAAACAGGTGCCCTTGATCCATGTCGAAGCAGGTCTTCGCAGCGGTGATCGTACCATGCCGGAAGAAATCAACCGGGTCCTGACCGATCAGCTTTCGGCGCTTTTGTTCACCACCGAACGTGCGGCGAGAGACAATCTGCTCCGCGAAGGAATCGCCGAGGATAAAATCCATTTCGTCGGCAACGTCATGATCGATTCCCTGCTGGGGCATTTGGATCAAGCGTTTCCTCCCGCCGAGACATTGGCCCGGCATGGCCGAAAGTGGCCTCTCAACTCAAACAACAACGCCTCTGACTACGCAGTCCTCACCTTGCACCGGCCATCGAACGTCGACGATCCCGAAGTTTTGGGGCGTTTGCTGCAAACATTGACGGAAATCAGTCGGCGCATGCCAATTATATTCCCCTGCCATCCGCGTACCGACAAGATGATCGAACGCTTCGGTCTGGATGGCCTGATCGCGGCGTCCGGGATCATCTCGACGCCTCCGTTAGGCTATTTGGAAATGCTGGGCTTGATTCGCTCCGCGCGTCTGGTTCTGACCGATTCCGGCGGCCTCCAGGAAGAGACCACCGCCTTGGGGGTTCCGTGCGTGACCCTGCGCGAAAACACCGAGCGCCCCATAACGATTACCGAGGGTACCAATACCCTCGTGGGCAGCGATCCCGATGCGATTTTTACTTGCGTGGAAGATATTCTGAACGGCGGCGGCAAGCGCGGGCGGATTCCGGCGCGCTGGGACGGCAAGGCGGCGCAGCGGATCGTTCAGGTCATCGAAAAAAAGTTGCTTTGACATGTCAAGCCAACCCTGCAACGCCATGAGCGTGGATGTGGAAGACTATTTTCAAGTCTCCGCCTTCGAGCCGCATATCGATAGCGCGGATTGGGATCGCTGGCCCCACCGGGTGGTTGCCAACACCGAGCGCATTTTGAATCTTTTTGATCGACACGAGGTAAAAGCGACCTTCTTCATCTTGGGTTGGGTGGCCGAACGTTATCCCCATCTGATCCGCGAAATCGTCGACCGCGGTCATGAATTGGCCTGTCACGGATACGCCCACGTGCGGGTCACCCGGCAATCCCCGGAGGCATTTCGCCGGGACGTGACCCGGGCCAAAGCCATTCTCGAGGAGGTGGGCGGGGTCGAAGTGACCGGCTACCGCGCCGCCAGCTATTCCATCGGTCGCGGCAATCTATGGGCCCTGAAGGTGCTCGAGGAATCGGGGTTCCGATACAGCTCCAGCATCTATCCGGTCAAGCACGATCTTTACGGGATGCCCGAGGCGCCCCGTTTTCTTTTTTATCCGGATAACGCCCCCGGGCTTGCCGAAATCCCCGTCAGTACGATCCGATTGGGCAAGCGGAATTTTCCCTGCGGCGGCGGAGGCTATTTCCGCCTTTATCCTTACCGCTTCTCTCGTTGGGCTCTGAACCGAATCAACGGGGAAGGGCGCCCGGCGGTGTTTTATTTCCATCCTTGGGAAATCGACTCGGACCAGCCTCGCCCCGCCGACTTAAAACTCAAAACCCGCCTGCGTCACTATCTCAACCTGGCGCGGATGGAATCCCGCCTGGAACGGCTACTGCGGGATTTTAGCTGGGATACGATGGAAAACGTCTTTTTTAATCAATCGGTTGCCTAATGGAAGTTAAAGTATTCACTTCGGCCGACGCCGGTCGCTGGGATGCGTTCGTGGCGGATCGGCCAGAGGCCACTTTTTTTCATCTTTCCGATTGGCGTAAGGTGCTGGAAAACGCTCTCGGCCACGCCACTTATTATCTTTACGCGGAGAAGGCAGGTGAAATCGTCGGTATTTTGCCTTTGGGCCATATTCGTAGCCGTTTGTTTTCCAATGCGCTCATATCCACGCCGTTCTGCGTCTATGGCGGATCGGTGGCCGGGGACCCCGCCGTCAGAGACGCTTTGGAGGCTGCCGCCTGTGATCTGGCGCGGGATTTGAACGTCGACCATCTGGAACTGCGCAATCTTCAACCTTCGGGGGCGGGTCGTCCTGTCAAGGACCTTTATGTCACTTTTCGCAAAACCCTCGATCCGGATCCGGAGACTAATCTGAAGGCCATCCCCAGAAAACAGCGGGCCATGATACGAAAAGGCATCCAAGCCGGTTTGGAAAGCGTGATCGACGAGTCGGTGGACCGCTTTTACGAGATTTACGCGGAAAGCGTGCGTAATCTGGGAACCCCGGTATTTCCCAAATCCTATTTTCGCAGTTTGAAAGACACTTTCGGCAAGATGTGCGAAATCCTGATGGTGGAATACCAAGGCGAGCCGGTGGCCGCGGTCATGAATTTTTATTTCCGCGACGAAGTGTTGCCTTATTACGGCGGAGGGTCCACCGCCGCGCGGCAATTGAAGGCGAATGATTTCATGTATTGGGAGGTGATGCGGCGGGCGGTCGAGAAAGGGGTGAAAACCTTCGATTACGGCCGCAGCAAAAAAGGCACCGGTTCTTACCGTTTCAAGACCCATTGGGGTTTCGAGCCCCAGCCGTTGCACTACGAATACGAATTGATCCGGGCCAAGGAACTGCCGGACATCAATCCCTTGAACCCCAAATACCGGCTGTTCATTCAAGCCTGGCAGAAACTCCCTTTGCCGGTCAGCAAACTGATCGGGCCCTGGTTGGCGCGGAGTCTCGGCTAGATGGCGAATCTTCTCTACCTGACCCATCGAATTCCCTATCCGCCCAACAAGGGGGACAAGATTCGCTCTTTTCACTGGCTCAAGCATTTTGCCAGTCGGCATCAGGTGTATTTGGGGACCTTCATCGACGATCCCCGGGACTGGCGGCACGCCGAAGCGGTGAAAAAATACAGCCGGGATGCTTTGATTCTAAATCTACCTCGGCGTTGGGCGACCTTGAAAAGCCTGACCGGTTTGTTGCGGGATCGGCCGCTGACCCTGCCGTATTATGCCAACGCGCGCATGGCCAATTGGGTCCGCGAGTTGGCGGATGCCGGCAAAATCGATGCGGCCTTCGTATTCTCCTCCGCCATGGCCCAGTTCGTCGATCCGCGTTGGGAGTTGCCCAAAATCATCGATTACGTCGATGTGGATTCGGACAAGTGGCGCCAATACGCCGCCAGCAAGCCGGTTTGGAGTCGCTGGATTTACCGTCGCGAAGGGGAGAAACTCCTGGCCTATGATCGACAAGTGGCGAAGTCGTTTGATCTCAATCTGTTCGTTTCGCCGGCCGAGGCGGAATTGTTTAAACGATTGGCCCCGGAGGCGACGGGCAAGGTGGATTACGTGGAAAACGGCGTGGATCTGGAGTATTTCCAGGGCGGGCGCGAGTTTTCCTCGCCCTATCACCCCGGTGAACAGGTATTCGTTTTCACCGGCGCCATGGATTACTGGGCCAACATCGACGCGGTGCGCTGGTTCGCCGACCGGGTATTTCCCAAACTACTGCAATATCACGTGGAAGCCCGTTTCTACATCGTCGGCGCCCGTCCCGCCGAGGCGGTCAAGGCCCTCGGTCGCCGCGAGGGCGTCGTGGTGACCGGCGCGGTCGAAGATATCCGCCCCTATCTGGCCCATGCCCGCTTGGCGGTGGCGCCGCTACGGATCGCCCGAGGCATTCAGAACAAAGTGCTGGAGGCATGGGCCATGGGCAAGTCGGTGCTGGCTACCTCGATGGCCATGGACGGACTGGATCTTGGAGCTTGCTTTCCCGGGGTGGAGAGGCCGGGGGATGGCCTTCAGGGACGCCGTGAACCCTTCCCTGGGGGCTCCCCCCCACCCAACCCTCCCCCCAATGGGGGGAGGGCAAGGGAGGGGGGGCGCGAACGCCCTTCAGGCCATCCCCCGGCCTCTTATCGGGCGTCAAAGACTGTTGGTAAACAGCCTCTTGCATCGAGTTTTTCCGTGGAGGTGGCCGACGACCCCGATGTCATGGCCGATCTGGCTATCCGGGCTTTGACCGAGCGGGATTTTTTGCCCCGATATTCCGCCGGCAACCGGAGGTTTGTGGAAATGCGCTATAGTTGGGAAAGGCATCTGGAACGCTTGGACACACTTTTGGACGTGTTATGAACACAACCCGTCTGAGCCGAAATCGCGCATCGGAAATGGGGGTGGTTTCTCGAAACTGGCGAATCCCTCTGTTGGCGTTGGGAATCGGGGTGACGGTGCTGTTTGCCTTTTATTGGCGGACTTTTTACGCCATGGTCGAGATTTGGGAGCGCTCGGAAACCTTCGCCCACGGGTTTTTGATTTTTCCCATCAGTGCCTATCTGATCTGGCGCCGCCGACGAGAATTGGGTGGATTGACTCCGCGGCCCGACTGGCGCGGGTTGCCGGTTTTGGCGGTCCTCGGATTCGGCTGGCTGCTGGCCAATGTGGTGGATGTTCGGGTGGTTCAGCAGTTCGCCTTCATCGCCATGTGGATTGCCCTGACCTGGAGCATTCTCGGTTGGAAGATCATCCGAGAAATCGTCTTCCCCTTGGGTTTCCTGTTTTTCGCCGTTCCCTTCGGCGAATTCCTGATCCCGCCGCTCATGGATTTCACCGCCGATTTCACCGTGATGATGATCGAACTGACCGGAATTCCGGTTTATCGCGAGGGAACCTTTTTCAGTATTCCCTCGGGGGATTGGTCGGTGGTGGAAGGGTGCAGCGGCCTCAGGTATCTGATCGCCTCCATCACCGTCGGCTGTCTCTATGCCTATTTGAGTTATCGCTCTCTTTGGCGGCGCTTGGCGTTTGTCGGACTGGCGATTTTTTTCCCCGTTATCGCCAACGGTCTCAGGGCCTATATGATCGTGATGATCGCTCATTTTTCCGATATGCAGCTGGCCTTGGGGGTGGACCACTACATCTATGGCTGGGTGTTTTTCGGCCTGGTGATGCTGTTGATGTTCTGGATCGGTTCCTTTTGGCAGGAGGATGAACCGGAGAGGGGAAAATCGTCCGGACAGGCGGATAAGGGCGGACACGCAGGTTCGCCCCTACAAAGCATAGACGGGGACGCGGAACCGCAGACCCGCATGCAAATGACAAATGTCGGAAGGGACCCGCAAATCCGCCCACACCCAAAAAACGTAGGGGCGGACCCCTGTGTCCGCCCTCCCTCCGGAGAGGTGAACCTAAAATCCCATGTGCTGATAGCCTGTATCGGTTTGTTCCTCCTGACGGTATGGCCCGTGCATGCCGCTTATCTGCGCGATTTGGCTCTTTCGAAGACGGCACCGGTCGGCGTGTCCCTGCCGGAGGGGGAGAGTGTCTGGCGACGGGTCGAGGGGAACCTGACTTCCTGGGAACCGCGCTATCTGTATCCGGACGCCAAGGCCAAGGCGGTCTACACCGACGGGGAGCGGCAAGTTGAATTGTACGTTCTCTACTATCGCACCCAGGCCCAAGGCAAAGAGTTGGTCAATTCCCAGAACATTCTGATTCCGCAGAAGCATCCGGTTTGGAAAATGCCATGGGAGAAAACGCGGGAGGTGGTCTTATCGCACAGAACTTTGCGGTTGCGCGAAGGGATCCTGGAGTCCGCCCGTCAAAAACTTCTGGTTTGGCGCTGGAACTGGGTGTCCGGAAGATTCACCGCCAACGATCATTGGGCCAAATTGCTGGAAGCGCGCGACAAGCTATTGGGACATCCGCGGGATGCCGCCGGTATCGTGATGGCGGCCGAATACGGAGACACGCCTGAGCGGGCCGCCCAGATCTTGCGGGATTTTAGCGGCGAAATGCTGCCCGCGATCAGGCGGTCGTTGCAGAGAACGGCTCGGAATCGATAGCTTATGGCGCCCCCCCTAATCGTCCATGTCATACATCGCCTCGGCGTCGGTGGGCTGGAAAACGGATTGGTCAATCTGATCAACCATCTGCCGGAGGAAAAATACCGCCACGCCATCGTTTGCCTGACCGAATCGGATGCTTTCAAGCAGCGTATCCGCCGTGAAGTGGAAATCTACGAACTCCATAAGCGGACGGGACAGGATATGGGGTTGTACGACAAAATTTTTAAATTATTCAAGCAGCTTCGCCCGGCGATCGTGCATACTCGCAATCTGGCGACCCTCGAATGCCAGTTGCCCGCCTGGCTTGCGGGCGTCCCGATTCGAATCCACGGAGAGCACGGCTGGGATGTGTTCGATCCGGACGGAACCAACGTTAAATACCGATGGCTCCGGCGCGCATTCCGTCCTTTGATTCATGCCTATATTCCGCTTTCCAGACAGTTGGAGGATTATTTGGTCACGCGGGTCAAAGTGACGCCGCGCAAGATTACTCGGATTTGCAACGGCGTAGACACGGTTAAATTCCATCCGCCCAAGGCGGGCAGGGAGGCGATCCCGGGGTGCCCGTTCAGCGACCCGAATTCGGTTCGGATCGGCACCGTGGGTCGGATGCACGGGGTCAAGGACCAGACGACTTTGGTCAAGGCGTTTATCCGGTTGTTGGAAAATCATCGCCCCGAACTGAAGGCGAAGGCACGGTTGATCGCGGTTGGCGACGGGCCTCTGCGGCAGGAGTGTATCGATCTTCTGGAACAGGCCGGGATGCAGAAGTCCGCCTGGTTGCCGGGGGAGCGCGGCGATATCCCGGCGATTCTGCGCGGCTTGGATTTTTTCGTGCTTCCCTCCCGGGCGGAAGGAATTTCCAACACTATTTTGGAGGCGATGGCCACCGGTTTGCCGGTCATCGCCACCGAGGCGGGGGGGAATCCGGAATTGGTGCGGCATGAAGTGAGCGGCACCTTGGTGCCGGTCGCCGATCCCGATGCGATGGCTGCGGTTTTGGTGCGTTATGTGGAATCGGAAACGCTTCGCAGCCAATGTGGGGAAGCTGGATTGCAGCGTGTTCAGGCCGATTTCAGCTTGGCTGCCATGGTCGTCCAGTATCAGCGGATTTATGACAATTGTTTAAGGATATCGTAAATGTGCGGCATTGTTGGATTGCTTGATCTCAAGGAGCGCCGGGAAGTCGACCGGGAACTGCTCGGCAGGATGAATCAAACCCAATTCCATCGTGGTCCGGATGGGGAGGGAAGGCATGTGGAAGCGGGGGTGGGCCTTGCCCATCGGCGCTTGGCCATCATCGATCTGGCCGGCGGCGCCCAGCCGCTTTCCACCCCCGATGGCCGGGTGACGGTGACCTACAATGGCGAAATTTACAATTTTCCATCGTTGCGCCGTGAGCTGGAAGCGTTGGGGTATACCTTCCGCACCCATTGCGATACCGAGGTCATCGTCTATGCCTGGTTGGCATGGGGAGAGCGTTGCGTGGAGCGCCTTCGGGGCATGTTCGCCTTCGGTCTTTGGGATCGGGAGCGAAAAGTCCTGTTTCTGGCTCGCGACCGGCTGGGGATCAAGCCGCTTTATTATGCCGAAATGGAAAACGGCTGGCTCGGATTTTCCTCCGAACTCAAGGCGCTCAAGGTCCATCCCAAGTTCTCTCGCGAGCTCGATCCGCTGGCGCTGGAAGACTATTTCGCCTACGGTTACATTCCCGATCCGCGCACCATCTATCGTCGTGCTCACAAGCTGCCGCCGGGGCATTATCTGGTGATGCGGCAGGGAGAAGCCATGCCCGCGCCTAAGTGTTATTGGGACGTGCGTTTCGAACCCGGGGCGACTCTCAGCGAGTCGGAAGCGATGGAGGGAATGATCGAACGTCTTCGCGAGGCGGTGGAGGTCCGGCTGATCGCCGACGTCCCCTTGGGCGCCTTTCTATCCGGAGGGGTGGATTCCAGCGCGGTGGTGGCGATGATGGCCGGCCTGATGAAAGACCCCGTGGATGCCTGTTCCATCGCCTTCGGCGACCCGGCCTTCAATGAAACCGAATACGCCCAGCATGTGGCTCGCCGCTACGGGGCTCGGCATCGAATCCAGCAGGTGGATCCGGAGGAGTTCTCCCTGATCGACCGGCTTTCCGGTCTCTATGACGAGCCTTACGCCGACAGTTCCGCGCTTCCCACCTACCGGGTATGCGAACTCGCCCGTCAGCAGGTGACCGTGGCCTTGTCGGGCGACGGTGGCGATGAAAACCTGGCCGGTTACCGCCGTTACCGCTGGCATGCGTATGAAGAGCGCATGCGTTCTTTGATGTCTTCGCCGATTCGTCGCCCTCTGTTCGGTACGCTTGGCAAGATTTATCCTAAAATGGATTGGGCGCCCAAGTTTTTGCGGGCCAAATCCACCTTGGAAGCGCTGGCGCGTGATTCCGTGGAAGGCTATTTCCACAGTATTTCGGTGATGGGGGACGGGCTGCGCCAGAATCTTTACAGCGGGCGATTCAAGAAACAATTAGACGGGTATCACGCGGTCGAGGTGCTGCGCCGGCATGGCGAAAACGCCCCCGAAAATCCTTTGTCCCGCGTTCAGTATTTGGATCTGAAAACCTATCTACCCGGGGATATCCTCACCAAAGTGGATCGGGCGAGCATGGCGCACTCACTGGAGGTGCGCGTGCCGATTTTGGATCATCCGCTGGTGGAATGGATGGCCACATTGCCGCCGGATTACAAACTGCGGGGCCGGGAAGGCAAATATATTTTCAAAAAAGCGTTGGAGCCGCATTTGCCCGACGACGTCCTGTATCGCCCCAAAATGGGATTTGCCGTTCCCTTGGCGGCTTGGTTCCGGGGTCCCCTTCGAGAGAAGGTGCGTTCTGCCCTTTTAGGTGAGAGAATGTTGGATTCGGGATGGTTCGACCCGGCATTTCTCCATACCATGGTCGATCAGCACCAAAGGGGATTGCGCGACTATAGCGCGCCGATTTGGTCGCTGCTGATGTTCGAGTCTTTTTTAAGGCAAGCTTGAATGCGCATTCTCCATATCCTGGATCATTCGCTCCCTTTGCACAGCGGCTATACCTTTCGCACTTGCGCCATCCTCGGGCAGCAGCGGAAACTGGGGTTCGAGACGTTTCAGCTGACCTCTCCCAAACATCGAGGCAACGGGACGCCGATCGAGACGGTATCCGGTTTCGATTTTTACCGGACGCCTTCCTTGTCTTCCTGGTTGAGTCGTCTGCCGCTGATCGACCAATGGGCGGTGGTGCGCGCCCTGGAAAAACGGCTCGATGAGTTGATCCCACAGCTTAAGCCGGACGTCCTCCACGCCCATTCTCCGGCTTTGAACGGTTGGGCGGCGATTCGGGCCGGACGGCGCCATCGCCTGCCGGTGGTGTACGAATGCCGGGCTTTCTGGGAAGACGCGGCGGTCGATCACGGCACCGCAAGGGAAGGCGGATTGCGTTACCGGCTTACCCGGGCCTTGGAAACCCATGTGTTTCGCCGTGCCGATGCGGTGACCACCATCTGTGAAGGGCTCAAGCGGGATATCGCCTCTCGCGGCATTGCCGAAAGCAAAATCACGGTGATTCCCAATGCGGTGGACGTTTCCCGCTTTCCTTTCGGACGTAAGCCGGATCAGGCGCTTCGCCACGACCTTGGGCTGGAAGGAAAAACCGTGTTGGGTTTTATCGGTTCATTCTATGCCTATGAGGGATTGGTGTTGTTACTGGAGGCGCTCCCCAAAATTCTGGCCTACCAACCCGACGCGCGATTGCTGTTGGTGGGCGGAGGTCCCCAAGCGGAGATACTCCGGGCTGCCAGTCGCACGCTCGGGGTAGAAGAAGCCGTGATTTTCACCGCCAGGGTACCGCACGATCGAGTACAGCAATACTACGATTTGGTGGATATCTTCGTTTATCCCCGTCTCCCCATGCGCTTGACCGAATTGGTCACGCCGTTGAAGCCATTGGAAGCCATGGCCCAGGGCAAACTTGTCCTCGCATCGGACGTGGGCGGTCACCGGGAATTGATCCGGTCGGGAGAAAACGGCCTATTATTTAGAGCAGGAGATACGGGCGCTTTGGCCAATGCCGTCTTAGAGGCTATGGAACGAAAGAAAACCTGGTCAATCATTTTGGAAGCCGGACGCCGTTTCGTAGAGAATGAGCGCAACTGGGAAGCGAGCGTTTCACGATATTGCAAGGTGTATCAGTCGCTTAAAAAATAAGGGGCGAGCCGATATGTTTGTAGGTCACAGAAAATTGGTCTTGGCGATAGGTCCGGTTTATGAAAAGCGCTGATTTCATTTCTAAAATATATGAACGCTATGATCGATGGCTCCTGCTCGCACGTAAGCCAATCTTCCAATGGATCCAAAGAATGGATCAACAACAAGCTCGCGTTTTATTCGTCGCCGGAGTGCAGCGATCCGGGACTAATATGTTAATGGATGTCTTGGAACGAAGTCTCCAAACCGAGGTATTTCATGAACGGGATCCACGAGCATTTGTAAATTATCACTTGCGCGATATCCCTCATATTCAAGAACTTGTTAAACGTTCTCGGGCCGAAGTGGTGGTTTTGAAATGTTTAATGGAGTCGCAGAAATTGAGAGATTTGTTGGCGACGTTTCCGCAAAGCAGGGGAGTATGGATGTTTCGCCACTACAACGATGTGGTGAATTCGATGATTAAATCATTTCGCAATCAGGCGGCCCAAGTAAAACGAATTGCTCGGGACAAAAACTCGGACGGCTGGTTGGGAGAACAGATGTCGGATGAAACTCACAATTTGGTTGTGCGCCTGACCCGGAGCGAGTTGGATGATGCCAATGCAGCCGCGATTCAATGGTATTTTCGCAATATTCGATTTTTCGAGCAGGACTTTGCTGACGATCAACGGGTCGAATTGGTTCACTATGATACCTTGGTGAAACGGCCTGAAGAAGAAGTACAGCGATTATTTACGGCACATCATTTGAAATTTTCCAAAAGCATCACAAAATTTATCAATTCGCGTTCCATCTGCCTCCATAATGCTCCCACGTTGAGACAAGATGTCACTGATATTTGCGATCAGCTATACACTCGATTATTGGGGGCCTATAAGGCCCAGTCGTTTTGAAGCTGTCTTCAATCTTTCCGGATTCGGTAAGGACAGGCCTCCAACTGAATTCCAGGCTAAGAAACTAGAAGGCCGGGGTGGATTGGGTGCGTCATAGACGGGGCAAAACATTCAAAACCATCTCATGAAGGTCTGAGTTGTAGGAATTTTTGGATGATTTTAAGATAATGAGCCGTAAGCCACCTAGTATCCTGGTTTTATCCAGTTTATTTCCTTCATCGGCCCGCCCTCAAGCCGGGCTGTTCATCCGCGAGCGGATGTTTCGGGTGGCTGAGAAATTGCCTCTACAAGTGATTTCTCCCCAGCCTTGGTTTCCGGGTCAAGCATTGATCCGATGGATGCGACCGCATTTTCGCCCCCCGGCTCCCGCTTTTCAGAAACAGCAGGGGATTTCCGTTTACTATCCCAAGTTTATTTCCGTTCCAGGCTATTTCAAGGGGTGGGACGGGTTTTTCATGGCTGCAGCGTGCGGGCCTTTACTTAAAAGAATACAGAAAACTTCGGGGTTTGATTTGATCGACGCCCATTTTGCTTATCCGGACGGCTATGCCGCTGTTCAATTGGGTCGGCGTTTCAACGTCCCGGTTACCGTCACTTTGCGAGGTACCGAAGTCCCCTTGTCCAGAGATCCGATTCGGCGCGAAAAGATTTTAAAGGCGCTCGACGGGGCCAGCCGGGTGTTTTCGGTTTCCGAATCGCTGAAAAACCATGCGGTGTCGATGGGGGTGGAAGCGGAGAAGATCGAAGTGGTGGGTAATGGTGTGGATACCGAAAAGTTTTATCCCTTGCCCCGTGATAAAGCACGCCGGGAATTGAAGATTCCGCAAAATGCACAGGTTCTGATCACCGTGGGGGCACTGGTGCCGCGCAAAGGGCAGCAACGGGTTATCGAAATTTTGCCGTTTTTATTGCGGAAATATCCCGATTTGCTGTACTTGGTGGTGGGCGGCGCTAGTCCGGAAGGGGATATGACCGAATCATTGCAGGCGCAGGTGATGCGGTTGGGGCTGGAAAAGCATGTGCGTTTTTTGGGACCGCTGCCGCCGGAAAGGCTGAAACGCTCTCTTTCGGCAGCCGATGTGTTCGTTCTAGCTACTGCCAACGAAGGCTGGGCCAACGTTTTTCTGGAGGCGATGGCTTGTGGCCTGCCGGTTATCACCACGGAGGTAGGGGGGAATCGAGAGGTGGTCTGTCGGGATGATCTGGGCACCATAATTCCATTGAGCGACGCCGATGCGCTGAAGAGAGCCATAGATGGAGCCATGCGGAAGAAATGGAACCGTGATGCGCTTATTGCCTATGCCGCTGATAACGACTGGAATAAACGGGTTGTTCAATTGGTGCGGATGTTCAACGAATTGACGGGAGGCGAATGATGGGGTTGCCCTTGCGTGACGTTTTCGTCACTTTGGTTGTCTTTGCTTCCCTGCCGTTCATTTTAAAGCGGCCGGAAATCGGAATTCTGATGTGGGCATGGTTGGGTTATTTGAATCCGCATAAGCTTTCCTGGGAATTCGCTCATGATTTCCCTTATGCTCAAATCGTTGCTTTGACGACGATGTTTGCTCTGTTGCTCTCGAAAGAGCCCAAGAAAATCCCGTGGACGGCAGAGACGATCCTATTGCTCGTTTTTACATTGTGGATGTTTGTAACCACTTTGTTCTCTCTGTTTCCCGATCTGGCTTGGGAGCAGTGGGACAAGGTTTGGAAAATCCAACTGATGACTTTCGTGAGCATGATGATCATGACTACCCGCTGGCGGATTCTGGCTTGGGTATGGGTGATAGCGCTATCTTTAGGCTTCTATGGATTCAAAGGAGGGGTTTTTACGATACTGACGGGCGGTGCGTATGCTGTTTATGGTCCGGAAGGGACTTTTATCGGTGGGAACAATGAAATCGGTTTGGCGTTGATTATGACGATTCCACTGCTGCGTTACTGTCAATTGAACGTCGAAAAAATGTGGGTCAAGCACCTGCTTTTGATGGGCATACTTTTGTGTTTAATTGCGGTGGTGGGTACCCAATCTCGGGGTGCTTTTTTGGGTGTCGCGGCAATGTCGCTGTTTTTGATCAGAAACAGCCGTCATACCTGGACCCTTCTCCTTTTTTTGCTGATCGCACTTCCGCTTATTTATGTCTTCATGCCCGAACCCTGGCATGAGCGAATGGCAAGTATTAAGAACTTTGAACAAGATGCTTCCGCCATGGGACGAATCAACTCTTGGTGGATGGCTTTCTATCTGGCCAAGGATCAATTTTTCGGTGGCGGATTCGAGTGCTTTAAAGCGCCTACGTTTGCCATGTATGCACCTATTCCGGGAGATGTTCACGATGCCCACAGTATTTACTTCGAAGTGCTGGGAGAGCATGGTTTCATCGGCTTGGCTTTGTTTTTAGCCATCGGGTACAGCGCTTGGCGCAGTTGTCGATGGATAATGCGGAAAACCAAAAAACGGGAAGACCTGAAGTGGATTTACGATCTTGCTTCTATGCTCCAGGTCAGTTTAGTCGGGTACGCCGCTTCCGGAGCGTTTTTGGGTCTGGCTTATTTCGACCTTTATTACAATTTGATTGCGCTGATTGTGTTGGCCAAGGTGATCGCACGAAAGGAATTGCTAGAGCAACCGGTAGAGGAGCGTGAATCCGGAACGGTTCCGAAAGTGCGTCCTTTCATAGTGGGGGTGCGACGCGAAGGGCATCCTTAATGGTGCTCAAACCATTGAGCCCACATCATCAGGATCCAAATTATCACCCCGTAATAGGAAGCATGCCGGCTTTGATGGGCTTGTTTCAGGTTGTGCAAATAGTTTTTTCGGATAATTCCGGAAAGCGAGCGGTGTTCCAGGCTCGTATAGGCGAGTTCCTGGAGTTTGGAGTCCGATTGCAACCATACGCCGAACGGAAGGCCGAATCCATGCTTCCTTTTATTAAGAGTTTCGGGAGGGAGAAAGTCCTGCCAGGTCCGGCGATAAAAAGAGCGCAGTTCGAAGCCGCGCATTAGCAGGCGGTCGGGAATTCGGGGAGCTGCACGAATCAACGGATCCTGCAGCATGGGATAGTTGACGTCCATTCCGGACAAATGACACATGCGATTGACTTTGCGCAAATCGTTATCGGCCAGGGTGATTTTCCAGTCCAGCCAAAGCATGCACTTGAGCATGGTTGCGTCGGGGCGGCGATAGATTTCCTGCAAGTGCTCCAGGGGCCAACCGGAATTGACGGAAGCTAAGAACTCGGATTCGAAGACCTCGGCAAGCGGAGTGCGATGGAGAAAATTATAGGTTTCCATGCGTTCCGGCATGGGAACTTTTGCTTGATCCACATAGCTTTTGACCTTGCCCATGAAAGGAGGATTCAAAGCGACAAAAGGCTCGATCATGCGGTTCCGCAACCAATGGGGAAGCCGTTCGTACCAAGCGAATAATGCTTGTTTGGCATAACGGGCGTTGCCGGCAAATAGTTCGTCGCCGCCGTCGCCGGCCAGTAGATGCGTTTTCCCGTGATCGCGGGCGAGCCGGGCGCAGTAGTAGGTGGGGACGGCGGAGGCGTTGCCGAACGGCTCGTCGTAGAATGCGGCGATTTTCGGGACAGCTGCCACGACATCTTGCGGTGTGACGTAATATTCGTGCAAAGGGACGCCGAAATGGCGTGCGCTGGCCCGAGCGTATTCCATTTCATCATAGCCTTCGGCGGCAAAGCCGATGGAAAAGGCTTCGGCGGAATCGGGTGCCAGTTCCTTGAACAAGCCAGTGACGGTAGAGCTGTCCAGGCCACCGCTCAGAAAGGCGCCAGTGGTGGCGGGATGCTCAAGGCTAAGATCGACCGATCGTTTGAGAGCGTTGCGCAAGGCCAGCGCCAACTCCGGTTCAGCACGAGAATCGTTCTGAAAGCAGGGTTGCCAGTAAAATCCGCTTTCCAGCTTCCCGTCGCGACAACGAAGATATTGCCCCGGAAGCAGTTTGTGGATATCTCGATAAATCGACAAAGGGGCCGGGATCATATGAAAATACAAGTAGGCGAACAGCGCCTGAGGATCGGATTCAGCGTCAATAGTGGGGTGGCGTCGCAGGGTCCCGAGATCATCGGCAAACAAGAGTCCTCCGGGAACTTGAGCGTAGGCAAGAGGAGCGACACCCATTCTGTCGATGGCAAGCAGTCCCTCCCCGTGTTCTCGATCATAGAGCGCCAGGGCGAAGCTGCCGCCGATTTGTTCCAATGTCGCGAGCCCTTTTTCCTCGTACAAACGAGCCAACAGAGAGGCATCGCCATCCCGGGCAGCCTTCGTCGCCAGATCGGAGGTTTGCCAACGAGGATGACCGGTTATGAGTGCGCTGATCGGCCCGGCGGATCCGGTTCGACCAGCCTGGGCCGAGGCCAATGCGAACTCTTGGTGAATATTATGTTCGGGCCGTTCTCCCAGCATGGCGTTAAGCACTTCAACTGGGCTAAGCTTGGAAGAATTGGAACCGAACCATCCGGCGATATCGTACATCGGGTAATCCTTTTCAATAGGGGAGTTTCATGAGGGAGCTTGAAGAGAAAGTGTATAAGACAGTGGCATATTATCAAGCCAAAGCGTTGCATATAGCCCGCGGAATATGGTTCGATGTGGCCGCCCCAATCGTCAAACAACCGGTATTCGTCGTCGGCTGCAGCCGTGCCGGCACCACATTGGTCTACAAAACGCTTTCCGAATCCTCCCGACTGGGATCCTTGCAGAAGGAAACTCACGATTTTTGGGCGAACTTGCATCCCCCCGAGGAACGTCACTGGGACAGTCATGGCGTCCCGCCGGAATGCGCCGCCGAGAGTGATCGGCGGCAAGTGGCCCGGCTTTTTTATAGTCGCACCGGACAATGCCGTTTCGTCGACAAGAACAACCAAAATGGTTTATCCATTCCCTATTTGCTACGCTTGTTTCCCGATGCGTTTTTCGTCTACGTCAAACGTAATCCCGGTGACAACATTCATTCTTTAATCGAAGGATGGAAGCGGGCGGAAGTCTTCGGGACCTGGTCCGATCGGCTGCCGGAAAGGGTGAATATAGAAGCCGGTCGCTTTCAGCGTTGGTGTTTTTTTCTGCCCCTCGGCTGGCGCGCCTATCGGGATACCTCCATCGAAGAGGTCTGTGCGTTTCAGTACCGGGAAATGAATGCCTCCATTCTGGAGGCTCGTTCTTTGGTAGCCCAGGACCGTTGGTGCGAGTTGTTCTACGAGGATATTCTCGATGATCCGATAGAGGCTTTTTCCACCGTTTTTGCTCATTGCCGGGTTCCGTTCGACGACCATCTGCGGCGGCATTCCGGGGAGGTGCTGCAAAAACCTTATAATGCCTTTTCCAGGATCGGAAAGGATAAATGGAAAGCGACCCTCAACCGGGAAAAGATCGAGCGAGTATTGCCAACTGTACAAACCGTCGCCGGAAAGATGGGCTATTCGTAATGAGGAAAATAAAAATTTGCTATCTATCCGAAAGTGCGGGAGATTGGGGCGGAGCCAGTCGAGTGCTGTTTACCAATCTAAAGAATTTAGATAAAGAGAGATTTGAGCCATGGGTGCTTTTACCGAAAGAAGGTCCCATTGTAAATGATTTGGATCGCTGGGGGGTAAACTATCACTTCTGGGGGAAGCTGACCGAACCGGTCGATTACGGCTTTTATCTCAAAAATTGTTTCCGGTTCGCCCTCTTTCTCAGGAAGCATCGGTTTGAAATTGTGCATTCCAATCACATTTATTGGCGTTCGGCCGAAATTCTCGCCGCGAAGCTTATGAAGGTGCCGATCGTCACTCATTATCACGTAGTCGTCAGGAAAGCGGGTCCCTTTGTCAAGCTGTCTCGCTTAATCATAGCGAATTCCAACTATACCGCTCGGGCATCCAAGCCGGATCAAGTAAGCAAAAAAGTCATCTACAATCCGATCGAATTGGACCGATTTGATCGAGGGCATCCCATTCGGCGTGAATTGGGTGTTGAGGAGGACGATACGGTTGTTTCCTTCATTGGCCAAATTAAAAAAATCAAGGGAGTGGATTCATTCATTCGGATGGCGAAGGAGCTGAGTCTGCGAAAGCCCGGGACAAAGTTTCTAATCGTTGGGGAATGCAGACGAGGACAGGGCGATTATACCGAGCAAGCATTGCTTGCCGAGATCGGAGGACACCCCGACATCCTTTACCTGGGCCGGCGAGAGGATGTGGAAAATATCTACCATAGTTCCGATATTCTGGTCATGCCATCGCGCTGGGACGAACCTTTCGGGTTGATCAATATCGAGGCGGGGGCCTGCCGTAAGCCGATCGTGAGTACTCGCGTGGGAGGGATACCGGAAATCATCGAACATGGCCGCAACGGGTTCTTGGTGGAAAGAGCTGATATGCATGCCCTCCTAGACAGAGTCATGCAGCTGATTGACGATCCCGATCTGCGCCGCCGGATGGGGCAGACAGGAAGAGAAAAAGTGGAACGGGAATTTACGACCAAACCCGTTAGAGAGCTGGAGCAAACCTATCTGGAACTGTTGGCTCATGGATAGCAAGGTGGAGATGAAGATACTTTTCTCTCATCGTGCCGACGGAATGACTTGATAAATGGCGATCCTGGACCATTTATCATCAAAATGCCGCTCTGCAGCGCCAAGAATCAAAAGCGCTCGAGGACCGACCCTGGCTTTTCCGGTCCTGATCATCGAAAGCGACGATTGGGGGCCGGGATCCGATGAAGAAGCCCGGGCATTGGATGCCGTTCGCGCCCTGTAAAAAAATTTAAGGATCGAAACCGTTGTCAGCTACCCTTCGATGCGCATTTGCGCCGCCACTGCGGGGAGGTCCTGCAAAATCCTTACAATGCCTTTTCGAAAGTCGGCAGGGATAAATGGAAGACGAGTGCCAATCGGGAAAAAATCGAAGGAGTCTTGCCGAAAGTGCAAGCGGTTGCCGAGCGGATGGGGTATTGATAACCTACTATTATATAACACCTTTGTGGAGACCGCTTCAATGGTTGCCAATCTGCATGAAAAACGCTGGACCTACAAGGACTACCTTCGCCTTGAGGATAACAGACGTTATGAAATCATTGAAGGAGAATTACGCGACATGACTCCCGCCCCCTCCATAGAACATCAATGGTGTTCCCGCAATCTGGAGTTTCTGCTCTTGGAATATGCGCGCCGCCACCAATGGGGATACGTATTCGATGCCCCCGTTGACGTGATCCTGGACGAAGCAAACGTGGTCCAGCCGGATATCGTTCTGGTCAGAGAAGCGCGCCGGGATATCATCCGGGAGCGGGGCATCTTCGGAGCACCCGATGGGGTAGTGGAAATCATCTCACCTTCCTCGGTCCATTACGACTACATAGTGAAGAAGGAGCTGTACGAAGGCTTCGGGGTGGCCGAATACTGGATCGTCGATCCGGCCAATCGCTCGGTTGAAGTGCTGGGGCTGGAGGAAGGGCATTATCGATCGGTCTGTTTTGTCAGCGAAGCGGGGGAAGTGACATCCCAACTCTTGGCGGAGTTTAAACTAAGTCATCAGGCAATTTTCGAGCGGGGCATGTAGTAGCCAGATGGGATTGCGGGGACGTTTTCATGCCGCCCGGGCACCGGTCTTGAAGTATCCGGTTCTGATCATCGAAAGCGACGATTGGGGACCGGGATCCGACGAACAATCCCATGCGTTGGAAGCCATTCGCGCCGTATTAGTGAAGCATAGGGACAAAACTGATCGACATCCGGTCATGACCATCGGGGTACTGCTTTCAATTCCCGATGCCGAGGCCATCGTGGCCTCCGACCGTTATCACTTCCGGTCTCTTCAAGAATCCCGATATCGCTCCATCGTTGAAACCCTTATGGCAGGGGAGAGAGAAGGAGTGTTCGATCTTCAGTTGCACGGAATGGCCCATTTCTGGCCGGCCAATTTCATGGCGGCTCGGAATCGAGAGAAAGCGGTCGCCAGTTGGTTGTCGGAGGACGGTTGGCGGACGGAAAGGTTGCCCGCTTGGCTGCAGAGCCGGTGGATCGATGCCGCCTCGCTTCCTTCCCGATCCCTGCCCGTCGATCAGATTCGCTCGGCGGTGCGAGAAGAAGTTGAATGTTTCGAACACTGTTTCGGCCGCCGACCCCAAGTGGTGGTCCCTCCTACTTTCGTTTGGGATGCTCAGGTGGAAAAAATCTATGCCGATGCCGGGATAAAGGTCCTGATTACGCCGGGACGACGTTATGCGGGACGGGACCGGGAAGGCCGCTTGACCGCACCGGAGCGAAGTTTTTTCGATGGCGAGCTTCTCTCCTGCGGATTGCGGGCGTTGGTGCGGGATGTATATTTCGAGCCTTCCCTCGGCCATCGATCCGACCAAATATTCGAAGCCATTGCCAGAAAATGGCGGCGGGGCCAACCGGCCTTATTGGAAACCCACCGCTTCAATTTCCTGGACGGCCAACTCAACTCATCGCTTGACGCACTCGAGGCGCTGTTAGAAGGGGCGTTGACACGATTCCCTGATATACGCTTCATGTCTTCTTATCAACTGGCCACAGGCATAACGGATTTCCCTTCTGTTTCGCCTCTGCATCGCATTCGAACTGCCTGGAGGCGATTGCGTTCATGACCGATAAGCTCGATATCTCCGTCGTCATTGCGGTCTATAACGGCGAAAAAACCTTGGCCCGGGCGATCGATTCCGTGCTTGAACAAACCCATCCCGCCCGGGAAATCATCGTGGTCGACGACGGTTCCACCGACGCCACCGCCGGGATTGCCGCCGCCTACGGGCCGCCGGTGTTTCTATTGCAACAGCCCAATCGAGGCGTTTCGGCGGCTCGCAATGCGGGGGTCGAAGCCGCGCAAGGAGAATGGATCGCCTTTTTGGATGCCGACGATTATTACTATCCGCAGCGATTAGGACTGACCGCCGAGCTGATTGCCGAATATCCTGAAGTGGATTTCGTTACCGCCGACTTCGATTTTCGTGACGAAAACGATCGGCGGTTGCGTCGTTCCATGGACTCCACCGTTTTGGGGAAAAAACTATTGAAGCGAGGCGATGACCGTTTCGTGCTGATGGAAGCGAGCGATTTCGGCGATTTTATCGAAGATCATTTCGGCGATACCCATACCCTGACCTTGCCCAAAGAAACATTTATGGACTTGGGCGGCTACCCGGATGGCTTTGCCGTTTGCGAGGATGTCCATTTGCTGATCCGTCTCTGTACGCGCAGCTGCATGGCCGGTGTGGTCAAAACCCCGGTAGCCGCCTATGTGATCCACCCTCACAGCGCCACCCGCTCCCAGCCGCTCCGGGCTCAGCGCCAGACGGTAGCGGCCTGGTGTTCTTTGAAACCTCTGCTAGCGAAGTCGTCGCCTGCGCTTAAGGGCGGCTTCCGAAACGGCCTCCGACGGGCCCGCTTCAATCTGGCAGTGGCGCTGCTGCGGTCGGCCAGAGGCAAGGAAGCATTGCAAGCGGTGCTACCATTACTATTTGAGGCGCCTTCCATAAGCAGTCTGAAAATCATCGCTTCGGTATTGAAAGGATGAGAAAAACCGGTCTGCTAGTCATCACCGAGCTATTTTTGCCGACCAAGGGGGGAACGGCGGTCTGGTTCGATGAAGTGTATCGGCGCCTGGGGGGGGAAGATATTCATATCGTCACCGCGGAAGTGCCCGGGTCGGAGGAACACGACCGCAACCACCCCAACACCGTCCATCGGCTCCGCTTGGAGCGTTATCCCTGGCTCAAGCCCGAATCGCTGGCGATGTACGGCAAGCTGTTTTTCAAGTCCGTGCAAGTGGCATGGGCGTATCCGATTGCCGCGGTTCATGTCGGGCGCGTGTTGCCCGAAGGTTTGGTCGGCTGGGCCGTGGCGCGTTTATTCCGCAAACCCTTGCTGATCTACGCGCACGGGGAAGAGATCACCACCTGGCGCCAACCGGCCAAATTCAAAGCCATGGCCTTCACCTACCGTCATGCCGACCGAGTGATCGCCAATAGCCGTTTCACCCGCAACGAGTTGCGCAAGTTGGGGGTGGCGGAAGAGAAAATCGTCAGCATCTCGCCGGGGGTGGATCTCGAGCGTTTTCGGCCGGGACTCCCGACCGAAGACTTGTTTCGGCGATTGCGGTTGAATTCCGATACGCCCCTGATTCTGTCGGTGGGCAGATTATCGCGGCGCAAGGGATTCGATCAGGTGATCCGGGCCTTGCCGTCGGTGCTGGCACAGGTGCCGGAAGTCCGTTACGCTCTCATCGGCATCGGCGAGGACGAGTCCTACCTCAAGCGCCTGGCCGAGGAAACAGGCGTTGCCGAGCGTGTTCATTTTCTCGGTCATGTGCCCATGGAAGAGTTGCCGCGCTGGTACAACGCTTGCCGCGTGTTCGCCATGCCCAACCGGGAAATCGACGGCGACAACGAAGGATTCGGAATGGTATATCTGGAAGCCGGGGCCTGCGGGAAACCGTCTCTTGCCGGCAATGCCGGCGGTACCGGCGATGCGGTTCGAGACGGCGTGACCGGTCGAAGGGTGGATGGAGAGTCGGTGGAAGAGGTCGCCGAGGGGCTGATTGCCTTGCTCAAGTGTCCGGCCGAACTGGGCGAAACCGCTTACCAAAGTGTCCGCCGCGAGCATGCATGGTCGAGGGTAGCGAAAAAAACCCGCGCGCTAAGTGATGATTAATTTTTCCGATTGTGCTGTTTTGAGATAAGTCCGTAGTTCTTCTACGACTTCGGGAAAATGATCCGCAACGTCCTCGTGACATCCGGGGTCGGTATTCATGTCAAACAGCAGGTAACGAGGGGTGTCGTTGAGAGCCAGACGCACCAACTTCCACTGCCGCCGGCACACGGCAATATCCCGGGCGCGTTCAATTTGGCCAAGATATTCCGGCTTGATGGCCAAGGTGCCGGTGGATTTGTCCGGAATGTGGAGTAGATCCACGATATCCGGATAGAAAAGATGCCGGGGGTGGATGGCGGGATGGCGGGTCAGCCAGAGACCGGTTTTGAAGCACGCGGTCAAGTCGATGTTCGGTAGCTTGCCTTGCAGAAGGTTTACCAGAGATTGGCCTTCCATGGTTGGAGGCGGAGTGATGCCGCACCGATCCAGCAAGGTCGGGGCAATGTCCACTGCCCGAGTAATTTCATCAACGATCCCTCGTCCTTTCTGTTCGGGGTCGTAGATCAACACGGGTATCCGGTTGCTCTGTTCCCCGATTGCGCTGTTGCCCTGTCCCCAAGTACCATGCTCGAACAATTCCATGCCATGATCGCTGAAGATAACCACCACCGTGTTGCGGTCGAGGCCGCATTGTGTGAGATGGTGGAAAACCGCCCGCACTTCGTCGTCGAAGCGCCGCACGCAACCATCATACAGATCGACCACCTGATCCAAGTCGAAAGCTTGTCGAGGCTCCCGTTGACTGCGAATGATTTCGAACGGATCGGTCAAGCGCGCCATGGCGAACAAGGAAGCGCCATGGTAGTGCGGATCGGCGAACAGCCGGTAATACGGATATTCGCTGCCGAACGGGGGATGACAAGAGGCCAAATATAATGTCAGGCAAAACGGTTGTTTTTTCCCTCCCAGGGCGGAAAGGCGGCGGCGGGCGATGCGTCCTAAGTGGGATGTTAAAGGGACGCCCGCCAAAAAATACAATTCGGGCAAGAAGACCCGCCCGAAGCGGTTATGCGTGAAACAGCTTAAAAATAATCGTAGTTCCTTCGGTCCCTGACGGATCAGATAGCGAAAATTCCACTGGTCCTTGGGCATCAGCTTCTTTTGGAAACCGAAGGAAAACTTGCCCAGGTCACTGCCCGACCAATCGGAAATGGCTTCCGTATGATAACCCTGTTCGGCCAGGATTTCCGGAAACGCCTTAACGGGAAGCGTGATTTGATGGTCTCCGATGTAATTGAATTTGATTCCATGGAATTCCGGGGCGCATCCGGTGAAAAGTGTGGCCAGGCTCGGCGCGGTTCGAGCGATGGGCGTATAACAGTGAGAAAAGAGTGTTCCGCGAGTAGAGAGTGCTTTGAGAAAAGGTGCCGCGTTGCGGGAGTAATCCAGAAGCCGATCGGCACGCAGCGTGTCGCAACCGATCAGAAGCAAATTGGGCGGCCCCGCCTCATTCTGGCGGCTCGGCCGCGGACGGGCGGGTAGCGGCACCGAGGCAAGCAACCACGGTACTACCCAAATGCTCAAGCCTATGGCGAGAAATCCTTGGGTTTCACTGGGATTCTCCCCCAGTCCATATAAAAAGAGACCTAAATAGATGGCGACGAGAAAAAGCATGGACCAGCGCAAGCGGCTGACGGTCAATTTTTTCCAAAAGGGATGAAGCCGGCGGATATCGTAGGAAAATGACATCATCAGGCTGGCCGGGATATGAAGCAAATGGCGTAAAAATTGAAACCACGTAAGCCCTCCGATAGCGCCGGTGCCCGCCAGCAAGAAACCGACGTAGGAAGCGTTCCCCTCTCCGGAAAAAACCCAGGCCAGATAGAGAATCTGACCGAATCCGGCGAGCCAGAAGAGGATCAGGAAGCTCCAAAAAGCCAAACGAAGCACGCAATAAACCGTATACAGACGAAAGTGCGAGGCGATTTCCTCGCGAATTTGCGGTCCGGTTCGGCTGAAGTTGCGAAGGGAAAGCCAGAGTAACAAACTCGCGCCCACCAACCCCAAAAGGCCGTCGGCAATCAAGGCCTTGATAATCGCCTGATTCATAGCCAGTAAGCGCTCAGTTCGCCCAGAGACGCGGCGGTACGGACCAGATAAAAGCGTTTTTCGGGCCAATAAAGGGAGAATAAGGAACGCCAAGCATGTTCGGCGACTTTGCGGTACAGATATTTAGGCGGAAGGCGACGAATTTCCTTATCGGATCCATTTTGTATCCGATAACGGACCACGGTTTGAGAGCGCTTGTAAGCTTTATGAATGATGTATCCTAAACGCAGTCGTTCCATATCCACATAATGATACTGCAACATTTCGGGTGTGTAGCGCAGTCGGCAGCCGGCCTTCAAGGCTCGGAGCACGAATTCGCTGTCTTCGCTGCCACCGAGATCGTGCCCCTTGGGACCCAGTTCGGCGGAAAATCCGCCGACGGAATCGATCACCTCCTTTCGGATCGCCAAGTTGCCGCCGCCGGGGAGAGGACCTTCGGTACCGATCCAACGCCCTTCCTTGCCCTGATCGTAACGGGGAACCGGCAAGGGATAGATGGGAAAAAAGTTTTCCTCGTGGACCCACGCCGGTTCCTCGCCGGTCCAGTCGGGAAGAATTCTGCCGCATACGAGATCGGTATCGGGAAATGTGCGAAAACCTTCGGCAACGGCGAGCGGATAGTCGGTATCGACGCGATGATCGTCGTCCACGAACGCGACGATCCCGCTATCGACCGCGGCAAGTCCGGTGTTGAGGGCGTGGGATTTGCCCGGCCTCGGCTCTTCCATAAACTTCAGGGGGATATGCATTTTTTCTTGATACGCATAGAGAAGGGAAAGCGTATCATCGTGGCAGGCATTGGCCACGACCAGGATTTGACAGTCTTGACGGGGATAATGGGCTCTGTTCAGGTGATCGAGGGTACGGGCCAATAATTCGCTTCGGTTGTGAGTGCAGATGATGATCGTCAAGCGCATTACAAACTCAAATGCCATGAGCTGATAGGGCAATTATAGCGAAAGGAGTCAGGCGCACACATACAGGGGACCGAAATACGGAAAGCATCGTGATCCCCGTATGGAATACATGAATGGGAATCCCAACTGAGCGGGACTGAACTTGTCGAACTCAGGACCTTTTCATTTTACCAGGATCTCGATCCGGAGGCATTCTGGCAGGCCGACCCGTTCTTATAAATTTCCGTTTATACCTCCGAGACCCAACGAGGGATCAGAGACCGGCAATCAGGATGATTCGGTATTTCAAGGAATCCATGCTTTCCATGAAGAAAGTCGTGCGCTCTGAATCCAGGGGGGTTGGTTTCGATCGTTGGCGTTTCAAGTACCAAACACCGTAGTACTTACCCATGTTTTGCCAGATGCTCATTAAATAGCGGACGAAGGCGTCTTCCACGGTGGCGCGATCGTTTCTGAAAGCGGCGTAAACGAAGCGGGCAATTTTCCCGAGCCTGCTCCGCAATGCCCAGTAACAGCGTTTAATCGATATTTTTTCTTTATTTCGTTCAAAAAACGCGGGAAATCTTGCCTGCATCAAGTTCGTCCCCATGCCCATCCGGAACCGTTGCCGCAACAGCGCTTTCAAGTCGGGTTCACCCGGTTCCTCCACCACGCAATCGGGACAAAAAACAATCTTGTAGTCGGTGAGTATCAGGAGACGGTAACAAATCTCCACGTCTGCTCCCTTGAAAAAACTTTCTTCGAACGCTCCGATTTCCTCGAACACCTTGCGGCGGAAGGACGCGTTCGCACCGTCGGCGAACGGCAAGTGGGGCAACTGACGCCGGGAGAATGCATGTAGGGGCGACATATAGCGATTTCTTTCCTGGAAGCGCAGAGCAAGGTTGGAGTGCGTGGGCAACATTTCGATTTCGCCGGCGACGCAACCCACATCCGGATTTTCAAAGCATTGCACGACCTTGGACACCCAATTTCTTCGCGGGCGGCAACTGACGTCCGTGGTTAAAATGATTTCCCCCCTTGCCCGGGCCAGCCCCGCATTCAATGCCCGGCTTCGTCCACGCTCGCGCCGAACGACGGTAAAAACCCCTAATTCGTTTAAGCGTTCGACAGTATCGTCCGTGGAACCGTTGTCGGCGACGATGATTTCCATGCGATCGGCCGGATAGTCCTGGGCGCGCAAGGCTGCGATGCAGTCGGAAACCTCGTGTGCACAATTCAATGCCGGAATGACGATGGATACGAAGGGCATCTCCATGTCTAACACCTTTTTTGCCTTATGTTGGGAATGTCCAAGAATTTCTGCAGGGGGCTAACGTTGCCGCAAACCGCGTCCAAGGCGAATGCCCAGCCGCCCTGCGTAATAAGTAAACGGCTTGACCCTCGAAGCCTCGTTGGTGCCGAATTCGATCTTCTGGCGGAATTCCCAGAGCCGATCCGTCCCGAATACGTCGATTCGCCGAATCTGGAAAGGGTCCTCGCTCGATCGGTTGAAACCGGAAAGCGTGGAACACGCCGAGCGGTAACCGGCCCGCTCGACCATATCTCGCACGGATCGATTGAATCGACCGTAGGGATAGGCGAAATGACTAACTCGGGTTTGCAACAATTCTTCCAGCTCGTTCTTGCTGCGGCTGATTTCGGTTTCGGCCTGCTCCGGTTGTATTTCCGTCAGGCGTGCATGGGTTCTTGTGTGGCTGCCGATGGCCATGCCTTCCTCGGCGAGCAGGCGAAGCTGAGCGGCCGAAAGCAGTGCGCGACGGGGAAACCGGCTGTGCCGCATCCATTCATTGGTCCGGCCCGTGTATCCCGAGACCGGGAACAGGGTAGCGGGGATGCCGCGTTCCTGCAAAATCGGCCAGGCATGTTCCAAAACCCCCACGAAACCGTCGTCGAACGTGATATGCACCGCCTTGTCGGGGATTCGGCCGCCTTCGATCATGGGAGACACGATCGCCTCCATGCCGACGGGCCGGTAGCCCGCTTGCTTAAGCCAATCCATTTGGCGGCGGAATTCCCCGGGAGCAACGCAGAAGCGTCTCTCCCGAGCGGTGGACGGCGTGTCCACCTGATGATACATGAGGATCAGGGCGCGGCTCATCGGGTCATGCTTTCCACATCGACGACATACATCTGACGGGTCCCATCATGCACCGAGTCGATGCATACCTGCCGGCCGTCGCGGCTCCAGCGGGGGTGCAGATCGCAGCGGATCTCCCCCCACCAGCGCGATTTGGGCGAATACAAGCGTGCCAAATCAATGCGCCTGCCGCCATCGGCGCGCACCAGCATCAAGGTACGCATCTGATGCCTATCTGGATAAGTATCGTTCAGTACCCAGCGCCCGTCCGGCGAAAACGTGCAATGGCCGTCTTCCTGAAGCATATCCTCCCCGAAGGTGTGGAACTCCCGATTCGCATGGTTGAGCAGCAAGAATCGGGCGGAAGCATTGGGCCGTTTGGCCCACACCAGAAGGGTGTCGTCATCCCGCCAGTCGTAATGGGAGATAAATCCGGTATCCAGCAGACAGGTGAGATCGGAGCCGTCGGGACGGCAGATATAGAGGCGCACTTCCCAATGCTTGGCGTCCCGGTGCCAAAGATGGAAAAAGGCAATCCGCTTACCGGTGCGTGAGGGCTGGATATGGTTGATGTAATGCCAGGCGTCCGTCATGGAAGGCTTGGGGTCGCGGCCGGCAAGCTCCGCGAGGGAGATTTTCAGTTCCGCTTTCCCGGAAGACAGGTCCAAGCGCCACAGGCCGTCATTTTCCGGTTTGAGGTCGGCGGCGAAGTCGTCGCACCCGCCCGCATACCCGTATCCGGGGCGGTGTACGGCCAGCCTGGCAAAGTTGAGGCTGAACCCGCTGCGGCCGTCCGGCAAGAGGGCGTACAGAGGGCGCTCGTAAACTTTTTGCTCCCGTCCTTCCGTATCGCGTACGACACCCACGAATTTGTCTTCCCGTCGGTCGTTGTGGACGAAGAGACGCTCCGGATCGGCCGGATGCCATTGCGCCATGGCGCCCTGTTGCCAGTTCCAGGCCAGGGTATCGGCGAGGGGGAGGAAGCGGTCTTTGTCCGCGCGATCGACCAGGCCGATGACCAGTCGGTCGTCCGCGGAAGGCGCTCGATCGTTGAAGGCCGCCTCGTGGGCGAGAAGATACCGGCCCGATGCGTTCCAGGGGGATTTGTCGTAATAACCGAAAAAATGATGGTTGGGTCCTTTCGTGACGGGTTCGACCGGATCGGACGCACGGCCGAAATGCAGCCATCGATAAATGTCCGAATGGTTTTCCCGGCATTCGTTTTCCACCCATTGTTCCAGTCGATGACGCATGCGCCACGGGACAAGCGAAGAGGCGAGCAGTCGGCGATAGAGGTTCATGCGGGACGATCCCTTCGGGTGACGAGCCAAATATAAAGGGGTTCCGGCAGCAAAGCCGGCAGCAGATATTTCAGGTCCTTAAGCTGCCAGCCGCCCCTGAACAGGGACATGCGGAAGATGCGGCGAGCGGATACCAGATCCCGTTTCCAGAAATTGTCATAACCGCGACTCAGCAGACCGCCGTCCACCAGTTCCCGCAACCGGTTCCGCTCCAGATGGCGAACCCGCTCGGGGTGCTCGCGGATGAACTTGCGCTTCACCAACCAACTGTTCTTTGCCTGCCGCCATTGGGTGGAAGTGATTTGGCCGGAGGTATGGTGCCGGTAAAAGGCCAACACTTCGGGCACCCGCCGGATGGGGCGAGGCTCGGCGATTCGGAGCCAGAGATCGTAGTCCATGCAGGTGGGCAGGGTCAGGTCGAAGCCGCCCGCCTGGTCGATCGCGGTCCGCCTGACCAGCGCCGCGTGGATGGGCCAAGGCGCCGCGGCGCGCAGGAAACGTACGGTTTTGTCTTCCAGTTCGTAATCCGGAGGGCTGTGCGGTTCCCCGCGTCCTCCGGTCAGCCCGACATTTTGCCAACCGCAGTAGGCTACGACTGTTTCCGAATGTTCGGCGAGAGCGGCGTGCAGTTTTTCCAGACAATCTCGAGTCCACCAATCGTCAGCATCCAGGAAGGCGACGTACTCTCCCTTGGCATGTCGAAGTCCCTGATTGCGCGCGGGATAAGGTCCGGCATGATCCTGGAAAAATTGACGGATGCGTCCGGGAAATTCCTCCGCCAAGCGCTGAACGATTTTCACCGAGCCGTCGGTGGAACCGTCGTCCACCAGGATCAGCTCCACGTTTGGATAGCTTTGCTCCATCACGCAGCGCACCGATTCCTCCACATAGGAAGCGGCGTTGAAGCAGGGCATGATTACGGAGATTTTGGGCTTATAATTCTGATTCATCGATTTCCGAAATCTTCATCAAATGCTTTTGCAAACCGATTTTAAGGGAGAATTTCCATGAACCGGAACTGAGATCCGAATAGGGCTGTCCGCCTTGGCGTAGATATGATGGCTCCCGGTTATCCGCTTCAGTTGCCAGCCTTTTGCTTGCAAAACTTGGCAAAATCTTTTGCCACTGACCGCTTTCAAACCGCGATCTCCAGGATTTTATCCTTTTCGGTCAAAGAAACCTCTTCCATGTCCACGGAAAGACAACCTTCCACGGCGTCATAGAGATTGCATAATAATTCCTCAAACGTCTCTCCCTGGGTGGCACAACCCGGGATTGACGGAACTTCTGCCCAAAAACCGCCTTCTTCAGCTTGGTGGACCACAACTTTTAATTTCATGAGAATGTCCTCGTTCTTTTTCAAAAACTTGCACACGACACGAGTGCCGGCCGAGTTCGCTTGTCTGGGTAATCATGCCTCGGCATGGTTCTTCAGAAATAGCTTAGCACCCAAAAACGGAAAAACATGGGTGGTGGCGTTGAAGCAGGGCATGATGACGGAGATCATGCTGCCCATCGCAGGATCTCGATTTCCGTTCCTTTATGCCGGGATTCCTCTGCCAGTGTCAAAATCCGGTCGGTGATTTCCTCTGAAAGGTAGTATTCACCGCAGTTGTCACAAATATCAGCCGGTACATTCTTAATGATGATCGTGACTCCCTTCCCCTCCAGGGTGACCGTAGTACGCCCGGAGTGGAGTACGCCTGTTTTGCAGATGACACATTTCATTTACGTCCTCCTGGTCTTGAAGTCGGCGGACCAGATCGAAGGGTCCGGTGGATAAGCGGTGACGACAAAGCAGATACGACTTTCCCAATCTTTGGCCACGACAACGTGGATGGGTCGTCCTTCGATCCATCCGAGTAACAAACGACTGGGATATGGATGGTCATCAGGGTATTCTGTGATGGGCACACCATGTTCTATCACATTCAAGACTTCGTCTTTGGACAATCCCCGTTCGAACATACGGGTTAGGGCATGGCCGCTGAAGCGTACTGCTGTACAATCCATAAATTTAAAGTCTAGCACTCCCGGCATAGAATGGAAGCGCTGGCTTCACCACCCGTTCCCAGGAAAATCCGCGCGCAAACTCGCGGCAGGCTTCGCGTTCGAAGCGGGTCTCGCCGCACAAGAAAGACGCCAGGGCCGTGGCGATGGCTTTGGTTTCGGGCGTTTCCACGAAAAAGCCGCTTTCACCTTCGGCCACCGCTTCCGCGGCGCCGGCCAGTCTTGCGGCCAGCGAAGGGACACCGCAAGCGGCGGCTTCCAGGTAAACCAAGCCGAATCCCTCGTGACTGGTGGGTAAAATCGACGAGGTCAAAATAAATAAATCGGATTGACGCAGTTTTTCCCGCAAATCTTCTCGATCCATGCGACCGGCGAAGGAGACCCGATTTTGGAGGTTCAGCGATTTCGTCAACGCCTCCAGTTCCGACTTTTCTCGGCCATCGCCGACAATGGTGTAGTGAAATTCGTATTGCCTCAGATCGGCCAAGGCGTGCAGTACCCGGTGGATGTTTTTGCGAGGTTCGGACAATCGGGTGATGCTGATCAGCCGGATCGGTCTGTGACGGTCTGCGTCGCATAACGGCAGCGAAAGAAAAAAAGGGTCGACCCCCACCAATGCGGGCAAGGTTTTGCCGCGGCAAGCGGGGATTGTTTCCAGCAGGACCTTTTCCGTGTAGTGGCTGTTGGTCAGGATACAGGCGGCTTTCGGCAGCCAGCGTCGGAGCTTGGCGGTGGTGTCCATCCGCCATGCGTTTTCCATTCGGCGCCAGGGGACTTCCCAACGCCAAAAAGGTCCGAATCGATAAAGGGCCGGTGCGCTCACCGGAAAGTAGGCGCGGAGAAAATCATTGCCGTGTACCGAAACGACGACGGGTTTTTCCGTTTCTTCGGCCATCCAGGCATACGCGGCATTCATCGCATGCCAGGCATCGATGCCGCGGTCTTTCAGCAGGGTTCGATCCAGCACCCGGCGCAACTTCAATTCGGGGCGGATTTCAATCCTCGGCGGATGAATTTCCCCTTCGGGATGGCGCTTGGTGAAGAGGGTCACCGGATAGCCCCGATCGGAAAGCGCGCGGGCGTAACCTAGGGCGTAGTTCTCGACGCCGCCGATGTCGGGGGGGAATTCGGGGGATACGATACCGATGGATGGAAAATTCATAATTATTTTTTTCAATTATTTTTTTTCCAGTGTTCTTGTAGCAACCAAATACTTGGAGGGCACTCGCCGAAGCGACGGAAAATATAATCCCTTATTCCAATCCTAACCGCTTTTTGTCTGGGATTTTGCCATATTGAAAGGTTTTCAAGTAAGTGCCAGTAAAAGTGTTTTGCTCGTTGTTCAGAACCTAGATAAGAAAAACTCATTTTTGGAAAAAATTGCCTGAGAGAACGAAAAATTAGTTTTTTCCACATTCCCATGCTTAAGTTTTTCTCTGCAAACAAAAGATGATTGCGGAAACTATAATACAAACGCATGGGAGAGGACTCGCTCCCAAAGGAGCTCGCGATTTTGTGCCATAGTCGAGCTTTTGGGACAATCAAACAAATATAGCCTGCTTTCCGTGCTCGAAAACACCAGTCAGACTCTTCACGTACTAGGAAGAATCGTTCATCAAATAGTCCAATATTAATTAATGCTTCTGATTTGATAAAAAATGCCGCTCCGATAACCCCAGAAGCTTCGTATGCTTGTTTTTTTTCAAGTGTTGTATGTGGTTGTCCTTGTTTGTATTGAGAAAACAAAATCCTTTTTCGATCAAAAAACTCCCCTGCGGTCCATATTATCTTTGGTTGGTCCATTTCGTAAACCACCGGCCCTAAAACTGCAGCATTAGGATGATTTTTGGAAGCTTCCACCAAATAAGTTAGAGTGTCGGTTTCAAGTTTGGTGTCGTTATTGAGGATGAAAACAAATTCCGTTCCCTGATTCAGGGCGTAGCGTATCCCCACGTTATTTCCTCCGGCATAGCCCAGGTTACTTCCCGTCTCGATCAGATGAACTTTATTGAAACGCTCCCGAATAGCTTCTGCCGAACCATCCTCGGAACCGTTATCCACTACGACCACTTTGAAGTTTGGATAATCCACTCGGTAAACAGAATCCAGGCATTCCAGAGTGTCGTCCTTACCGTTCCAGTTGAGAACAACGATAAAAATCTTTGGGTGGACAGTCACTTACAATAATCTCTTTAGTTTGGTAATCGCCACGTCAAGTGGCGCTCATATAAATGTTTAAAATAATTGGTTAATCGGTGCGAAAGTCTAATTTTTCTGGGGGGCAAACCAGCAAGGTGCTCTAAAGTTGAATCGAGTATCAGTTTAACGGCAGGCAGAGAATAGTTGTGTTTGATAAAATCGTATCCACTTTTGGCAATCCGGTTATAAAGTTCGAAGCTATCCAACAACGCGCAGACCTGGCTTGCAAAGGATTCTGCATCGTCACCTATAAGGAGATCTCTGCCGACTACGACTCCGAAGCCTTCTGCCCGCTTGGGTAAGTTTTGCTCAGCGAACAAAAGTCGGTTGCGGGTGCTGAAGTAGGTCCTCAAAGGGGAGGATTCACTGCCGAAGGCGCTTCCCACTTTGTGCCACACGCTCGCCTGGGGAACGATCAGGCAGGAGTAACCGGCCCTGCGGGCACGAAAGCACCAGTCCGACTCCTCATAGACCAGGAAATACCGCTCGTCGAACAGGCCGATGTCTCGAAGGGCGGAAGATCTTGTAAAAAAGGCCGCTCCAGTCACCCAATCTACCGTACGACCGTCATCCTTATTTAAAACCGTTTCGGATTCTCCTTGTCTCAGGTGCACGCAGGTAAAGCCTTCACCAAAAGCTTCGCCAGCAGTCCAAATGGTCTCCGGCCGCTCCATTTCGTAAATCACGGGTCCCAAGACGGCGGCCTCCGGGTGTTTTTCCGCCGCCTGGACCAAGTGGGTTAAAACATCAGGGGCGACGGTGGTGTCGTTGTTGAGAACGAAAATATAATCGGCCTTATTATTCAAAGCATACTGAATACCAACATTATTTCCTCCGGCATAACCAAGATTTTTCCCGGTTTCGATCAGGTGAGCTTGGGGAAAAGCCTTGCGAATAGCTGGCACTGAATCGTCAGTCGAACCATTGTCCACCACGACGACATCGAAGTTGGGGTAGTCGATTTTGAAAACAGAATCCAGGCAGGCAAGGGTGTCGTCCCGACCGTTCCAGTTGAGGATGATGATGGAAACTTTAGGTGGGGCGTTCATAGGTTCGAATCGCTTCTTCTATGATTTCGCTAATTTGATGGGCGTAAGTTTCAACCGTAAATTCCTTCTCTACCCGAAGGCGTCCTGCCTCACCAAAACGTCGGGCCAAGTCGGGTTGGTTCAAAAGTTTGAGCATGGCTTCTGCAATGGCTTGAGGATTTTTGGGTTCGACGATAAAACCTGTTTCCTCATCTGCGACTACCTCCTCCGGACCGCCGCAGCGGGTGGCTACCACAGGCTTATAACTGGCCATTGCCTCGATGAGAGTAAGGCCGAAGCTTTCCTGTAAAGAAGTGGATACATGCACCTTGGCGGCGGCCAGGAGATTAGCCACGTCACTGCGGAAACCCAAGATATGGAAACAGTCATTCAAACGTGCTTGTTTAAGTAGGTCGCGAATATTTTTCTCAAGTACCGGATCGTTAGTGCTCCCGGCAAGAAGAAAATGCACATCCGGTCTTTGTCGGTGGATCATGACAGCGGCGCGTGCGAAGTCTATAGGGGACTTTCTTTTAGAAATACCACCGACGAAGGTAACTAATGACGCGTTCTGGGGGATGCCTAACTCCATATACACCCGCTTACCGTCGCCACTACGGAATGCTGCTAAATTAACTCCATTAGAAACGGTGCGGACTTTTTCGGATCCATGAAATCGATTATCGGCCAAGGCCTTGGAGGGGGTAATGATACGGTCAGATAAGCTCAAGGTAATGCGATCGATCCAAGTGGTAGGAAAATAACAGCGCAGATCGGCATTGCCACGTAAATGCTCGTGAATATGCCAAACATGGGGGATGCCGGCACGGCGGGCGGCCAAGGCGCCCTCTAGAATCGTGGAGGTATTGGTATAAACCAGGTCGATTTTCTCACGTTCAATCAAGCTAAGTAGAGACCACAGGCGGTTGCGTAGACCGGGAAGATACTTGAACGGATGATTCCATGATGCGCGGTGGCGCGAGGGAATCCAACGGTCCAAAAAGCGGACCATATAATAAACGTTTTCCTGTTTAAGTTTTTCTTCCATCGGTCCACGCCAGGGAAGCACGATAAGGGGCTTGAAGCGATTGAGATCGAGGTGGGTGACCAGTTCCAAAAGACATCGCTCGGCGCCTTTGAGATCGTTGTCATGAGAGAGAAATAACACCTTAACCTGCATGGATATTAGTTAATATATCAGTTAATATGTTATCCAATTTTTTGGTCAATACACGCCTGTGATAATCCCTGGTTTCGGGGCGTTCAACATGAAAAGGGAGTTTATTCTGTTTCCATAAGCTATAAATTAAAATAATTTGATTTTCGATTGAGCAAGTATCATTAATATCTGCTACGAATACATTGTTTTTTATTTTTTCGAAAAAATAAAACGTTGCGCTGTCCAAAGAGCATAAAACTAGAATTGGTTTCCCAATAGCGATATATTCGAAAATTTTGCCCGCGTAACTTCTTTTTTCTTTTTCTCCTGTTATCAGTACTAGGACATCAGAACATTTAAGACTCTCTAAGTTTTCTAGATGGGAAATATATCCATGCAATTTAATCCAGGACTTATCTAAAATAGGTTTGTAAAGTTCTGACTGATATCCGATTATGTTAAAAACAATCTCTTCGCCAATTTTATCTGTATTTATTAAATTTGAAATGGCATTAACTAGTGTTAAAGGAGACCTTTCCTTTGGAAGAACTCCGGAAAACGTTAAATTTAGAACACCTGATGAACGCTGTAGATGGCTTTCAATATTCTCTATAACGTGACCATTGGTTAAGGTCATAAAGTCATCTATGCATCTATTTATTTGACGTGCTGTATCGCGCCCAATAAATGGAGTAGTAGCAAGGATCTTATTTGGTTGTGATAAAGTAATTTTTTCAAGGATCAAGTCAATACGTTTATAAAGTATAGAAGGATATTTTTTTAATGGACTTAACGTCCACTCATCTCTCAAATCAGCGACCCACGGTATACCTCTGCTTTTTGCTAATAAACACCCGGCAAGATGTGTTGTGGGGGGAGGTGATGTTGAAAATATAATATCCGGTTGGTCGGATTTAATAATGTGATATCCATGCCATAAAAGTCTTGGTAAGCAACCAATAAGATCATCTGGGATATTCAAGATTCTTATGATCGGGCGAAATGAGGTTCTTGTGATTTTTGATATTTTATTGTTGATTTTCCATGCCAATGGAATTTTGGAAAAAAAACTGGCGATCTTACGGTCGATTTTGGTGCACCAATTGTATAAAGATTGATTGGCTTTTGGATCATTTACACGTATAACTTTAGTGCTTTCATGAACATGATCTAATAGTGATGTGTCATGTATGAAATAATCGTCTGCTTCTGTTGTGAGCACCACGCATTGCCAACCAAGCTCGCTTAAGTATTTAGAGAAAAATAAAGGGCGCTGTACGCCGCTCCCCCCATGAGGGGGGAAGCATTGAGTTATTATCAGGATTTTTTTCTTTTTAATATCGCGCATTGGTGTCCTTGTTGAATCGTCTCTAGATCGAAATCATGATATTGATTCATCCATTGATCTACAATTTCCTTTTCCTCCTGGCGGCAGTAATCATCTAATACAATTACTGCATTATCTGAAATATAGTTGTAAATTATTGGAAGGGCGGGAAGTCTTGCGTGTTTACATGTATTTGCCGGCGGTCCATCAACAATAATTAAATCGGGTCTATTATCTATTAATGATTTCGGTAGGTTTTTATAGTAAACAAATTCTTTGTTTGATAAATTAATTTTTTCTAGTGGTAGATGTATAAAATCTATATCGTTGTTTAAATTATTTAATTTAGCATTAACTTTTGTAGCTTCTAAGTATTTTATATCATGGTCTATTGCAATATGCTTGGGTGAGTAGCCAAGTATTTTTGCGATCTTTCCTATTAAAATTGTTGAGCTGCCTGAACCAATTTCCAATATGCACTTTGGTTTATGTATTGATAAGTGCTGTACGATAAACTTGGCAAGATGGCTATCTATTGACCAGTCTCCAAAAAAGACAGGATAGTTTAAATCCAAAGCTAATAATGATGAACTGTTTTGGATCTCAACCGATTTTTCATGAATTAGGTTTGCTAGATTATCCTGTTTGGCCGTTGCTTTTAGTAGTTTGCTTTCTATTTTTTCAAAACGCCTATCTTGATCACAAAATCTATATTTAAGCTTCAGGCCTATGTATATTTGTATACTGATTAAAATGATAAGTAATATAAATATTATCCAAAACATTGACTGTTTTCCCTTGAGGATGCATCAAAACTTTTTATAGTATTGTTTTCTTGCCCAAAATGCCATTCTGTTTGTATATGAACTATGCCTAGTTGAGGCAAATGTGACTTTGGTACTTCGTTTGCATTAACTGTGAATGTAGATAACATTTCACCATAAAAAAGCTCGCGTGGAGTACTGTCAAGAATACCTAGTCTTAACGCATATACTCCAGGCATAAGCGGAAGATAGGGTATATGGCATTCAAATATATTCATTCCAGCAGTAATGTCAGGGCGATCGGAAATGTGACCATTACCCATCGAGGATATATAAAAAAAGTCGGTAGTATGGAATCCAAAAATTATTTCAGGTTTTCGAACCGACCGCTTGGCAGTAAATGTACAACGAATATTTACCGGGCTCCCCATTGGGATTTCCGTTATCTCCTCCCCATATTGATCATATAAAGCTAGAGAATTTAACTCTATTTCTCCAGTTTTACGGATGTGTCTGCTGTCAGCTTGATGAGCGACAAGTTGTGCTGAAATTTTTTCGTTACTTTGTTGATAGAACTGTTCACACACCGTGGTTTTATGTCCATCTATTAGGATCTTTCCATGATCAAGGAGAATCGCACGACTACAGAGACGTTCAATTTGACGAATATTGTGACTTACAATTAATACAGTCTTTCCTTGTCGGCTGATCATCTCTTCCATCCGGTCAAAACACTTCCTCTGAAACGCCAGGTCTCCTACTGCCAAAACTTCGTCGATAATCAAAATCTCCGCGTCTAAACTGGTGGCGATAGAGAATCCCAATTTAACTTTCATTCCTGAGCTATAACGCTTCACCGGTGTGTCGATGAATTGCTCCAGTTCGGAAAATTCGATGATCTCATCCAATTTCCGGCGGATGACTTTCTTGGGAATCCCCAGGATGGAGGCGTTGAGATAAATGTTCTCTCGCCCGGTCAGTTCCGGGTTGATGCCGGCGCCCACCTCGATCAAGGGGGCGACGCTGCCGTGTACCGCCACCTTGCCAGATGTGGGCTTGGTGACTTGGGCCAAGACCTTGAGCAGGGTGGACTTGCCCGCGCCGTTGTGGCCGATGATGCCGACCACTTCCCCTTCCTCGATGGTGAAGTTGACATCGTCCAGTGCTAGGAATCGTTCGCGTTGAGCGCGGGGTTTTCGCCGCACCCAGTTGAAGGCGTTGGTCAGGTTGTCCTTGATTCCGGTAATCGCGCCCAGGCGGTATTCCTTGGTCAGGTGTTCGACTTCGATGATTGGCATGGACTGTCCAAAGTTATTGCTGTGAAAAATGGGAGGTGGTTGAGTACGTCGACTTTTAAACCTAGCAGGTTTCGCAATTCCAAGCGGATTGCACCAATGTCCATCAAGGTCGTTTCCGGGGTGGTGTCCACCAGCAAGTCCAAGTCGCTATCTTCGCGATCGTTGCCCTTTAAGACTGAACCGAAGATTCTTGCGTTCGCAGCATGATGTCTGGCAACAATCTGCCGAATGGCCTTTCTGTGCTGTTCCAACGCTTTGGATGGTCGGAGGGGCATATGCATGGTTTTACGTAATTTTTGCCGGCTTCGTGGGTAATGTGTTCTTTGATTCGTTTTAGTTGATCGTTGAGCTGATACGACCTCAGCACCGGATTTTATTCGGGCTATGTTGAATATAGTTTAATTTTTCCGCCAGCAGCTGCCAATGCATGGTCTCCCCATTTTTACCTTTGTTGTCCAACCGATTTCAAGTTCCATAGCAAGCGCTTCATCGGAGGCAAGAACTCCGGAAGCCGGCTGTAGACGGATAAGGCGTTTTGAGCATCATAGGTATGGGACATGCGGTTTCTTGCCGCCAGCATAGCTAGCAAATGGCCTCCTTCATCGATCCATTCCTGTTGAAAGGCCGTTTTAAGGCAGGCTTTGGGAGAGCGGCATTCCAGGCCGAGATCGGCGGCGACGATTTTGACTGTCTTCCAGGCGAGTTCGAAACAAAATTCGAAATATTGGATGCATCCGGCTTTGATGAGATCGCTATCGGCAGGTTCCTGAAGCGCCGCTTCCAGTTGAGCGAGGGCGCTTTCGAAGTCTTCGAGAATTTTGTCAGGCTGCATAAAGTAATCGTCCTTCACGCAATGCTTCGTCTCTGAGCCTGGATGAGGCCCGGTTCAGATCCACTCAATCGATTCGATACAGGGTAGGCAGGTTTTCCAACTCCTCCTCGATGGCGTAAAACGCCTTCAACGATATCGGTCGGTCGCCGATGATCCCTATGTCGAAATCCGAGCGCTCCCCGGCCTTGCCCGTCGCTCGCGACCCGAACAAAAGGATTTTATAGCCCTGCAGCCGGCTTCGGTGACCTTCGAAGACTTGCCTGAGCAGGGTTGGAATTCGCTCTTCGTTAGATGACATCGGCGAACCAGTTTTCCGCGCGTTTGAAATAGAGATAACTGATCGGCAGGACGATGGCGGTTACGATGGCGCCGGGGATGAGGGTGGTCCAATCCGGAGGTAAGCCTTTCAGTAGTACTCGTTGGAAAGCGTCGATGATGCCGGCGAGGGGGTTACACAAGTACAAGGTGTAAAGTCTTTCCGACCACTCGCCTGCGGCGTGCTCTATCAGGAGCTTTTGCTTGACCAGGTCCAGAGGATAGATGATAGGAGAAGCGTACATCATCAGGGATAGCGCCACCGGCAAGGCGGCGCTGACGTCGCGGTAATAGACGTTCATGGCGGCGCCGAAGAAGCTGACCGTGAGTGCGACGACCATGGTGTAAAGGATGATTGCCGGTACCCATATCGCGTGAATACTGGGAACCATCTGATAATAGATCATCAGTCCGGCCAAAATTAGAAAGCTGATACACAGTTCCACGGTTTTGGTGACCATGGCGGTCAAGGGGAAGATTTCCCTTGGAAAGTAGATCTTCTTGACCAGCGCGGCGTTGCTCGTGACGCTCCCCACGCCTTCCGAGGCGGATTCCTGGAAGAAAATCCAAGGCATCAGTGCGGCGAAGGTGAGAACGGGATAGGGTACGTCCCCCGATTCGATGCCGACAAGGCTGCGTACGAGGGTGAATATTAGCATTAACATCACAGGTTTGAGCACTGACCAGAGGAGTCCGAGATAAGCCTGCTTATAGCGGACGATGATATTTTTCCACGCCAGGGCGGCGATGAGTTCCCGGTAGTTGTAGAGATTTTTGGCGACTGTCAGCATGGCTTATCCTTCTTTTCGGATATGGTACTTCCAATGGCATTTTTCATGAGGGCTCGGCCTGACTGCCTGACAAAACTCATTTTTCCATGCAAAATCAGTCATGTAGTGGAGTCAGGGATACAAAAGGTATATTGCCAAGGTAATTCCTCCATCCAGCGCGAACGATCCGAGGCCGTAGGCACGGGAGCGGGGTCGTCGGCGGAAGGCAACCACAACCGATCGATAAGCGCCTTCCCGCAAGCCAGGGCATGGTGGATCCAGTTCCAGCCGATACGGGCATAGCTCAAGCCCCGACACCAATGCGGATCGACGGTTCTACGCTGCCCCTCGGCTACCACTGCCGTCCCCTGACAGGTCACGATCCAGGTGGCCACCGCCATCACAAAGCACAGCCGATCCAAGACCTCGGCTTGCCGAAGCCGGGAAGACGCCCATTGAAACCCATTGGATTTATGGTCCAGAAACCCTTCCTCGATGGCAAAACGCTTGCCGTAATCGGCGAGGGTCGTTTCATCGGTCCATTCATCGCTCAGGATCAGCCAGGGTTCCTTGGCGCCTTTTTCCCAACCCACGGCCACGTTCACCGCTTCATGCACCTTCCAGAGATAAACAGTGTGGTAATAACGCACCTGGCCGGCATCCACGCACCACTTCAGCGGGCGGTAACCAGCGCCGCTCCATCGCCAAGCCGGCGTATTGCGCTTCATCCGAATCCGGCAGTGCCAATCCGGTGTCCGTTTGATCCAGCGCACCAACTGCAGATGACAAAATCCACGATCGGCCAGCAAAATCACCTCAAAACCTTTCAGGCGGGAGACACTTTGCGCCAGAACCGAGCGGTAGACCTGAAAGGCCACGCTGGCACTGGGTTGCCGTTTCACCTTCCAGGCCACCGGAATCGCCCGACCCCGATACACCAACGCCACTTGAATCACACAGAAACTATTCCATAGCATCGTCGTATCCAAGGCCACGTATACGCGGCGTTCCTCGCCCGTCGGTAACCACCCTTTCAACAGCCCCGCATACACCTCATTCACATCGATCCGTCCGTTACTCAACCAACGCCGGAATCGCCGCTCAATGCTTTGGGCATAGCGGGCGCGGCTGTCCACATACACCACCCACCGGCTCAAACCGATGCCCCCACTCAACAACAATCCTGCGATCATCCAAGCGACCGTCGAAAGATGTCGCATATCTCGCCACGGCGCTTGTTTCAAAACCTGGGTTACCGTAACGTACATCCGTGTGGAAGGGTTGTTCATGGGCAATTTCGTCCTTTATCAATCATCATCTCGGACGATCTACCCTACAATCCTTCCGCGCCCTCCGCGAGTTTTGTCAGGCAGCCAGGGGCTCGGCTTTTCCGGTTTACCGGAAAAGAATTCGTCGATTGCTTTGGAGGCCCCTGTAAAGCCCCATGCCCGATGGAGACTCCGCATTCGACAATGTCGCCGTCGATGGATTTTCGATTTTGAAACCGACTGAATGAAAAGCGGTTTTGATGAGATTCTTTAAGAGGGATCTTCCAAGAGGTCATATAGCAGTTTCCCCGCTCACTTGGCTCACGACGTAACGATATTTACCCGATTTTTCAGGTGATATGTAGTCGGTGTATTTTAGCGTTATGGTTGTGTTTTCTCCCAGTCGTTGTTTCAGTTTGTTCTGAATGCGCGTCGCGTTTTCCTGTTTCCATGAACGGGGTTCTGTAACCATCAGGACCAGCAAATGTTTGAAGTCCGTTTGGACGATTTTGAATTGCTTCACCCCCGGCGTTTCCCTAAGTACGTAAATGAGCGCTAAAGCGTGCATGACGGTACCGTCGGAGCGTACGATCAAGTCGGTGCTGCGTCCCTCAACTTCGTCCAGTACTTCCAAGCCTCTTGCTTGCCGGCAAGATTCCCGACTACGCCGGGCCCGGTCCCCGGTGCGATAGCGGATGAAAGGCTGAACTTCGGAGGCCAGATTGGTGATGACCACTTCACCGAGCTCTCCTTCTGGAACGGGGTTTCCGCGGTCGTCCAGAATTTCTACCAAAATCCATTCGGAATTGATCAGCATCTGGCCGGTAGGCGACTCGAGGGCAATGAGACCGGCATCTCGCGCACCGTATTCATTGGCAACCGGCGCATTGAAAATTCTGCCGATCAGTTCGCGTTGATGAGGATAGAGAGGTTCGCCGGTAGTGTAGATGACTTTTAATGAGGAAAGATCCGGGATGCGGCCGCGTCGTTCGGAGTGCTCGGCAAGAAGGGACAGGCTGCTGGCATAGCCGTAGAGGGTTTTGGGCCGGAAACGTTCGAGTTCGTCGAGATACCTGTCCATGTGCTGGGGAGACATGGCGAAAGCATTGAACAGTCGTTGATTGCAAAGTCGATCACGGAGGGACTTGATCCAGTCGGTGCGGTTGAGTTCGGTGGGGGCGCCCCAAAGAAAGGCTTCGCGATCACCTACGTCAACGCCCCACCAACGTCGTGCCCGGATTCTACAGGCGGCGTCAGCTGCCTGGCGTTTGCGGCCGAAATAAAAGATCAAGGGTTCTCCGGTAGATCCGCCAGTGTTATAAGGGAATATTCCTCCTGGAGCGTGACGCCATACTATTTCGCGGCCGTGTTGACGAGCGTCTTGCTTGGTCATCAAGGGAAGTTGGCGGAATTTGTCCCAGGTCAAGTCTTTCGGATCAATGCCGGCGGCTTGCATTCGTTGGCCATGCCAGGGGCAATGGGCCTCGGCGGATTGAAGAAGTTGCTTGAGGCGTTGCAGTTGAAGCGCCTCCAGCTGATTGCGAGAAAGGTATTGGGTTTTTTCCAACTCGGCCAGGTAGGGAAAAGTCGGTCTGCCAAGCAGGAACTCGTGGCCCCGGTATATTTGTCGGTGTAAAGCAGATGGCAGGATGCAAGCGCTTGCTTTGGCCGTCAGTTCGGAAATTATCACACGCACCTCGGCAGATGAAAATTAATAATATTTTTTGATGTCCAGGGTGTTGAGGATGGACTTTAATTTATGGATATCGACGCTAAAGTCTGAAAACCTTCCCTCACCATCCGAAGTTAAGTAATGGTAATCGTGATCTAACGATTTGGATAAAAAGAAATAATGAGGGGTAATGGTAGGTTCCGGATGCAGTTCGATGATCGAGGCGTTTTTGGAAAAAATGATATTGGTCAAACCGGCGCCGTGCGGCGCTATGATGATATCGGCATCGTAAAAGAGTTCGATTTGATCGGAAATCGCAAGGTCTTCAAGAATATACGGTTTGAATCCGAAAGGCTCGATAATATTCAATACTTCCGTTTCATTTTTGATTTTTCTATTTCCCGCGGCATGTTTCCTGGAAACAAAGATCCTGTTCTTTTTTTTGCGGCTTCTATTTGGAGTAAACCGGGAAACGAAGAAATCCAAATAAAAATCGGGTAGATAGCCGCAAAAAGGTCGTGACATGAATGAATTTAATATGAGCTCGTCGGTTTTGTATATTTTTTTGTGCGAAACATACTCAAAATGAATGTTCTTGGGGAGGATTTTAGGTAAAAAATATTCTTCCCATGGTTGAAGCTTTCCTGGGACCAGAAGTTTGATGCGACATCCTTGATATTCGTGTAGTAACAAGTATAGTCTGGGAATGGTATCGATTAACGTGTGATAATAATTGTTGGCGGAAGACCTGAAAATATTGGATGGTCCAGTTATTATTTTTTCCGATGGGAAATATAAATATCTCCAATAAAATTGATGATGCAGGGGTCTATCCGGGTGCTCTCCATGGGTGTTGTCGGACTCGAGTAGTATGGTTCTGTATTTGTTGAGGACGACATTCAGGTAAGAATAATAATAATAACCCTGAAGAGTGACCGAGAAAAGATCCGGTGGATCATAGTGTTCCACCTGAAGGTGTTTTGCCTCTTCCCTGAAAGGCATGAAAGTGAATTCCGGACAAGGGATTTTTCGGGTTCGAATGAATTTTTCGTGCTTTATATTGTTTTGATGCTCCAAATAATCTCCTCTTACCAATCGGTTCAGTATCCAGTCGGGCAGTTTCATAAGCCGGTTTTTTCGCTTTTAAGCAATGCATCAAAGTAGTGAATTGTTTTTTCAAGACCGACTTCGAGTGAAGTGATGGGCGACCATTCTAAAATATTTTTAGCCAGGTCGATATTAGGCTGACGTTGGATTGGGTCGTCTTGGGGCAAGGGTTTATTGGTTATTTTTGATTTTGACCCGGTAATGTCGATGATTAGATCGGAAAGTTCCTTGATGGTAATTTCTTGCGGGTTTCCGAGATTGATGGGACCGGGACCGGAATCGACTTGCATGAATTTAATGAAGGCCTGAATCATGTCGTCAACGTAGCAAAATGACCTTGTTTGCGACCCTTCACCATACAAAGTTATGGGGCTGTTTGTTAAAGCTTGAATGATGAAATTGGATATCACTCTTCCATCATTCATGGCCATGTTCGGTCCATAAGTATTAAATATTCGAGCCACCTTAATATCTAGATGATGTTGGCGGTAATAATCAAAGAATAATGTCTCGGCACACCGCTTTCCTTCGTCATAGCAAGCTCTAACGCCTATCGGATTTGTGTGTCCCCAGTATTCTTCCATCTGGGGATGAATTTCAGGATCCCCGTAAACTTCGCTGGTTGACGCCTGGAATATTTTGGCTTTAACCCTTTTGGCCAGTCCCAGCATGTTGATCGCACCGTGCACGCTTGTCTTGGTGGTTTGCACGGGATCGAATTGATAATGAATGGGCGAGGCAGGGCAGGCTAGGTTATAAATATGGTCCACTTCAACATAAAGCGGGAAGGTGATGTCATGTCTGAGAATTTCAAAAAAAGGATTATCCAGTATGTCCAATAAATTTTTTTTCGATCCGGTATAGAAATTATCAACGCATAGTACATCATAACCGCATTCTAAGAGATTCCTGCAAAGATTGGACCCCAAGAAACCGGCGCCACCTGTAACCAAGACCTGTTCGTTCATGTTTGAAGTCCCTGTTCATCGCTGTATTTAAAAATGAGGCGCATTCAATTTTTTGGTGCTATTTAATTGCTGTTGGTTGATTTGTTTTCTTGCCAACCTCTTTTATTTTGTTTTTTATATATTTTTTTTGGCGATCGTTCATTTTAAGCTTTAGGGTGTATTTGAGTGTTTTCTCTGCATTGTCATATTGTTCGGTTTTAATAAACGCTTTTGCAAGCTCTACATAGGCCGGTAAATATCGCTGGTTTTTGCGAATTGCCTTGAGATATTCGTTAATCGCTTCGTGGTGTCTTCCAGCTTCAAATAAAAAATCAGCGTATTCTTTTAATAAATATGGTACAAGCGGATGGTTAGGGTTTTTGCCTTCTGCACCTTTTACCGCGGTATTTATTTTATAAGCAAGGCGTAAAAGGCAGGCCTGTCTATCGTCTTTGTGATACTTTATGCAGATATGATGTTTTACCTTGGCCTCACAGAAATGATTCATGCCTGGAATATCCCGATGATATTTTCTATAGGTTTTGTTGTTGTTAAGATTAGACGCGCGGCAGAAAGGCGGTATCGGTTCCGGGGTATACATCGATGTCCAATGTCCCTGGATCGCTTCCGGCCAGGGAGGCAGTGCCCAGGAGGGGTTGCTGATGCCCCCTATGATTATTAACGCTAGAACCCTCAACATTGTTTTGCTCCGCTCATTTCCAGTAGATTCCTAATGTCGTATTTCGTTGCGTTACTTATTTTGCAATTACTCGGCAGGCGGCGTTGTTGATCATACGTTTAAGGCTGTCATTGACATGTCCCGCGGTTTCTTTCCTCACACGATTTCGTGTCCGCCTGTATCTGAATTGTCGTCTTATGAATTGGTGCGGCTTAGTGTCATGCGTGCTTGAGGGACTATCATGAGACTTGTTTTTGTGAGTTTCGTGTCTATAATCGAAAATCTCTTCGCGGGTGTAGTTCAGTGGTAGAACCCGAGATTCCCATTCTCGTGACGGGGGTTCGATTCCCCTCACCCGCTCCAATTCGCATCTAAAAATCCTCCATCGAGCAAGCTCCGCCGCCGCAGCACGCCGCCGGCATCGTCTGGCCGCAGGCACCATTGCCGCAAGCCGGCTCCGGGTTTCTCAGACTATGGCTGGAGACCACGTTGCCCCCGGTGATGAGTTTTTCCACCGGCGCGTCTTCGGGCGTGTCGCCCGGCGAGATGTTCGCCTGCCGGCACAACTCTCCCCACGTGGCGATCTTGGTTTGCATGCCGTGGCGAACCTCGACGATGCGCTGATTGGCTTGGCACCGATAATCGTAAGTGGGCATAAAATCCTCTCAATCCAGAGTATAGTTATAGTCAATATATAGCGGCTTGCACCCTGGAATACAAGCGGAGAGTGATCGCGATGGATAGTTTCGTCCTGGACACCAGTATCTTCACCAACCCCGACGTTTACGGTCAATTCGGCGAGTCGCCGAAGGCGGCGATGGATGCCTTCCTGCACTTGGCGCGCCGCAGCGGCGTAAGATTGTACATGCCCAGCTCGGTCTACGATGAATTGTGTCTCATCAAAGGCGATGACATTCCGCCGGAGTTCGAGGCGGTGGTGCGCATCCGTTCGCCGCGCCGCTTCAATATGATGGTGCCCGCCGGGATTCTGTATGAATTCATCGAGGAGGTGCGCGCGCGCATCGATCGGGGGCTGCGAATCGCCGAGGAGCACGCCAAGATGGTGTGGGACAGAGTCGAACCCGAAGGGCAGGGAAAGGTTATTAACCGCCTGCGCGGTCGCTACCGGGAGGCGCTAAGACAAGGTATCATCGACAGCCGCGAGGACATGGACGTGCTGCTTCTGGCCTACGAAATGGACGGCATTCTGCTGTCGGCCGATCAGGGGCTTCGCAAGTGGGCCGATAAGGTGGGGGTGAAGATCATCCGTCCCGATCATCTGCTGCAGGTGATGGAAACCTTGGTGGAGTATGGCGGTTGAGGGTTATTTCAGAAAGGTGATCACGAAGAACACCGCGGTGACCGTCAGCCCCAGCGACCAGAACATGAATCGGTCCAGACGCCGGATTACTAGCTGAAAATTCTGCTCGATCCGTTCGAAGCGATTGTCGACTTGCTCGAAGCGCTTGTTCATTTGGTCGGTTAGTAATTCCAAACGCTTATCGACTTGTTCAAAACGCTTTTCCATTTGCTCGGTCAGCATTTCAAAACGCTTGTCCACTTGCTCGAAGCGCTTTTCCATGAGGTGGAAGCCTTGTTCCATCAGTTCCCGCTGATGCTTGAGCTCTTCCTCCACCCGTACGATGCGTTCGCGCAAATCCAGTTCGTAGTCGCGTTGCAGGACGCGGAATTTTTCTTCCACGATCCTTTCGACCAGTTCGCGAATTTGATCCGAGTTTTCCTCTGGCAAGGCCATGGTGGGTTAGCCGGTCTCTGATAGTTGATTATTATTATACCACCCTCACCCTGGCCCTCTCCCGCCAGCGGGAGAGGGGGTAATGATGTTTGGGTACCCAAGTCGTGTTCCTTCTCCCGCTGGCGGGAGAAGGCTAGGATGAGGGTGGTTCAAAACAGGCATTTCCTATTGATCTCCTACCGATTGCCACATACGGGGCCAGGCCGCCGCTCGAGCGCCGGCCGCCATCCTGGGTTCACACCGGCTCCGGCATAGGCGCCCCGGTAGGTCCCATCGCGATGCGTGCCGTTGAAATCGCAGCGCGACCGGGGGTAGTCGGCAAGTTCCCGCCAGTCGATGGGCTCCGATCGAAGCTTGCCACGGATTGGATAGAAATCCAATTGCCCCAGCGGGCCGTTGGGGTAAACGAGGTGATCTTTTGCGGCGTTGAAGGAAGCCGTGATATTGCGAGACTGTTGGCCGCCTTGCAAAGGCGTTTCCGAAAATACCGCGTTGGCGATGACCTTCTGATCCTTGTTTTTCTGATCTTCTTTGTAGAGTATCCGGATGCCTTTCCAGGGATTCAGCACCGTATTGAAAAAAATCCGTACCTTGCGGGGAATGTCGTTGTGAGGCTGGATGGCCACCGCGGGGAACTGGGGTGCGTGGGTGTTGAAAAATAGGTTGTTGTAGAGGGCGATATTGCCTTCCCCCTGGAACAGGGCTTCGGTGGGGTTCTGGTAAAAGAAGTTTCCATAGATCAGATAGCGATCATGGCGCCCGGGGCCCTCGAGAGGAAGATGGCCCACCAGCACGTTGGGGCGCGCCGCCGGCCCCGTGGAGCTGTCCGGCCCTTTGCTGAACACGTTGTAGCGGATGGTCGTGCTGCGCCGATTTTGGGGAATGCCGGGAATCTCCGGCCTCCGGTTCTGGTGCTTGATTTGCAGATTGTAGCCCATGGTGTGCATGACCAGGTTCCCCTCGATGAGCCCGCCGATGAACGGGTCGCTCCCATCGGAGTTGCCCAAGTACATACCGGTGCCGGCGCCGTCGATGACGTTGCCGCGTATGATCCAATCCCAGGTCGGACATTTGGTGGAGATGCCCACCATTTGCTGGTTTCGGCCCAGACCGTGGATGTGCAGATTTTCCAGCGTAATATGGTGGGCGAACCGCCCCGATGCCCGGACCGCGTTCACCAGTTCGCCGCGCCCGTCGAGCTCCAGGTTCCGCAGGGTAACAAAGCTCGAATCTCGGAGAACGACCATATCCTGACGGGGCTGTGCGAAGAATACCACGCCGACGCGAGATCGGCCCTCGATCACAATCGGCTTGCCCCGAGTGCCGTGCATATTTTGGAGCCGCAGTCCTCGGCGGTATTCGCCGGGGGCCAGTTTCAGGGTGTCGCCGGGGGCGAGTTTTGTAATGGCGGCGACGTAGTTGCGGGGCGTCGCGGCGTAGCGGGCTGGCCAGCCGCCGCCGGAGACGCAAAAGAGCATTACGGCGGCGAGCAGGCAGGCCGGAGATCTTCGAATTTTAGGGTTGCGCTGAGGGATCATCGGATGGTTGTTTCAATCGAACACCATCTTGCCCGCGAGCAGGTCTCCCAACATTCCGGTCAGAGCGGGGTAAACGCGCTCGAATTCCAGCAGCCAATAGCCGTCTTCCCGGCGCAGGTCGCGGCGGATGATCTGGACGCTGCGGCTGGCGCGATGGAGGTGCTTGAACAGCATTTCGGCGTTTTCCTTGTTTCGAAAGCGGCAACGAAAGTGTTTGCTCACGTGGTGGGTTCGGCGATAGCGGGTCATCGCCGCGCCCAGTCCATCGAGGAAAGCGCCCCCCAAGGCCTGTTTCAATTCAGGGGTGGGGGGGAGGTCGTGTTCCTCGATGAACAAACCCAAACGCAGCAGGCGATTGGTGAAATAGTGGGGAGGCAGGTCGAGCAGATTGTCGCTGGTGGCCTGGATGTCGTCGATGTTGCTGTTGCCGGTGACGTACTTGGCGCGGTGGTCGCGGGGCGAATCCTCCTTGAACACCAGCCCTTCGCGCCATTCTTCGTGGAGGCGGAGAATCACCGCGCTGATTTGTTCGATCTCGTCGATTTGGAAATAGCCGTGCCGAGGGGCCGGGGGCAGGCCGTACCGGTCAAGGTACGCTTGTTTTTCCCGGTAAGGCAGAAAGCCGGCTTTTCCCCGGGTCATCAGATCGAACACGAACAGTTGCACGTCCTCCGCGACGAAAGGCGGCGTGCTTTCCAGATAGGGATTGTCGGGACCGGCCACTTCGGCGCAAACGACTTTATCCGGTTCCGCTTGGAAAATATCCAGCGGCATCAAATCCCCCAGGCGGTCGGTGGTGAAGGGGCAGACGAAACCGCCGCGGGTGAGGGCGACGACTTGATCGCCGATTCGGGCGATGCGGACGTTGTAGCCGTTGATTTTTTCCTCGGCCCAGAAAGGTCTTTTGAAATGGGCCTTGAGGCCTGCCTCGAGGGCGAACACGCGGCCGATGTGCGGGTAGCCGTCAATGACCGTTTCGCCGAATACGGCGGTGCCGCGGGGAATATGCTTCCAATCGTCGACGTAATGACAGTAGTCCAGTCCCTGGAAGCGCTTGGCAAGCGCCTTCTTTTTGCGTTTGGCCTCGGGAATGTGGGCCAGGATATCGGCGGCGGTGGGCGATTGGGACATGATCGGGTACAGTCCGTCCGTTTACGGCATTGTAACGTGCAGAAAATCTCCTGACCATGATCAGCCGAATCGGCGGCGGTATTGTTTCCTATTGCCTCGGCTAGGAAGAATCAAACAACCGACGGATTGCGGCGATAAGATCTCTATGAATCATTTCATAGTGAAGACGCGCCTGGTTTTGACTCTTCAGATGCTGATCGATGTTGGTCCGAGTCAGTTGAATGCCGGGCTTAGTTAAGGAATCATCGACCTTGCATCCAAAATCTCTCAGCATGGTTTGAAGTATCAATTGCCCTAACTCATCCCGGTAATGTGCCGGCTCCCAAAACCATTTTAGCTCCTTCACAAGGTCCCCCGTGGGCGGGGGCTTCTCCGTTGTATATCTATTGAAATTGGAAAAATCCCAGAGAGTTGCCTGGTATTCTTGAGTGACCAATCTGACAATAAGCTGCTTCCATCGCTCGAACAAGGGCCAATGTCCCGATTGCCGAATCAGTTCTAAATATTCAGCGTGGTAAGGATTGATGAATACAATGGCCCGGGCGTCCCGAGCGTTTAGCCAGTGCAATATATGCTTTAACGCTTCAAGGGGACGAGACCAGTCGTGTTTGCCCTCCATTAAACCCCAATTCCTTTTTAATCGATTAGCCAGCTGTTGCTTTTTTTGTGCAAAAAGGACGCCTTGGCCTTCGGTATGAATGATATTTCGATAGTATCCCTCCGCCGGATTGAAGCCTTCGGCTGTTCGGGTAACCGCGTAAGGAGTATTTTGGGACCCTAGGGTTTTAATGCTGTCACTCAGTGCTGTCAAGGAGATAAGACTATTACGATAGTCCACAAATTTCGCCAGTCCATAATCCGGGTTCCTGTCGCCTTCTGCGGTAACTAGAAGTCTTTTTTCCTGCGGCGACCTCCGGGGTGGCCATTGCATGGGGTTGACGAGGCTATCTGCAGGGACTAGAAAATCCAAAAAATCGATGCCTATGAAAACAAAAAGGGGTGAGGTTCCCGAAATAGCATGCTGCAAGTAACGGGCCTGCATATACATGTCGGTGCCCGGAAAAGTCAAGCTGTAGACTTTGCCGAGTTTCCGTAGACATTCATGGCGCGGGTTCAGACCCATCTCCGGGCGCGAATTACCGATAATAAGTATTTCGGGTTGTCGTCGAATCACCTGATAGGGTTTAAAAAGATAGGAGCGATTAGCCGCCGCGGGTTTGTCGTCGTTGAATCCATCAATTCTTATTGTTTCTATCAAGCCATAAGGATCTACCAAGTAATTCAGGACGCCAATGCCAACGAGGCAAAGGCAAACCGTCAGTAGCCAGGTGATTAGATACGACTTTGTCATTCGAATTAAAACTGAAAATAGAGAAATTCAGAGACTTCGGAAAGGGTCAAAATGCCCAGAACTGTCACAACGCCCGTGGCAACTGCCCATGATATACTTGGTTTCCACAACCAAAGATTCCGGGGTGGGGTTCGTTTATCCTGGCGAAAGCTGAAGTTTGGGTCGTAGCCACTCAACCACTCCTGAGTATTCGGAAAAAACAAGGCGATTATTCCCGTCACAATGATCCATGACCAGGCCTTTACGAATTGGCTGCCTCCGCCCAAAGTGGGTTCCACACCCCAGCTTTCCAGCAAGTCAGCGGCGGATCCAAGACGCACGACGATCGCGTTCGGTAAGCTTACCCCATGCACACCGGACATGCCTGATAAAAGCGTCATGGCGCTCGGCAAGTCGGCGGAACGAAAGAAAACCCAGCCCACCACCACTGCGAAAAAGGTCAGTAGCCAAGAGACCGTTTGACCAAATCTTGCCAAAATTGTGTTGGGTTTGTTCGGAAAAAGCTTGAATTTGTGCCAGACATGATTTACGAACAAATAAAATCCATGCAATCCGCCCCACACCACGAAAGTCCAGCCCGCTCCGTGCCACAGCCCCCCTAACAGCATCGTCACCATTAAATTGAGATAACGGCGCGCGGAACCATTGCGATTACCACCGAGGGGAATATAAAGATAATCGCGTAAAAAGCGAGAAAGCGTAATATGCCAACGCCTCCAAAATTCGATGATGCTGGTTGCCTTATATGGAGAATTGAAATTAAGCGGCAAAACGATTCCGAACATGCGAGCACCTCCAATGGCCATATCCGAATACCCTGAAAAATCGAAATACAACTGCATGGTATAGGCCAAGGCTCCGCTCCAGGCCGTCAGTAAGGAAATAGCCCCGCCAGTTCGGGCGTCATCAAATACAGGCGAAGCATAGGCGGCTACACCGTCAGCCAAAACCCCCTTTTTAAATAAACCAATAGAAAAAATCGTGATTCCAATTGCCAGATTTTTTGAGCACAGGACGTTCAAGGTCCGGCGCATGAATTGCGGCAGCATTTCTTGGTGATGCACAATAGGTCCCGCAATGAGTTGAGGGAAAAACGTTACGAACAGTGAGTAATGAAGAAATCTTTGCTCGCGTGCAACCCCCCGAAATGCATCCACTAAATAGGCAATCTGTTGAAATGTAAAAAATGATATTGCCAGCGGCAGGAAAATTTCAGGCATGTGGAGTTTGGATCCCGTGAGAGCATTGATGTTAGTTATAAAAAAATTGGCATACTTATAATAGCCAAGCAAAGCCAGGTTCAGACAAATTCCAAGCGTCAGGAATAATCTCCTGGATTTCTCGTTGCCTAAAGGGTCTGACAATATCTTTCCTATTGTATAGTTTGCTAATATGGAAAATATTATCAATCCCAAATAAGCAGGGTTCCACCATCCGTAAAAAAAGAGGGAAGCAATTACTAACCACCCTAGCGCTAGCTCTTTATTGAACCTCCTAAGCAATAAGATAAATACCAATAAGGTCAGTGGGAAAAATGCAAAGATGAACTGGTAGGAATTGAATAACATGGTCTCAGGCTCAACTATTGTGGATAATTCTTTGCACCCCTATCCACTTATGGTGTCCAATCCCCTGGCCGTTTGGTGATGAAAGGGCAGAAGTAACCGCCGGCAGGATGTCGGCGGCGATGGGCAATTGGTGCATGAGCGGGTAGAATCCATCCGTTTTTGGCATTGTAGCTTGAGGATATTCCTATGACCATGACCTGTCGGTTCGGCTGCGGCGCCTGCTGCATCGCACCTTCCATATCCAGTCCGATTCCGGGCATGCCCGAGGGCAAGCCCGCCGGGGTGCGTTGCGTGCAGCTCACCGACGATTGGCGTTGCCGTTTGTTCGGCATGCCGGAGCGGCCGGCGGTTTGCGAACGATTTCAGGCGGATTCGCAGATATGCGGTGACAATCGGGGGGAAGCGCTATGGCAATTGGAAATGCTTGAAACTTTAACGAAATAAGGGACTGGCTTTATCCACCGCGTCCAAGTCGTCGCGGGGAATGAGGGCGGCTTGGCTGGAGTCGTGGTTATACCGGGTTCCCACTGGATTCAGGCGGTGGCGGAAATGGATTTCAGGAAAACCTTGAGGTAGCTTGAATTGCTTCAAAAATTTTAGGGATGGGATTCAATGTTAGATCTCGGTAGTCTGGAAAAAGCATTACATATTTATCGGAAGGTGGCGAGCAAAGCCCAAGATGCCACCTTCATGGACAAGTTGGACAAGATTGCCCGGCAGGCGGTTCGCGCCGGAGCGATCCAGCATTTCGAGTTCAGCTATGAACTGTGCTGGAAGTCGATGCGCCGCTGGTTGGAGCAGAATTTGGGGCGCTCTTACGTGGATGGCGTTTCCCGGCGCGAGTTGTTTAGGTTGGCCGCCGAGCACCAGTTGATTGAAAGTGTGGATCGCTGGATGTTTTATCACCGGGCGCGCAACTTGACCTCCCATACTTATCACGAAGAAACGGCTTGGGAGGTATTTAACGTTGCGGTTGACTTCATAACGGACGCCGAAGCGCTTTTAGCTGCTCTCAAGCAACGCAATGATTGATTTGACAGCGGCGCAGTTGGACATTGTGCGTCGCATTTTGGCGGCCCATGTCCCCGAATGCGAAGTTTGGGCGTTCGGTTCCCGGGTAACCGGAAAGGCTCGGCCTTATTCGGACTTGGATCTGGCGGTCAAATGCGCCAAGCCGCTTTCCTTGCAGCGCTTGTTTCGGCTTCAAGATGCCTTCGAGGAATCGACGCTGCCGTTTCGAGTCGATGTGGCCGATTGGCAGCGTCTTTCCGATGGCTTTCGCGAGCGGCTGGCAAGCGAAGGCGCGCGGCTTTGGCCGCTTAATCCGCCAGCCGCTTGTACTTGATTCGGTGCGGCATGGCCTCGTCGCCGAGCCGCCGCCGGCGGTCGGCTTCGTAGTCGGCGTAGTTGCCTTCGAACCATTCCACTTCGCTGTTGCCTTCGAAGGCCAGGATATGGGTCGCGACCCGGTCCAGGAACCAGCGGTCGTGGGAGATCACCACGGCGCAGCCGGGGAAGGCCAGGAGGGCGTCCTCCAGGGCGCGGAGGGTTTCCACGTCCAGGTCGTTGGTGGGTTCGTCCAACAGCAGCACGTTGCCGCCGCTTTTGAGCAGCTTCGCCAGGTGGACCCGGTTGCGTTCCCCCCCGGACAGATCGCCGATCCGCTTTTGCTGGTCCGATCCCTTGATGTTGAAGCGCCCCACGTAGGCGCGGGAGGGGGTTTTGTAGGTGCCCACCTCGATCAGGTCCAGTCCGTCGGAAATTTCCTCCCAGACGGTTTTGTCGGGATCGAGCGCTTCGCGGCTCTGATCCACGTAGGCCAGCTTGACGGTGTCGCCGATCCGGATGGTGCCGGCGTCCGGGGTTTCCTCGCCGGCGATCATCCGGAACAAGGTCGTCTTGCCGACGCCGTTGGGGCCGATCACGCCGACGATTCCCCCCGGCGGGAGATTGAAGCTCAAATCGTCGATGAGCAGTCGGTCGCCGTAGCCTTTTCGGAGGTGCTCGGCTTCCACCACCACATCCCCCAGGCGCGGGCCGGGCGGAATGTAGATTTCCCGGGTTTCGTTGCGTTTTTGGAATTCCTGGGAGGAGAGTTCCTCGAACCGCGCCAGGCGTGCCTTGGACTTGGCGTGGCGGCCTTTGGGGTTGCTCCGCACCCATTCCAGTTCCGCTTTCATGGCCCGCATGCGGGCGCTTTCCTGCTTTTCCTCCGTTTCCAGGCGGCGCTCCTTTTGTTCCAACCAGGAGGAGTAGTTGCCTTGCCAGGGGATGCCGTGGCCGCGGTCCAGTTCCAGAATCCAGCCGGCCACGTTGTCGAGGAAGTAGCGGTCGTGGGTGACCGCCACCACGGTGCCCGTGTATTCGTGCAGATAGCGTTCCAGCCAAGCCACCGATTCGGCGTCCAGATGGTTGGTGGGTTCGTCCAATAGCAGCATGTCGGGATTGGACAGGAGCAGGCGGCAGATCGCCACGCGCCGTTTTTCCCCCCCGGAGAGGGGGCCGACCTTGGTGTCCCAATCCGGCAGCCTCAGGGCATCGGCGGCGATTTCCAGTCGGCGCCCCAGGTTCCAGGCGTCGTGGGCGTCGATTTCGGCTTGCAGCTCGGCCTGTTCGGCGAGGAGTTGCTCGTAGTCGGCATCCGGGTCGGCGAAGGCGCTGCTGACTTCCTCGAAGCGCCGCAAGGTGGCGACCACGTGGGCGACCCCTTCCTCGACCGTTTCCCGGACGGTTTGGTCCGGGTCGAGTTCGGGTTCCTGAGGCAGATAGCCAATGCGGATATCGGACATGGGACGGGCTTCGCCGTCGAACTCCGTGTCCACGCCGGCCATGATCCGAAGCAGCGAGGATTTGCCCGAGCCGTTGAGGCCGAGGACCCCGATTTTGGCGCCGGGGAAGAAAGACAGGGAAATGTCCTTTAGAATAGTTCGATTGGGCGGCACGACCTTGCTCACCCGATGCATGGTGTAGATGTATTGAGCCATAAGATGACGCGATGGGTTGAGTATTCAAAAATCCATTGTACTCGATTTTACTGGCTGCGAAGACGGCCAAGCCTTAGAATAAAACGATTTTTAGCCTGTATATCTGGACGGGTGGAGGAATTTTATGTTCAGCAAAGGTATGGAGATTGCCGGTTTCGACGAGGAGTTGTGGGGGGCGATTCAAGCCGAGCAGCGACGCCAGGAAGATCATGTGGAATTGATCGCTTCCGAAAATTACGCCAGCCCCCGGGTGCTCGAGGCCCAAGGATCGGTGCTCACCAACAAATACGCCGAAGGCTATCCCGGCAAGCGTTACTACGGCGGCTGCGAGTACGTGGACGTCGCCGAGACCCTGGCCATGGAGCGTGCCAAGGCCCTGTTCGGGGCGGATTACGCCAACGTGCAGCCTCATTCCGGCTCCCAGGCCAATCAGGCGGTCTATTTGGCCCTTCTGCAGCCGGGGGATACGATTCTGGGAATGAGTTTGGCCCACGGCGGGCATTTGACCCACGGCGCCAAAGTGAACTTGTCCGGCAAGCTCTTCAACGCCGTTCAGTACGGTATCCGCAGCGATACCGGCGAGATCGACTACGATCAGGTGGCGGAACTGGCCGCGGAGTACAAACCGAAAATGATCGTAGCCGGCTTTTCCGCCTATTCCCGGGTGGTGGATTGGGAAAAGTTCCGCGCCATCGCCGATTCGGTGGGCGCCTGGTTGATGGTGGATATGGCGCACGTGGCGGGCTTGGTGGCCGCCGGGGTTTATCCCAATCCGGTGCCCTTCGCCGATGTGACCACCACCACCACTCACAAGACTTTGCGCGGTCCCCGCGGCGGTTTGATCTTGGCCAAGGCCAATCCGGAAGTGGAGAAAAAGCTCAATTCCACAGTGTTCCCCGGCATCCAGGGCGGCCCCTTGATGCATGTGATCGCCGCCAAGGCGGTGGCATTGAAGGAGGCGATGAGCGCCGATTTCCGCGATTACCAAGGGCAGGTGGTGGAGAATGCGCGCGCCATGGCCGCCGCCTTCGCGGAGCGCGGCTACCGGATCGTCTCCGGCGGTACCGACAATCATCTATTCTTGGTGGACCTGATAGGCAAGGGGATTACCGGCAAACAGGCCGAAGCCGTCTTGGGAAAAGCCCATGTCACCGTCAACAAGAACGCGGTTCCCAACGATCCCCAGTCGCCCTTCGTGACCAGCGGCGTTCGGCTCGGTACACCCGCGGCGACCACGCGTGGATTCGGGGTCAAAGAATGCCGGGAATTGGCCGGCTGGATGTGCGATGTGTTGGACGACATCGATAACGAGGCGACGATCGAGCGAGTCAAGGATCAGGTGGTGCAACTCTGTCGGCGTTTTCCGGTCTACGGAAGTTAAACCCAATCGATGTATTGTCCATTTTGCAATACCCCCGATACCCGCGTGATCGATACGCGCCTGACCTCGGACGGAAAGGTTCGGCGGCGGCGGGAGTGTGTCCGATGCAAGGAGCGATTCACCACTTATGAAACCGTGGAATTGAATCTTCCCCGGGTGGTCAAGCGCGACGGCCGCCGGGAAATGTTCGACGAGACGAAGTTGCGGGGCGGGTTGATGCGGGCCTTGGAAAAGCGGCCGGTGGAAAGCGAGCGGATCGACGCCAGCGTGCAGCACATCAAACAGGCTTTGATGCGCCGCGGGGAGCGCGAGATCCCTTCGCGCCTGCTGGGCGAGATGGTGATGGAAGAGCTGAAGCGCTTGGACCGGGTCGCCTACGTCCGTTTCGCCTCGGTCTATCGCAGTTTCGAGGATGTGAGCGAATTCAGGGCGGTGATCGAGGGATTGGAAAAAGGCGCTTGATGACCCAGCGTTCCGACGATTACGTCCACATGGGCCGGGCCTTGCGTTTGGCCGAGCGCGGTTGGTATACCACCGATCCCAACCCCCGCGTCGGCTGCGTGCTGGTGCGCGACGGGGAAGTGGTGGGGGAAGGTTGGCACCGCCGCGCCGGGGAACCCCACGCCGAGATTTTGGCCTTGCAAGCGGCGGGGAAAAAAGCCCGCGGCGCCGATTGCTACATCACCCTGGAACCGTGTTGTCACCACGGCCGCACGCCGCCTTGCAGCGAAGCCTTGATTCAAGCCGGTGTGCGCCGGGCGGTGGTGGCCATGATCGATCCCAACCCCCGGGTGGCCGGTCAGGGATTGGCTCAGTTGCGCGCCGCCGGCGTCGAGACCTGTTGCGGCGTGCTGGAAGCCGAAGCCCGTCGCTTGAACCGGGGGTTTTGTCGGCGGATGGAATCCGGCTATCCGTGGGTCATCGCCAAGCTGGCTGCGAGCCTGGACGGTCGCACCGCATTGGCTTCCGGCGAGAGCCGTTGGATCACCTCCGCCGAGGCGCGGCGCGACGTGCACCGCCTGAGGGCGGCCAGTTCCGCTATTTTGACCGGCATCGAGACGGTATTGGCGGACGATCCGGCGCTGACCGCGCGCTTGGAGACTGAAGAAGAAGTCTCTCAGCCGCTGCGGGTGGTGCTGGATTCCGCCTTGAGGATGCCGCCCACGGCGCGGATGCTCGAGCTGCCGGGCCATACCGTGGTGGCCACCGTGACCGGAGACGCCGGGCGGCGCGCCCGCCTGGAGGAGGCCGGGGCGGAGGTGGCGGTATTGCCGCCGGATACCGATGGACGAGTGGATTTGACCGCCTTGCTGGCGAGCTTGGGCCGCCGCGAGATCAACCAAGTGCTGGTGGAAGCCGGGTCCAGGCTCAACGGCGCCTTGGCGGAAAAGCGGCTGGTGGACGACTGGGTGGTCTATCTGGCGCCCACCCTGTTGGGCGATACCGGGCGGGGGTTGTTTCATTTGCCTGGCATCCGGACCATGCGCGACCGGATCGATCTTCGGTTGAGCGATGTCCGCCGCATCGGCCCGGATCTTCGCATCCGTTTGACCTTAAAGGAATAATCATTTGGTTTGCTGTTTTTTGAAAAGGATGGCCGGGACTCGCCTTCCGGGACGCCGTAAACCCGTCCCTGGGGGCTTCCCCCCACCCAACCCTCCCCCCAACGGGGGGAGGGCAAGGGAGGGGGGAAGCAAACGCCTTTCAGGCGAGTCCCGGCCATCCTCTGGCGGTTCAATCAGCGTCTGTTTCAAATCTCGTGTGAGGTTCAGGGTAATCGCGATGCTATTATCTCTCTCCCGCTGGCGGGAGAGGGTGGATCTAATGAGAGGAAAATGCCTTTTAAGTCATTTCCGGACGGAGAGGGGGTTAAGGCGATGTCGTACTTTGTAGGCGGTCTCTGAAATGTTTACCGGTATAATACAAGCGATCGGCAAAATCGAAGCCATCGACCCGAAAGGCGGCGACGTTCGTTTGACCGTGGGTTCGGGCAAGCTGCCCCTGGATCAGGTGCAATTGGGCGACAGCATCGCCGTCGGCGGCGTTTGTCTGACAGCCGTTTCCCTTTCCGAGCGTGCGTTCGTCGCCGACGTTTCCCGGGAGACCCTGGGTCACACCGTCTTGGGAGAGGTTCGGGCAGGGGCGGCGGTGAATTTGGAATTGGCCATGACGCCCCGGACTCGCTTCGGCGGCCACATCGTCTCCGGCCACGTGGATGGGGTCGGAATCGTCACCGCCCGCTGGAGCGACGGCCGGTCGGTCCGTTTTCGGATCGAGGCGCCGTCGGAATTGGCGCGCTATATCGCCGCCAAGGGATCGATCTGCGTGGACGGCATCAGCTTGACCGTCAACCGGGTGGAAGGGGCCGCGTTCGAAGTCAACATCGTTCCCCATACCCTGGCCGAGACCACCTTGGGGGCAACCGATAAGGGCGCCCGGGTGAATTTGGAGGTGGACGTGATCGCCCGTTATCTGGAGCGCTTGGTTTTGGGGGAAAAAGCCGCGGAGACCGGCGTCGACTTGGAATTGCTGAAACGCAGTGGATTTGTATGAATTTGTTATGACAAATTATCAGGACAGAGAATTTGCACGCACTTTAGTGCGCCCGCAGGGTGGCGTACAGGGAGGTGCGCCATGAACACGATTGAGGAAATTATCGCCGATATGCGCCAGGGGCGCATGGTCGTCATCATGGACGACGAGGCGCGCGAGAATGAAGGGGATTTGATTCTGGCCGCCAGTTTCACCCGGCCCGAGGACATCAACTTCATGGCCCGCTACGCGCGCGGCTTGATTTGCCTGACTTTGCCGCGGGAGCGCTGTCAGCAGCTGCGTCTGCCGCTGATGGTGACCGAAAATCAAACCCCCTACCGGACCAATTTCACCGTTTCGGTCGACGCCGCCGAGGGGATCACCACCGGGATTTCCGCCGCCGACCGGGCGCGCACCATCCAGGTGGCGGTCGCTCCCGATGCCAAGCCGTCGGATCTGGTCCAGCCCGGGCATATTTTTCCGTTAATGGCCCATCCGGGCGGCGTGCTGAGCCGTGCCGGCCACACCGAGGCCGGCTGCGATCTGGCCCGCCTGGCGGGCTTGGAGGAGGCGGCGGTGATCGTCGAGATTCTCAACGAGGACGGTTCCATGGCGCGGCGTCCCCAGTTGGAGCAATTCGCCCGCGAACACGGCCTCAAGATCGGCACCATCGCCGATCTGATTCGCTACCGCTTGGAAAATGAAAAGACCGTCGAGCAGGTGAGCGAATGCCGCTTCCCGACCGAATACGGGGATTTCCGCTTGATCGCCTTTCAGGATGGCGTCGATAATAAATTGCATTTGGCCCTGATCATGGGGGACGTGGCCGGCGACGAGCCGGTTCTGGTGCGCGTCCACGCCCGCAATTTGCTCAGCGATCTGTTGGCTTCCAAGCGCGAGCCCGGCATGCCCCTGCGTTACGCCATGCGGCGCATCGCCGAGGAGGGCCGCGGCATTTTGGTGGTGATTCGCAACGAGGAGGATACCCAATCCCTGGTGGAAAAAATCCATCGTTATCATTTACAGGACAATCGAGTGGATATGCCGCCCGAAGAATTTCCGGACGATTGGCGTACTACCGGCACCGGCGCCCAGATATTGGCCGAACTGGGGGTGCATAAACTCCGGGTGTTGGGAACGCCGAAAAAATTCAAGGGACTGCCGGGCTTCGGCCTGGAAGTGGTCGAATATGTGGAGACTTGATTAACCATGCGTGACATTCAAACCTTCGAAGGAAATCTGAACGCGGCCGGCATGCGCTTTTGCCTGGTCGTTTCCCGCTTTAACGGATTCATCGTCGAACAACTTCGGCAGGGAGCCATCGACGCCTTGCTGCGCCACGGTGCGGAGCTGTCCGCCCTTCAGGAAGTCAAGGTGCCCGGTGCATTCGAGTTGCCGCTGGCCATCGAGGCGGTGGCCAGGCGCGGCGCGGTGGATGCGGTGATTGCCCTGGGAACGGTGATCCGGGGGGCGACGCCTCATTTCGATTACGTCGCCGGCGAATGCGTCAAGGGAACGGCGCAGGTCTCCCTTCAACATCGAATTCCGGTGGCCTTCGGCGTTCTCACCACCGATACCATCGAGCAGGCCGTCGAGCGGGCCGGTACCAAAGCCGGGAACAAGGGGTTCGAGGCGGCGATGACGGCGATCGAAATGGTGGATCTCATACGGAGATTGGATAACGCGTGATGGAAAAATCTTCTCCAGAGAAAAGAACCAAAGCGACCCGGAGCGGGGCGCGCCGCTGCGCCTTGCAAGCTTTGTATCAATGGCAGGTGACCGGATTTTCGCCCGCCCAGATCGAGCGTCAGTTCCTGGAGGAAATGGCCGATGGCGGGGCGCGGCTCCCGTATTTTGCCGAGATTCTCCACGGCGTGACCGACCATTGCGAAGCGATCGACGCAGCGCTCGGTCGATTTACCGACCGCCCGGTGGCGGAAATCGATCCCATCGAACGCGCGATTCTCAGGGTGGGGGCGTACGAATTACTGTACCGTCGGGAAGTGCCCTATCGGGCGGTCCTGAACGAGGCGATCAATTTGGGCAAGGCCTTCGGAGGCACCCACAAAAGCTATAAATACGTCAACGGGGTACTGGATAAACTCGCCCATGAAGTGCGGGCCGAGGAAGTGGCCGCCGCCCGACGACAAAAATTGGCTTGATCGCTTGGACGAATTCGATCTCATCCGACGTTTTTTCACCCGTTCTCCGCTACGCGGCCAAACCCGACTGGGGGTCGGCGACGACGCCGCGCTTTTGGTTGCACCCCCGGGCCAAGCGCTGGCCGCCAGCGTCGATACGCTGGTCTCGGGCGTCCATTTTTTTCCGGACGTGGACCCGGTCAGCCTGGGGCATAAGGCGTTGGCGGTCAACTTGAGCGATTTGGCGGCGATGGGCGCCGAACCGGCGTGGGTTTTACTGGCCCTGACCCTCCCCGAGGCGGATTCGGATTGGCTGGAAGGGTTCGCCCGCGGTTGGTTCGAGTTGGCCGAATCTTACAAGGTCGATCTGGTCGGCGGCGATACCACCCGGGGGCCTCTGGCGATCACCGTCCAGGCCTTGGGGTGGGTGCCCGAGGGAAAGGCGTTGCGGCGGTCGGCGGCGCGACCGGGAGATTGGATCTGCGTCAGCGGCCCTTTGGGAGACGCCGGCTTGGGGCTGAAGATGCTCCAAGGAGAGGTGGCTTGGCGGGACGAAAGCGCCATTGAGCGTTTGCTGCGGCCCGTGCCGCGCGTGGCGTTAGGGGTGGCATTAAGAGAATTGGCCCATGCCTGTATCGATATTTCCGACGGGCTGGCCCAGGATCTCGGCCATGTGCTTTCCGCGAGCGGGGCGGGGGCGATCGTCGATTGGTCGGCGCTGCCCGTGTCGGCGGCGGTGCGGGATTATATGGAGGACACCGGGGATTGGCGATTGCCGCTATGCGGCGGCGATGATTATGAATTGTGTTTTACCGTGTCTCCCCAGAAAAGTGCGGAATTGGAACGAAGCTTGCAAAAGAATAATCTGACATGGCATCGTATAGGCACGATAGAACAACAACAAGGGTTGCGATTGCGGAAAGGGAAGCGTTTGATCGATTTTTCCTCCGCAGGTTATCGCCATTTCTAATATGACCAATATAGCTTTGACGTTCAAGTGGTCCCGTTGGGATCATATGCTCGCGCTGGGGTTTGGGGCCGGTTTGTCGCCGGTGGCGCCGGGTACGGTGGGAACGCTGGTGGCGATGCCTTTATACTGGGGGCTCAAGTCGATCGATCCGGAGTTGTATTTGGCGGCCATCGTTTTGGGCTTGGTGGCCGGGGTGTACGTTTGCAGCCGGGTCGCTCACGATCTGGGCCAAGACGATCACCCCGCGATCGTGTGGGACGAAGTGATCGGGTATTGGGTCGCCATGCTCGGAGCGCCCCTCACATGGCAATACATGCTGCTTGGCTTCGTCCTGTTCCGCTTGCTGGATATTTGGAAACCCGGGCCGATCGCTTGGGTCGAGAAAAAGACCCCCGGCGGGCTCGGGGTGATGCTGGACGACTTGCTCGCGGGCGTCGTGGCGGCTTTGGGATTGAACTTTTTGGCGTTTTTATCGACCAACTATTTCGATTTATACGCATCGCCCTAATTGAAATGCCAGGAGTTGAATATGGCCATTGCAAAGGCGGGCGGATGTTTGTATAATGACTTTTATCGATCGCGGGGTGGAGCAGTTCGGTAGCTCGTCGGGCTCATAACCCGAAGGTCGCAGGTTCAAATCCTGCCCCCGCAACCAATTCAGCCCCCGTAAGCGGGGCTTTTTATTTTGCGCAGGATGCGAAGAACAACAAAATGGGCCTTGGGCCCATTTTTTATGGCCGAGAGTTTCATCGAATTTTTATGAGCAGGGTGTCAGATCAATTAAGCGAATTGCTGGCGCCGGTGGTTACCGGCCTGGGATACGAGTTGATCGGGATCGAATGGGATTCCGACAGCCGCGGACATCGGGTCATGCGCATCTATATCGATGCCGAGGATGGAATCACCGTCGACGATTGCGAACGGGTCAGCAACCAGGTGAGCGCACTATTGGATGTAGAGGATCCGGTCTCCGGAAGTTATCTGCTGGAGGTTTCCTCCCCGGGAATCGACCGTCCCTTGTTTACCTTGGACCATTTCCGCCGTTTCGTCGATCAAGCCGTAAAGCTCAGGCTCAGACAACCGCGGGACGGCCAGCGTCGCTTCAAAGGGGTGATCGCCGGCACCGAGGACGATTGCTTGATTCTCAGAACCGACGGCGGCGATGAGATCGCCCTCCCGATTGACAACATTGATAAAGCCCGCTTGGTGCCCGATTACAAAGCGATACTGAAAGGATAAAGCCGATGACAAACAAAGAGATTCTACGTGTTGTCGACGTGGTTTCCCACGAAAAGGACATCGACAAGGAGACCATTTTTCAAGCCCTGGAAACCGCCCTGGCCACCGCCACGACCAAGAAGCGCGAAGGCGGAATCGATGTGCGGGTGGAGATCGATCGGGAAACGGGCGAGTACAAAACTTTCCGTCGCTGGCAAGTGGTGGAATCGGATCAGTTGGAAGATCCGGAGCGGGAAATAATCCTGGAAGAAGCTCGCGATATCGACCCGGAGTCCGAGCTGGGGGGATACGTGGAGCGTCCCATCGAATCCATCGCCTTCGGCCGGATCGCCGCGCAAACCGCCAAGCAGGTCATCGTGCAGAAGGTGCGCGAAGCGGAGCGGCGCAAAGTCGTGGAAGCGTATAAGGACCGGGTCGGGCAATTGGTCACCGGAGTGGTCAAACGGACCGAGCGGGGCAACGTTTATTTGGATTTGGGCGAAAACGCGGAAGCCTTGATCCCCCGCGAGGAAACCATTGCTCACGAATCTTTCCGAATCGGGGATCGGGTGCGCGGTTATCTTAAGGAAGTCCGCGAGGAAGGCCGCGGTCCTCAGTTGATCGTCAGCCGCACCGCGCCGGAACTGTTGATCGAGCTGTTCCGGCTGGAAGTGCCGGAAATCGGCGAGGATGTGATCGAAATCAAGGGGGCCGCCCGCGAGCCCGGCGTGCGGGCCAAGCTGGCGGTGAAAAGCAATGACCCGCGCCTGGATCCGATCGGCGCTTGCATCGGCATGCGCGGCTCTCGGGTGCAGGCGGTTTCCAACGAACTCAACGGGGAACGGGTCGATATCATCCTCTGGGATGAAAACGAAGCCCAATTTGTCATCAATGCGATGGCGCCGGCCGATATCGTTTCCATCGTGGTGGACGAGGACGCCCATGCCATGGATATCGCGGTAGCCGACGAAAATCTGTCCCAGGCGATCGGTCGGGGCGGGCAAAACGTGCGCTTGGCGAGCCTGCTGACCGGTTGGGAGCTGAATGTGATGTCGGCATCGGAAATGGAGGAAAAACACCGCTCCGAGTCGGAATTGATCAAACAAAAATTCATGGAGCAACTGGATATCGACGAGGATCTTTCCGATGCGCTCGTCCAGGAAGGATTTACTTCCCTGGAGGAATTGGCCTACGTACCGGCCAAGGAACTGTTGGGGATCGAAGCCTTCGACGAGGAGTTGGTGGACGAGTTGCGCAAGCGTGCCCGCGATGCCTTGCTGTTGAAGGCGATCGCCTCCGAGGAGCAGGCCGATGCCACCCAAGC